>NZ_JBSYVT010000004.1:0-191161 GCF_054112845.1 Acinetobacter sp. NigerLNRRAM0016
ACGGATACAGCGGGCAATACCCAAAGCACGACCAGCCAAGATGTGGTGATTGACACCATTGCACCAATAGCCAGCATAGATATCAATCCAATTACCAGTGACAGCGTTATTACACTATCAGAGGCAGTTGGTACGATTAACGTCAGTGGTTCAGTGAGTGGTGAGTATCAAATTGGTGATGAGGTGACACTGACAATTAATAATCAAATCTATACCACACAAATCCAAAGTGGAGGAGTTTGGAGTGTCGCTGTGTCAGGGAGTGAACTTGTAGATGATGGTGATTTAACTATAGAGGCTAGTGCTATAGTTCACGATGCTGCAGGTAATCCATCAACAATAGATACAACAGAATCCTATACTTTAGACTTAACAACACTATCTGTAACTTTGGATGAGGCTTTATTAACTAGCCAAGGCTCGGCCGAGGTAACAAGTCAGTTAAGTGGAACATATACAGATTTAGCATTAGTGGTGCCTAATATTTCTTTATCCAGTCAAGGTAATCCAATCACTTGGACATTATCTGCGGATGGAAAAACCTTAACTGGTGCCACTACACAAAATGATGTGTTGAGGGTGACTTTAACTGGCTCATCAAATGCTTGGAGTTATCAGGTCGAGCTACTCGACAGTATTGATCATGCAGGGGATGTCGAAAGCTTAATCTTTACTTTGGAGGATGATGGTAGTCCTATTCTTGAGAAAATTAGCGTAGATATTATCGATGATGTACCAATTCTTGCGGAAAATGTGACTTATGATTTTGGAGATACACCATCCATTTACTTTGGTAACGCAGTAGATTCATTTGGTGCTGATGGTGGACATCTAACTACAGCGACAATTAATGGGGTTACTTATACCTACGATGCTTTGGCAGATTCAATTACTTATACAGGATCAACAACGCAATTTGACCCAGATAATTATAGTTTTGAAGATGGGGTTTTAAGCTTAACCACTAATTTTGGTGATTCAATACGAATCAACTTTCAAACAGGTGAGTATTCTGTAGAAAGTACAGGCGAAGGTATCGGGACAGAACCAGCTCAGGTGGCTCCGACAGCTATGATTGCCGATCAAGGTGGTTTGTTAGGCTCTGTTGGATTGAATGCACTTGATTTAATTGATTTAACTGCAAACCAGAAGTTTACGGTTGCAGATGCCAATAATGATATTACTTCATTGACTTTAAGTTTAACCACAAACTTAGGGGGGGCTGTAGTTAATGCGTTAAATCTAACAATTGGTCCTTTGACACTTCCTATAGGAAGTCTCATTGCTATTTTGGGTTTGAATACAGTACTAAATGCCATTGGTGGAGCACTTGGGGGGGTATTAAGTCAATTAGGTTTGGCATCTTATGGATTAACGGCATCTCAAGATTTAGCAACAGAACTGGGTATAACAATCACTATTGGTGACGAATCATTTATTTCAGATGGTTCTGGTGGTTATGTATATGGTCAAACAATCACGTTTACACTAACAAATTCTGATCCTGTTTCGACTCAGGCTTTTAATGAGTTATTAGCGTCAATTACTGTAGATGATGCATTCTTGGGCGATATTGCTGATCTAAGTTTAGCCCCAACTTATACACTTAATGTGGTGGACTCTTTGGCACAGTCCGATACAGAGGTGAGTATTGATGTTGCGAATGTTTCATTGCTGGGGAATTTATTAGGTTCAGATACCAGTGGATTCCTGACTGAAGGTACTGCTGGAGGCGAATCAATCGATAAATCAGCAGAAACGACTAGCCAGCGCATTTATGGCTATGCTGGAGACGATACGCTCACTGGTGGTTCGGGGAATGATTTAATTCGTGGTGGTAGTGGCGATGATACGATAGTTGCAGGCAATGGTAACGACCTGATTTATGGTGGAACTGGTAATGATGAATTAACAGGTAATGACGGCACAGATGTCTTTGTTTGGGAGCAAGGTGATGGGGGGTCAACAGCGGATCCAACAATAGATACCATTACAGATTTTAATACAGCCAGTGCCGCGATTGGCGGAGATGTTCTAGATTTATCTGGCTTGCTACAAGGCGAAGGCAAAATAGGAAATTTAGTTGGTAATCTCGCTGCATATATTCACTTTGAAACGGTAAACAATCAAACCGAAATTTGGATCAGTACTACAGGTGAGTTCACAGGTGGTTATGATGCATCTGAAAGTAGCAAAGTTGATCAGAAAATTATTTTGTCAGGTGTCGATTATGCTGCTGATACGCGAACGGATGCAGAGATAATTCAAGAGTTATTGTCTAAAGGAAAATTAATTGTTGATGATCTTTATGGCTCAGTAGGTTCGCAAGAGTCTTTGGAAATTGATTTTACAGCCATTGATAATGACTTAGATTTAGCAACTAAATTAAGTGATGGTTCATCTACAACGACTGTGAGTTTAGACAGCACAACGGTAGAGCCAGAAACGGATTTAGTAGATCCTTTAGTGAATGAAGACCCAGTAGCAATGTTGGCAGATCGGACGTTACTGGGGCTTGTTGGTGTGGGGGCATTGGGGCTGATTGATTTGGATCGACAAGTCTACGGTGCCTACGATGTAGATAATAATATTGCAAAAGTCGAAATTCAATTTGGTTCCCTGCTTACAGTTGCGCCGACTAAAATTATTATTGATGCCTCTGAGCGCCTAGCACAAGAACTCGGATTGAAATTGAGTTACGCCTCAACAGAAGGAACCCTCACACTACTTGGATACTCTTATACGCTAACGATTACAGCATTAGATGGCGGTGCTATTGATAATGTGAAATTGAATGAATTATTGGCGACTGTTCAGCTCAGTAATGAGAATGGAACATTGCTCAATAGTAGTACATTGAGTTTAGAAGTACTGCAAGCAATGCAAATCACTGTTACCGATACAAACGGAGCAGTTGATTCAGATATCGTAGCCAGTTTGGCTGATGCAAATCTGATTAATAGCTTGGGTGATTACAATGACTATATTACGGAAGGTACAAATATCAGTGAGTTAATAGATCAATCTACTGCATCTATGGGGCAAAGAATTTATGCCTATGATGGCGATGATGTCATTACTGGTAGTAACTTTAATGATTGGATTCGTGCAGGATCGGGTGACGATACTGTAAATGCAGGCTCAGGTAATGATGTGATTTTCGGCGGTTTGGGGAATGATATTATTGATGGCGGTGCTGGCAATGATCGAATTCTTGGCGAAGCTGGAAATGACACGATTACTGGAGGTTCTGGCTCAGATACTCTTATGTTCCAAGTTCTGGATGGAGAGGAAAGCGATAATGCTGGTGGCAATGGAACAGATACATGGCTAGACTTCCATTTAGGAAATACAACTACGGATGACCAAGCTGACAAAATCGATATCAGTGATTTGTTGGTGAATTATTCAGGTGATGGTAGTGCTGCTTCATTAAGTGACTATTTAAGTGTGAATAGCGATGGAACTGATACAACCATTCGTATTGATCGTGACGGAGCAGGTGGGCAGTATCAGTCTACTGATTTGGTGGTTTTAAAAGGTGTTGATACCACTTTGACTGAGTTAATTACCAATCAACAGATTATTTTATAAGTCATTTTTCATGATTGATTAGATTAAAAAAATCCCGCCATCAAGGCGGGATTTTTTATAAATTAATTACCAGCTTAACGCGCCACCAGTTTGGTAATCTGTTACGCGAGTTTCAAAGAAGTTCTTCTCTTTACGTAAGTCCATCATTTCTGACATCCACTGGAATGGGTTGTTCACACCAGCAAACTGTTCAGGTAAGCCCAACTGGCTTAAACGACGGTTACAGATAAACTTCAAGTATTCTTCCATCATGCCTGCATTCATGCCCAATACACCACGTGGCATCGTGTCACGAGCATATTCGATTTCAAGCATAGTGCCTTCAAGAATCATCTGAATAATTTCTTCTTGGAATTCAGCTGTCCAAAGATGCGGGTTTTCAATCTTGATTTGGTTAATCATGTCGATACCAAAGTTCAAGTGCATCGATTCATCACGCAAGATGTATTGGAATTGCTCTGCAACACCGTTCATCTTGTTACGACGACCCATCGACAAAATTTGGCTGAAACCGCAGTAGAAGAAAATGCCTTCAAGTACGCAGTAGAACGCGATCAAGTTGCGAAGCAAAATTTGGTCGTTTTCAGGTGTACCTGTTTTGAATGAAGGATCGCTTAAAGATTGAGTGTACTTTAAGCCCCAAGCCGCTTTACGCGCTACAGATGGAACTTCACGGTACATGTTGAAGACTTCGCCTTCATCCATCCCTAAAGATTCGATGCAGTATTGATAAGCGTGAGTGTGAATCGCTTCTTCAAAGGCTTGACGTAAAATGTACTGACGGCATTCTGGGTTGGTAATATGACGGTAAATTGCCAAGACCAAGTTGTTTGCAACCAATGAATCCGCAGTCGAGAAGAAACCTAAAGAACGCATAACAATAGTACGCTCATCTTCAGTTAAGCCATTTTCAGACTTCCAAAGTGCGATGTCATGGTTCATGTTGACTTCTTGAGGCATCCAGTGGTTTGCACAACCATCTAGATATTTCTGCCAAGCCCATTCGTATTTGAACGGTACAAGCTGGTTTAAGTCAGCACGACAGTTAATCATGGCTTTGTCGTCAACTTGTACACGCTGAGCACCCATCTCAAGCTCTTCAAGACCAGGCGCAACGTCCAAAGTTTCTAGGGAAGCAGATGCTCTTGCCAACGGATCGGCTGGATCTGTTGCTCGCACTGAATGGGTTCCAGCGGATTGTGGAGCTGCCACATTCTTCTGTGGTTGCTCTGCATCAGATACCAACGGCGCAGCAGGCGCTTTTTGCGGTTCGACGGGCGCAGACTTGTGCTCAGGTGCAGCCGGTTTTTGCGAATCATCTTCTAAATCGTCCCAACTTAGGATAGACATATCAATTCTCTCTTCGTTGCTTTATATCTTTTATGAAGACATCTCAACCAAGAAGATGTCCTACTATACGCTCAATTTGTGTAAGCAAAATTAAGTTTTGTCGATAAATGCTCTAATTTTGTTCGGTAGAGCAAGTGTCCCCACTACTTATTTTGCTTACGCTTCTGATGGTGAATGGCTACAAATGCGTAGACCATTGGCACGTAAAAGAAAACAAAGGAAAAAACCAGAACCGCGAGTCCTAACATGTAGTTATGAGTCATATGGAGCATGGTCTTTTCCTTTTAAATTTCTTTCAAAACTCTTAATCTCCCTAAATCCCTCTTTAAGAAAGAGGGACTTTCACACCTCAATAAGTTTGGTGTAATTCCCCTCCTTTTAGGAGGGGTTAGGGGAGGTTATTATTGACAAGCCTCACAATCAGGGTTGTCAATTGAACATGCCATTGGCACTGGTGCTGCTTGTTCAAAACCTTCATCTTCTGCGACAGGTGCTGCAGCAGGCTTTTCTTCCGCTACTGCTACAACAGGAGCCGCCGCAACCGTAGTTGGTTTAACTGCATTCAATGCGCCTGTGTTAATGGTCGATTTCTCTGCAGAAGTCGCACCTAATGCACGGAGGTAATAAGTTGTTTTTAAACCACGTAACCATGCCATCTTATAGGTGATGTCAAGCTTCTTACCGTTTGCACCAGCAATGTAAAGGTTTAGCGATTGTGCTTGGTCAATCCATTTTTGACGACGTGAAGCAGCATCTACAATCCAGCGTGGCTCAACTTCAAACGCAGTTGCAAAAATTGCTTTTAACTCTTCTGGAATACGTGAAATCTTCTGTACAGAACCTTCGAAGTGTTTCAAGTCATTAACCATGACTGAATCCCAAAGACCACGTTCTTTTAACGCACGTACCAAGTACGGGTTAATCACAGTGAATTCACCAGAAAGGTTAGATTTCACATACAAGTTTTGGAAGGTTGGTTCAATCGATTGAGATACGCCACAAATATTCGAGATAGTTGCAGTTGGTGCAATCGCCATCACGTTTGAGTTACGCATACCATCTTTTTGAACTTTGGCACGTAAAGTGTCCCAGTCCAAACGTTGTGTACGATCAACTTCGAACATACGTTCTGGACGTGATTGCGCAACTTTGTTCAATGAGTCGATTGGCAGAATACCTTGATCCCACAATGAACCCTTGAATGTCGAGTAAGCACCACGTTCCACAGCCAAGTCGCTAGATGTTTGGATTGCGTAGTAGCTAATTACTTCCATTGATTCGTCAGCAAAATCAACCGCTGCATCTGAACCATACGCCATACCCATTTCATATAAAGCATCTTGGAAGCCCATGATACCCATACCGACTGGACGGTGTTTCAAGTTCGAGTTTTTCGCTTGTGGAACAGCGTAGTAGTTAATGTCGATCACGTTATCGAGCATGCGTACTGCTGTTTTAATGGTGCGAGCAAGTTTCTCACGATCCAATACACCGCCTTGAACGTGTTGTACAAGGTTGATTGAACCCAAGTTACATACTGCAATTTCGTCTTTATTGGTATTCAACGTAATTTCAGTACATAAGTTAGATGAGTGTACGACACCAACGTGTTGTTGTGGTGAACGTAAGTTACATACGTCTTTGAATGTGATCCACGGATGACCTGTTTCAAACAACATAGACAGCATTTTGCGCCATAAGTCTTTCGCACGTACTTTCTTGTGTAGCATGTTATTTTCTTTTGCTACAGATTCGTAGTACGCATAACGCTCAGCAAACTCTACGCCCATCAAGTCGTGTAGGTCTGGTGTTTCAGAAGGGGTGAACAGTGTCCATTCAGCATCTTCAAATACACGTTGCATGAACAAGTCTGGAACCCAGTTCGCTGTGTTCATATCGTGGGTACGACGACGGTCATCACCTGTGTTTTTACGAAGTTCTAGGAATTCTTCAATATCCAAGTGCCAAGTTTCAAGGTAGGCACATACTGCACCTTTACGCTTACCACCTTGGTTAACTGCAACAGCGGTATCATTGGCAACTTTTAGGAACGGTACAACACCTTGTGATTTACCGTTTGTGCCTTTGATGTAAGAGTTCAAGGCACGTACTGGTGTCCAGTCATTCCCTAAACCGCCTGCCCATTTAGACAACATGGCGTTATCACGCATTGCGCCATAAATATCAAACAAGTCATCATCAATCGTTGTTAAATAACAGCTTGATAATTGTGGACGTAAAGTACCTGAGTTAAATAACGTCGGAGTAGACGCCATATAATCGAAGCTCGACAATAAGTTGTAGAACTCGATAGCACGTTCTTCACGGTTTTCTTCGTTCAGCGCTAGACCCATCGATACACGCATGAAGAACAATTGTGGAAGTTCGAAGCGAATACCATTTGAATGGATGAAGTAACGGTCAAATAAAGTTTGTAGACCTAAATAGGTGAACTGGTTTGAACGTTCTGGTTGAATTGCTGCTGCTAACTTCGCAAGATCAAAGTCAAGCAAATCTGCTGAAAGAAGTTCTAACTCAACCCCTTTTTTCAAGAATGCTTCAAGCGCATCATTTTCTAAAGTGTCAGTCGAAAGACCTAAAAACTCTAAACCAGTCGCAACAAGGTCATCACGCAATAAACGCGCGGTCACGTACGTGTAGTTTGGTTCTTGTTCAATACGGGTACGGGTCGCCATCATCATCGTAGTTGAGATGTCTGACTCTTTTACACCGTTATAAAGGTTTTTTACAGTTTCATCGATAATCGCTTGTGCATCGATGCCTTCTAAACCTTCAGCTGCTTTAGTTACTTTTGCTTGGAGCGCGCTCAAGTCTAAAGGCTTAAGTTGACCGTCTTGTGCTGTGATTTGTAATGTCGGGTGATGGTGTGCACCTGTTTGCTGACGAGCAGATGCACGCTGTTCACGGTAAATGACATAAGAGCGCGCAACTTTCTGTTCGCCAGTGCGCATGAGAGCCAATTCCACTTGGTCTTGGATTTCTTCAATATGAATCGTACCGCCGGAAGGTAAACGACGGTTAAAAGTATTCATGACCATTTCAGTAAGTTGTGAAATGCGATCATGAATACGGCTAGAGTCGGCACTTTGTTGTCCTTCTACCGCTAAAAAGGCTTTGCCAATTGCGACAGAAATTTTTTCGGCATCAAAAGCTGCAACGTCACCAGTTCGTTTAATCACCTGAAGTTGACCAGGGGTGGATGTGATTACGCTCATGTCAGCATAGCTCCATTGTCATCTATTGTTATGTTTATGGACCATTTGAACTGGGCAAAAAGTGTGCCACAGTGTTTGAGGAATAAACACAAGACTTAGTGGTTTAAGATTGAATTGAACACAAGATACGGGAAAATTGAGGGTAGATCAATATTGACATTTTACTAAAAATTTTTCTGATATTTGTCAAAAAAAGATAGCTCAAATTTCCCTGTTTTTGTCTTTCTAGTTTAAGCCTTATTAGACAAGGGCATAGCATAGCAAAGCTCTATTTATCTGCTTATAGATAAACTTGTGGATAAGTAAAAAAGAATAAAATTGATCAGTCAGTTTCTGACCAATAGCTTGATTTGGTGAATAAATAATCGTTTTGTAACGAGATGTGATGGCAAGTGCTGCAAAAATTACAATCTTAAAAAGCCAATTAATTCAACGATTAAAAAATATTACAAAAAGCTACTTAGATGTATCAGTTTGGTGAATGGCATCTTGTTTACAATGTAAACGTGTGTATATTGCAAAATTATATTACGTCGTATCTGTCGGATTTTTAAAAGATACGCTTCATCCTATTGAAGGGGCAGTTTATGAGCCAAGAAGAAAAGTTACCGAAAATTTTAATTGTTGAAGATGATGAGCGTCTTGCGCGTTTAACCCAAGAATATTTAATCCGTAACGGATTGGAAGTTGGGGTTGAGCCAGATGGTAATCGTGCCATTCGTCGTATTATTGCGGAGCAACCAGATCTTGTGGTGCTCGACGTAATGTTACCAGGTGCAGATGGTTTAACCATTTGTCGTGAAGTGCGCCCTCATTATCATCAACCAATTTTAATGCTCACTGCTCGTACTGAAGATATGGATCAGGTGCTTGGCTTGGAAATGGGTGCAGATGACTATGTGGCTAAACCTGTTCAGCCGCGTGTGTTATTGGCGCGTATCCGTGCCTTGTTACGTCGTACAGACAAAGCGCCAGAAGATGAAGTGGCACAGCGCATTGAGTTTGATGACTTGGTGATTGATAACGGTGGTCGTTCTGTCACTTTAAATGGTGAACTGGTTGATTTCACCAGCGCAGAATATGACTTGCTTTGGTTATTGGCTTCGAATGCGGGTCGCATTCTATCGCGTGAAGACATTTTCGAGCGTCTGCGTGGGATTGAATATGATGGTCAAGACCGTTCAATCGATGTGCGTATTTCGCGTATTCGTCCCAAAATTGGCGATGATCCAGAAAATCCAAAACGAATTAAGACTGTGCGTAGTAAAGGTTATCTTTTCGTGAAAGAAACCAACGGAATGTAATTCACTGCTTTTTTATTAACACAGGACATTTGCGTGTTTAAACACAGTATATTCTTGCGCATCTATGCAGGTCTGGTTGTGCTGGTTGCAATCGTGGCGCTGTTTGGTTACCTCTTGGTGCAAATCATTAACTATCAGCGCGCGCAAGAATATCGTGAGTCTTTAACTGATGGCATTTCCTTTATTATCAGTGAGGGGATTGCACGTCAGCAAACCGTTCAGCAGAAAGTCGACTGGATTTCAGATGCTTCTGACTTGTTGGAATTGCCGATTTATTATGTCGATGCCAATAAGGTAGATTTGTCGAGAGCGGAACAAAAGCGTATAAGCCAGCAAAAAGCAGCAGTACGCTATGATGCGCAAAATTCAATTGCCTACATTATTATCGGGCTGAAAAATGACACCAACCATTATCTCTATGTCAAAGTAGATAAAATTGGTGAGCGTCAAATGAAGGCATTGCCAATCTTTATTCTGGATTATTTGGTGTATTACCCAGGACAGGAAAAAGAGTATTTGGCGAAAATTCAAAAGCATTTCTCTTATCCGATTGAAATTGAAAAGGTACAAAATCTACCTTTAGATTCAGAGCAAATCGGACGTTTAAGATTAGATCACAGCATTATCTTGTATCGTGATAGTGCAACCGTTCGTGGCACAACCATTTCAATTGTTTCTCCAATTCCAAGTTCGCCATCAGAAGTATTGGTGTTGGGACCTGTGCCTTTGTTTAACTGGATGCCATTCCAGTTGGCAGCAGGTATCACCTTGCTGAGTCTGTTTGTGTTGAGTTTAGGAGTCTATGGTCTGATTCTGCCGATGCAGCGTAAAATTCGTGAGGTGAACTACGCGTTAAATCGCATGAAGTCGGGCGATTTAAGTTTGCGTTTACCTGTGGATGGTACGGATGAAATGGCGAGTTTGGCATCCAGCTATAACAGCATGTCGGATCATATTCAGCGCTTGATTGAAGCACAGCGTGAGTTGATGCGAGCGGTTTCGCATGAGCTGCGTACCCCGGTGGCGCGAATCCGTTTTGGTATGGAAATGCTGGCGGAAGAAGACGATTACGAATATCGTATTCAGCAAGTCGACATGATTGATAAAGACATTGAGGCGCTGAATACCTTAATTGATGAAATCATGACATATGCCAAGCTGGAACAGGGGACACCATCACTCGATTTTGAGAAAATTGTATTGGCGGAAGTGCTTGAGCAGGTTGCAACTGAAACGGAAGCACTGAAAACCCAAAAAGAGATTATAGTCAAAGCGCCATTGCCTAGCGTGGTGGCAGATGCCGAGCGTCGTTACTTGCATCGGGTGGTACAAAACTTGGTGGGTAATGCAGTGCGGTATTGCGACCACAAAATTGTGATCAGCGGTGGGGTGAATGAGGCGGGCATGGCCTATGTCTGCGTTGAAGATGATGGTCCGGGTATTCCAGAAGAAGACCGTAAACGCATCTTTGAAGCTTTCGCACGTTTAGATGACAGTCGGACTCGTGCTTCGGGTGGTTATGGACTGGGACTTTCGATTGTGAGTCGCATTGCGTATTGGTTTGGTGGTCGTATTGAAGTCGATGCGAGTCCGAACTTAAAAGGTGCACGATTTACCATGAGTTGGCCTGCAAAACGCTTTGCCAAGAGCAATACCAAGAAAAAAATTGGCACCAAGGAAAGTTCGGATAGTTAAGCGGAATGTTTTGAATGGGTGGTAAAGATAAGCCCAGATTTATTCTTGTAAAGGAATAAGCTGGGCTTTTATCTTGCGGGGCTTGCAATCAATCGATAATACTGGCGTCAGGCTCAATAACTGGTTTGCCGCTTTTTAAGCTTGCAAGGGCTTCCTGATTAAAATCGACCAATAAAGAATTATTTAGTGTATCAATGGAATGACCAACAATCAGTTTTTGATCGCCATTCAGGGTTTCTACTTTGTAATCATCCACAATATCAAAAATGCCATCTAGGTTGGTGGTGGTCGAGGCACGATCTTGGCGAAATAATTCATAGATATCACGGAGATCAAATATTGCATTGTTCGCATCTGGATGTTTGAAAATGTAGTTTTCAATATGACGGATAAGCAGTTGTGCAAACAAGTAATAATTGGGTTTGTGAGTGAATTCTAGATTCATATAATTGCTCCTTATTATTTGTTTTACATGATGATATAGGAATACCATAATCGTGATCATCAGGTAATTTTGTCGTGTAGCAGTGTTGTAAATGAAATTACACTTTTTCTAAGTTAGCCTCATTTGGCTTGCGTACTTTTTATTCCATTTTATGTTTTTTTAACGCTGTTGTATTGAATTGTGCACAAACAATTTGTGGTTAGATCATTTAAGCTCTTATGAGAAAAATAAAGCATTTCAACGGAAATTTTCAGGGCAGAAAACCACATCAAATGGAAGTAATGTTGAAAAAAATGATGAAAAATTATTTTTTAATTCAATAAAGCGATAATAAGGTGTGTTTCAGTGTTTTATCTGTGGAAATACTGAAAAAAGCTCAAAAAATCATCCAAAAGACTAAGACCTATAAACTAGCAAGTGAAATCATAAATCAGGTACAATTGGCGGGATTAATTTTGTGTTTGGTGTATTTGAAGGCCAATACATACATTCTTTGTTAATAAATAGGCCTGCCAGGAGTTATCCCCGCATGAGTGCCATTACTCCATACGAATGGGCAATTATTGCCTTCGTGATCGGCGTTACATTTCTTTGTGCTTTTATGCTCACAGTTCCATTACTCCTTGGGGGTAAGTCATGGGGCCGTGCTAAGCAAGAGCAGTTTGAGTCAGGCGTAGTGGGTGCAGGTGGTGCACGTATTCGCTTGTCTGCAAAATTCTATTTGGTTGCTATTTTCTTCGTAGTTTTTGACTTAGAAGCGCTTTATCTTTACGCATGGTCTACCTCTGTACGTGAAGTAGGCTGGTTAGGTTTTACAACTGTTGTAATTTTTGTGGTCGATTTATTGATTGCATTGGTTTATGCAGTGTCAGTGGGTGCATTAAATTGGGCACCTACAGATCGTCGTAAAGCTGCTGGTAAAGCGATTAAAGTTGGCTCTCCTAATATGAATATTGCTGACATTACACGTTTTAACTCTATTGAAGAATTGGTAACAGACCCAACTGGTCATATTCCAGCTCAATCATCTGGTCGCGTGAAACCAAAATCACCGACTGCCTCATCTGACAAGGAGTAACTCGGGATGAAATATACCTTAACCCGTGCGAATCCGAATGCTGATCAATATCCACTTCAGGAGCGCCAGATCGTTACCGATCCGCTTGAAGAAGAAGTGAATAAGAATGTGTTCATGACTCGTTTAGAGGATGTGTTACACACAGCAGTAAACTGGGGACGTAAGAACTCAGTTTGGCCGTTTAACTTTGGTACATCTTGCTGTTACGTAGAGTATGCAACGACCTTAACAGGTGTGCATGACTTGTCACGTTTCGGTGCTGAGGTAATTCGTGCTTCACCGCGTCAGGCGGACTTGATGATTGTCGCAGGGACATGCTTTGTAAAAATGGCGCCTGTTATTCAGCGTTTGTACGAGCAAATGTTAGAACCTAAATGGGTGATTTCAATGGGTGCTTGTGCGAACTCAGGTGGCATGTATGACATCTACTCAGTTGTACAAGGTGTCGATAAAATCATTCCTGTCGATGTGTACATCCCAGGTTGCCCACCTCGTCCAGAAGCATTAATCCAAGCATTAATGTTGCTACAGGACCAAATTCAATTAGAGCGTCGTCCGCTATCTGCCGTAATTGGTGATGATCTTCAGCCAGTGTATAAGCCAAAGATGATGCCAGAACGCGATCGTAAGAATGCACAGCGTATTGCGGTGAAAAACTTACGCTCTATGGATGAAATTAAATAATTTTAACGATGAATGTTTGATGCACCCGAGATGGGTGTAGTTGTCGTTAAGGTTGACTGAATTTGTATTAAATAGGAAGCCAAGCCAATGGCTGAAACTGACATTGCTATGCCAGAATCAACAGCAGTTGATTCACGCCCAGCATTTGCAATTATAGAAGAGCTCAAAACCAAATTTGGTGAGAACTTCTATGTGCAAACGACTCGTGAAGATTTTCCAACGGTCTGGGTTGAGCGCGCACGCGTACAAGAGGTTTTGATGTTCTTGCGTACAGTGTCACGTCCTTACGTGATGCTGTTTGACTTGTCTGCGGTAGATGAGCGTTTGCGTACTCACCGTGACGGTTTGCCTGCGTCTGACTTTACAGTGTTCTATCACTTATTGTCATTAGAGCGCAATACGGATATTCGTATTAAAGTTGCTTTGAATGAGAGCGATCTCAATATTCCTACAGCAACCAATATCTGGCCAAATGCAAACTGGTACGAGCGTGAAGCTTACGATATGTTCGGTATCAATTTCGAAGGGCATCCAATGCTCCGTCGTATTTTGTTACCGACTTATTGGGAAGGTCACCCGCTACGTAAGGAATACTCTGCACGTGCGACTGAATATACCCCGTACATGCAGAACCAAGCGAAACAAGACTTCGAGCAAGAACACTTGCGTTTTGTCCCAGAAGATTGGGGTCTAAAACGTGGTAATGCTGACGAAGACTTCATGTTCCTGAACTTGGGTCCTAACCACCCATCTGCGCACGGTGCGTTCCGTGTAATCTTGCAGTTGGATGGCGAAGAAGTAAAAGACTGTGTGCCTGATATCGGTTATCACCACCGTGGTGTGGAAAAGATGGCTGAACGTCAAACTTGGCATTCATTCATTCCGTATACAGACCGTGTTGACTACTTAGGTGGTTGTGCGCAAAACATGCCATACGTTATGGGTGTTGAGCAGCTTGCAGGAATTACGGTTCCAGATCGTGCGCAATGTATCCGTGTCATGATGTCTGAATTGTTCCGTATCAATAACCACTTGTTATATATCGGTACTGCAATTCAGGATGCGGGTGGTATGACCCCTGTATTCTATATGTTCGCTGACCGTCAAAAAATCTATGACGCAATTGAAGCGATCACCGGTTACCGTATGCACCCAGCGTGGTTCCGTATCGGTGGTACGGCACATGACCTTCCAAACAACTGGCAGCATCTGATTCGTGAAATTCTTGAATGGATGCCGAAGCGTTTGAAGGAATACCACACTGCAGCGCTGAAAAACTCTGTATTTGAAGGTCGTACCCGTAATGTTGCGCAATACGATGCAAAATCTGCATTGGCTTGGGGTGTAACAGGTACAGGTCTTCGTGCAACAGGTATCGACTTTGACGTTCGTAAATACCGTCCATACAGTGGTTATGAAAACTATGATTTCGAAGTGCCAGTAGAATACGAAGGCGACGCTTATGCGCGTGTTATCGTTCACTACCGTGAAATCGAACAGTCATTGAAAATCATCAAACAGTGCTTGGATAACATGCCATCTGGTCCATATAAAGCGGATCACCCATTGGCTGTTCCACCACCAAAAGACAAGACTTTACAAGATATTGAAACCTTGATTACGCACTTCTTAAGCGTATCTTGGGGTCCTGTAATGCCTGCTGGTGAAGCCTCTGTGATGGCTGAAGTGGTGAAAGGTGCAAGTAACTATTACTTGACTTCTGACAAGTCGACCATGAGTTACCGTACCCGTATTCGTACACCAACTTTCACCCATTTACAGCAAATGCCTTCAGTGATTAACGGCAGTCTGGTATCTGACTTGATCATTTATTTAGCGACAATTGACGTCGTAATGGCTGACGTGGATCGCTAAGGGGTAACGCATTATGATGATTTTGACTGATAAAAAGCCACGTGTGAACGTTGAAGGAATTTTGACTGCGGAAGAAATTCACGATATCGAACATCACATTGATCACTATCCGTACCCACGTGCAGCCTGTCTTGATGCGCTGAAGTGTGTACAACGCCGTAATGGTTGGGTAGATGATGCGCAAATGAATGCGATTGCTCAAATGCTTAGCATGAGCGTTGCAGATCTTGAAGGCGTTGCAACATTCTATAACCGTATTTACCGTCAACCTGTAGGTCGTCACGTAATTTTGCTTTGTGACTCGATTGCGTGTTTCTTGATGGGTGCGGAAACTTTGGCTGAAGCATTCCAACGCGAATTGGGCATTCAATTTGGTCAAACGACTGCAGATGGTCGTTTTACTCTGTTGCCAATTTGCTGCCTAGGTAACTGTGACAAAGGTCCTACCTTGATGATTGATGAAGACACTCACGGTCTGGTTGAAGTGACTTCAGTGAAACAGTTATTGGAGAAGTATGTATGAATACCGAACCAAAACCAATTTATGGCGACGGTAACCCAGAAACTCATCCATTAACTTGGCGTTTGAGTAAACAAGAGTTTGTTCGTAGTGCAGATGACTACGAAGCGCTTGAAGGTTATGCAGGCTTTAAAAAAGCATTAACCATGCCACCGAAAGACGTGCTTGAAGTCATTAAGGCTGCAACCGTTAAAGGTCGTGGTGGTGCAGGTTTCCCAGCAGGGATTAAATGGTCACTGATGGCGCCAAATGACAACTCAGGTCCACGGTACCTGATTTGTAATGCCGATGAAATGGAACCAGGTACCTTCAAAGACCGTTTGTTGATGGAAAAACTTCCTCATCAATTGATCGAAGGGATGTTGATTGCGGGTTATACCCTTGAAGCAACGCATGGTTATATCTTCATCCGTGGTGAATACATCGAAGCTGCTCAATATTTAAATGAAGCATTAGAGCAAATCCGTGCGAAAGGTTACTTGGGTGAAAACATCCTAGGAACTGGCTGGAACTTCGAAATGCATGTGCATACTGGTGCGGGTCGTTATATCTGTGGTGAAGAAACTGCATTGATTAACTCGCTTGAAGGTCGCCGTGCCAACCCACGTACCAAACCACCATTCCCGCAAGTTGCAGGTGCTTGGGGTCGTCCTACGATTGTCAACAACGTAGAGACCTACAACAACTTACCAGCAATTATGTTGCGTGGTCCTGAGTGGTATATCAACTTATCTGCGGGTAAATCGAAAGACCCAGGCACCAAAATTTATGGTGCATCAGGTAAGGTAAAATTCCCGGGTTTATGGGAACTTCCATTTGGTACGACGGCACGTGAAGTGATTGAAGAGCATGCTGGTGGTATGCGCGATGGCCTTAAGTTAAAAGCTTGGTTACCAGGCGGTGCATCGACTGACTTCTTGGCTGCTGAACACATTGACCTTCCGATGGATGCTGAAAGCATCATGAAAGCAGGTTCACGTTTAGGTACTTGTCTTCTAATGGTTGTTGATGAAACTCAATGTATGGTTTCTGCTACACGTAACTTAGAAGAATTCTTTGCGCGTGAGTCATGTGGTTTCTGTACGCCTTGTCGTGATGGTTTACCTTGGGCGGTTAAAGCGCTTAAAGCATTGGAAGATGGCACAGGTAAGAAAGAAGATATCGATCACTTACAAGAGTTAACGCGTAAGTTATGGATTGGTAAAACTTTCTGTGCACATGCTCCAGGTGCAATGGAACCATTAATGGGCGCACTTAAATATTTCCGTAGCGAGTTTGAAGCAAAAGTGGTTGATGCCGCTGCTCGAACTAGCAACGTAGAACAAGCTTAAGGAATTCGACTATGGCTACAATTCATGTCGATGGAAAATCGTATGAAGTCAACGGCTCAGAAAACTTGCTGCAAGCATGTTTAAGCCTTGGCATCGACATCCCATATTTTTGTTGGCATCCATCCTTAGGTTCTGTCGGTTCATGCCGTCAATGTGCTGTGACCCAATACGCGAATCCAGAAGATACGCGTGGTCGTTTGGTCATGTCATGTATGACACCTGCATCTGACAATACCTACATCTCGATTGAAGACAAAGAAGCAACTGATTTCCGTGCTTCGATTGTTGAATTCTTGATGACCAACCACCCACACGACTGTCCAGTCTGTGAAGAAGGTGGTCACTGTCATTTACAAGATATGACTGTAATGACGCAACATGACCGTCGTCGTTACCGTTTCACCAAGCGTACGCACTACAACCAAGAGCTTGGCTCATTCATTTCACACGAAATGAACCGTTGTATCGCATGTTACCGTTGTGTTCGTTACTACAAAGACTACGCGGGCGGTACAGACTTTGGTGTTTATGCCAATGCATCGCGTGTTTACTTCGGTCGTCCAGAATCAGGGACTTTGGAATCTGAATTCTCTGGTAACTTGACTGAAGTATGTCCAACAGGTGTATTCACTGATAAGACTCACTCTGAACGCTACAACCGTAAATGGGACATGCAGTATGCGCCAAGCGTATGCCAAGGCTGTTCTTCTGGCTGTAACATCTCTCCAGGTGAGCGTTATGGCGAATTACGTCGCGTAGAAAACCGTTTCAACGGTGAAGTCAACCAATACTTCTTGTGTGACAAAGGTCGTTTCGGTACAGGTTATGTGAACCGTGCAGATCGTCCGCGTCAACCACAATTCCGTGATGGTGCTGAAGCAACTGCTGTTTCTGTAGATCAAGCATTAGACACCGTGATTGCAAATATCCAAGGTAAAAAAGTTTTGGGTATTGGTTCTCCACGTGCATCACTTGAGTCTAACTACGCACTGCGTGAGTTGGTCGGTCAAGACAACTATTCAACGGGTATGTCTCAAAAAGAGAAAAACTTGGTTGAATTGGCTGCTTCAATTATGCAAACCGAGGGTGTTTACAACCCGAACATGCGTGAAATTGAAAGCTATGATGCTGTGTTGATTTTGGGTGAAGATTTAACTCAAACTGCACCACGTATGGCGTTGTCTGTGCGTCAAGCGGCGAAAAACAAAGCCAAAGAAATGGCGGCAGAACGTCGTACCCAAGATTGGTTGGCTGAGCCTGTGCAACGAATTGCACAAGATGCAAAATCTCCAATTTATATCTTGGCTGCAACGCAAACTCGTCTATCCGACGTCGCGACAGGTGAAGTGGTTGCTTCTCCAAATGACATCGCACGTTTAGGTTTCGCAGTTGCTGCGGCATTGAAAGGTGAAGTGGTTTCTGGTTTGGCTGAAGATGCGAAAGCATTTGCGCAAACCATTGCAGACACGTTAAAAGCAGCGAAAAAACCATTGGTGATTTCAGGTACTAGCTTACAAGATCCTGCGATTATGGAAGCGGCTGCACAAGTGGCGCAAAACCTAGGTAACGCTGGCTTGACCTTGACCGTTCCTGAAGTGAACTCAATGGGCTTGGCAATTTTGGGTGGTCAAAGCTTAGAGCAAGCATTTGCTCAAGACTATGACACCGTGATTGTGGTTGAAAACGATCTTTACCGTCGTTTACCAGCAGCTCAAGTGAATGCTGCACTTTCAGGTAAAGAGGTGATTGTACTTGATCACTCTGAAACTGAAACTGTGAAGAAAGCTTCAATTGTACTTTCTGCGGCAAGCTTCGCTGAAGGTGATGGTACTGTTGTATCGCAAGAAGGCCGTGCACAACGTTTCTACCAAGTGTATGACCCAAGCTACTATAAACCTGAATATGCAATTAAAGAATCTTGGCGCTGGTTACATGCCATTGAAACTGGTGTGAAAGGTAAGGCGATTTCTTGGACTTTACTTGATGATGTGATTGAAACGGTTGCGAAAAACGTTCCAGCATTACAAGCAATTCAAGATGTTGCACCAGATGCAGGATTCCGTGTTCATGGCTTGAAAGTTGCGCGTGAACCACGTCGTTATTCTGGTCGTACTGCAATTCGTGCACCATTGTCGATTCACGAGCCAAAACAGCCAACTGACATTGACTCAGCACTAACATTCTCGATGGAAGGTTATGTGGGTACGCAAACTCCGTCTGCACTTGTGCCATTTGCATGGTCAGCGGGTTGGAACTCTCCACAAGCGTGGAACAAATTCCAAGACAATGTTGGCGGTCACTTAAAAGGCGGTGATTCGGGCGTGCGTTTATTCGACCGTTTACCGAAACGTCCAGCACGTAGCTATGTTGCTCCTTCAGCGGTTGTGGTTAACCCTGAAAGCTTCCGTTTAGTTCCGATGCACCATATCTTTGGTTCAGGTGAATTCACCATTAAAACACCAGCAATGGAATCGCGTATTCCTGAAGCAGTATTTGCGGTTGGTGAACAAGATGCGGCACGTTTGAATGTTCAAGATGGACAGCAAATGACGGTGAAAGCGGGTGAAACAAGCATTAGCTTGCCAGTTCAAGTGATTGAGTATTTACCAGCAGGTTATATCGGTTATCCAATTGGTCTTGCACCGACTGTTTCTTTAGCAGAACCAGTTTCAGTCGCGGTAGGAGTGTAATTCATGAATCAAGAAATTATACGTCAAACACCGCTCTGGGCTGAGAACTGGCCGATTGCGTACTCTGTGATTCAAGCCATTGTCATTTTATTGGTGGTGGTTCTGATTGCAGCACTGATGTCATTTGTAGAGCGTCGTTTGCTCGGCTTATGGCAAGACCGTTACGGTCCAAACCGCGTAGGTCCTGGCGGTATGTTCCAGATCGTTGCCGACATGCTGAAAATCATGTTCAAAGAAGACTGGACACCGAAGTTTGCCGACAAATTAACCTTCCGTTTAGCACCAGCAGTTGCGATGGCAACTGCGGTCCTGTCGTTCATGGTCATTCCTATTAGCCCGTATATGGGTGTAGCAGACATGAGCATTGGCTTATTGTTCTTTATGGCAATGGCAGGGATTGCGGTTTATGCAGTGTTATTTGGTGGTTGGGCTTCAAACAACAAATATGCATTACTCGGTGGTCTACGTTCTGCTGCGCAAACAATTTCATACGAAGTGTTCTTGGGTATTTCACTCATGGGTGTGGTTGCAATTGCAGGCTCATTCAACATGCGTGAAATTGTAGAAGCACAACGTGATGTTTGGTTTGTTATTCCTCAATTCTTAGGCTTCATGATCTTTGTGGTTGCGGGTGTTGCGGTAACTCACCGTCATCCATTTGACCAACCAGAAGCAGAACAAGAATTGGCTGAAGGTTACCACGTTGAATATGGCGGTATGAAATGGGGGATGTTCTTCGTTGCGGAATACGTCAACGTCGTTTTAATCTCTGCACTTATCGTAACTTTATTCTTCGGTGGTTGGTTAGCGCCATTCAACCTTGAGATTTCGTTCATTCCACCAGCATTCTGGTTCATTATCAAAACAGCATTCTTCGTAATGATGTTTGTATTGGCGCGTGGTTCATTAATGCGTCCACGTTATGACCAAGTAATGAACTTTGGTTGGAAAATTTGCTTGCCATTGGCATTGGTCAACTTACTTGTGACTGGTGCTGTGATTCTGATGAATCAGGCCTAAGACAGCAGGGAGAACAAAATGTATAAGTTTCTAGCTGGAGTTGGGTCAATTGTACGTTCATTGTGGATGGTATTCAGCCACGTGACGCGTAAACGTGACACGATTTTATATCCAGAAGTACCAGCTGAAGAAATCGTACCACCGCGTTTCCGTGGTCGTATTGTATTGACGCGCGACCCAGATGGCGAAGAGCGTTGTGTAGCATGTAACTTATGTGCTGTTGCGTGTCCAGTTGGCTGTATTTCACTACAAAAAGCGGAAAAAGAAGATGGTCGTTGGTATCCAGAATTCTTCCGTATTAACTTCTCGCGTTGTATTTTCTGCGGGATGTGTGAAGAAGCGTGTCCAACCACTGCAATTCAGATGACACCTGATTTCGAATTAGGTGAGTACGTTCGTCAAGACCTTGTATATGAGAAAGAAAACTTGCTCATCTCAGGTCCTGGTAAATACCCAGACTACAATTTCTATCGTGTTACAGGTATGGCTGTAACAGGTAAAGAAAAAGGTCAGGCGCAACGTGAAAGCGCACCTGTTGATGTACGGAGTCTATTACCATGATGTGGCCGTTTTATTTGATGGCACTCGTGGCCATCGTTTCTACGGTTCGTGTAGTTACTAACGCGAACCCTGTACATGCGTTACTTAGCTTGATCGTGTCTTTGCTTGCTGTTGCAGGAATGTTCATGATTGTCGGTGCACCATTTGCGGGTGCACTGGAAATTATCGTTTATGCTGGCGCGATCATGGTGTTATTCGTGTTCGTGGTGATGATGCTGAATCTTGGTCAACATACCGTTGATCAAGAGCGCAAATGGTTAACATCATCTGCTTGGGCTTATCCAGCACTTATGAGCTTCCTGATGGGCTTGGTTTTGGTTTGGATGTTAGGTTCAGACTACACCACAGCAGGTCCTGTAATGGGCACTGAAATTGTTGGTCCGAAAGCCGTTGGTCAAGCACTCTTTACTCACTACTTATTATTGGTAGAAGTTGCCGCGATGTTATTGCTTGCAGCACTAGTTGCAGCATTCCACTTAGGTAAACGTGAGCCAAGTGCAGAAGAGGACAAAGAATAATGGGCAACATCCCTTTAGAACATGGTTTGATCGTTGCAACCATTCTTTTTGCACTGGGTTTTTACGGTGTAATGGTGCGACGCAACCTATTATTTATGTTAATGAGCCTTGAAATTATGATGAATGCCGCTGCGTTGGCATTCGTTTTGGCGGGTAGCGCATGGGCACAACCAGATGGACAAGTCATGTTCATTCTGATTTTGACTCTTGCTGCGGCAGAGGCTTGTATCGGTCTTGCGATCGTCCTTCAGTTTTATCATCGCTTCCATCATTTGGATGTGGATGCTGCTAGTGAGATGCGCGGATGAGTTATTTATATTTAACAGTTTTATTCCCGCTAATCGGTTTTGTGTTATTAGCGGCGGGGCGCCAGAATTTACCTGAGAAAGTTGCAGCGATTATTGGCGTTGGGGCTGTAGGTTTATCTGCTTTATTTGCCCTTATTGCGGGGATGGATTTCGTTAATAATGGTTCTGCGCCACAAGTTCAACACTTGTGGACTTGGTTCCAAGTTGGCGATTTCGCACCCGGCATTAGCTTGCACTTAGACGGCTTGTCATTGTTGATGATGGGCATGATCACAGGTGTAGGTTTCCTGATTCATATCTTTGCGTCATGGTACATGCGTGGTGAAGAAGACTTTGCGCGTTTCTTCTCTTACTTCAACCTGTTTGTTGCAAGCATGTTGTTGCTGGTTCTTGGCGATAACTTGGCATTGTTATTCTTAGGTTGGGAAGGCGTAGGTCTGTGCTCGTACTTGCTGATTGGTTACTACTACCAAAACCCAGAAAATGGTTTTGCGGCAATCAAAGCATTTACAGTAACGCGTGTTGGTGATGTGTTCTTACTGATTGCATTGTTCTTAATCTACCAACAGTTCGGTACATTAAACATTGCTGAAGTGGTTGCTGCGGCACCTACAGTATTAACGCAAGGTTCATCGATGGCAATCTGGACAGCATTGATGTTGTTCCTAGGTGCTGCAGGTAAATCTGCACAAATTCCACTGCAAACATGGTTGGCAGATGCGATGGCTGGTCCTACACCAGTATCTGCATTGATCCACGCAGCGACAATGGTAACTGCGGGTGTATATCTCTGCTGCCGTATGTTCACTGTATTTGAAATGGCACCTCAAGTGATGATGTTCATTTCGATTACGGGTGCTGTGACCTTGTTGGTGGCTGGTTTTGCTGCATTGGTTCAAACCGATATCAAACGTATCTTGGCTTACTCAACCATGAGTCAGTTAGGCTATATGTTTATGGCTGTCGGTGCTGAAGCATACCAAGCGGGTCTGTTCCACATGCTGACTCACGCATTCTTTAAGGCATTATTATTCTTGTCTTCTGGTGCAGTGATCTTGGCTTACCATCACGAACAAAACATTTTCAAAATGGGTGGTTTGTTCTACAAGAATAAATTCCTGTTTGCTTGCTTCGCGATTGGTGGCGGTGCGTTGGCTGCAATTCCATTCATCACGGTTGGCTTCTTCTCGAAAGATGCGATCTTGGGTGCAGTATGGATGAAAGGTCAGGCGGTTGCATTATATGACTGCTTGTACTGGACAGGTGTTGCAGGTGCTTTCTTAACTTCAATTTATACATTCCGTTTAATCTGGGTTGTATTCTTTGGAAAAGAAAATACGCCATATCACGAAATCAAAGGCGTGACTTACTGGGGTCCTTTGGCAATTTTAGCAACGCTTTCAACATTCGTTGGTGCAGCACTTAAAGCACCTGTGGAAAGCATTTTGAATGCTGCAAAAATTCCAGCGGTCATTATTCCAGAAGCGATGGAAGCAGGTGTACACGGTGCAGAACATATGGCCGTGGGTATTGCGCTTGCTGGTCTTGTGATTGGTGTGATCTTATTTGCTTTTGCTTACGGTGCAGTGAAAAGTTTTGCGAAAACTTCATTGGGTGCAGGTTTGGCGAATATTTGCCGTAATGCACTCGGTTTCGATACTTTGTATGACCTGATTTTCGTAAAACCATATTTACTGATTGCTAAGATTTGTGGCCGTGACCCAATTGATGGTTTATGGCTGGTATTACCTGCAATTGTGAAAGCTGGTAACGGCTTTACAAGCTCTCGTCAAACAGGTTCATTGCGTGAATACGCTTCGAGCATGTCACTGGGCATTGTGGTTCTACTGATGATCTTAGTTGTGATTCAGGTAGTGGGGAAATAAGATGGAAATCACAAACAACATGGTTTTGCCCGCGCTGATCCTCGTACCGTTCATTGCAGGTTTTTTATGTTGGTTGGTCGACAAGCTCGACCAACAACTACCACGCTATATTGCGCTCGTGGGTATGCTCGTTACTTTGGGTTTAACTATCGCTTTATGGCAAACGGGTACTTACAGCTATGAATTGGGTGCAAAAGTCCCAACATGGTCTGCAGAGTTTTTCTTGCCGTGGATTCAAACCCTCGGCATCAATATTCACTTAGCAATTGATGGCTTATCATTATTGATGGTGGGCTTGACTGCGCTGTTGGGTATTTTGGCAGTTGGTTGTTCTTGGGGCGAGATTCAAAAGAACGTAGGCTTCTTCCATTTGAACCTTTTATGGTCATTGGGCGGCGTTATCGGTGTATTCATTTCGATTGATATGTTCTTGTTCTTCTTCTTCTGGGAGATGATGCTTGTTCCAATCTACTTCTTGATTGCACTATGGGGACATCGTGGTGCAGATGGTAAATCACGTGTTTACGCTGCAACCAAGTTCTTCATCTATACGCAGGTTGCTGGTTTAATCATGCTCATCGGTATTCTAGGCCTTGTGGTTTATGGATACATGATGACAGGTATGATCGGCTTCGATTACAACTACTTGTTAGGTGTAGCGAATACGCTTGATGCTCAGCTTCCAGCGGTTGCATATGCATTCATGTTGTGTTTGTTTGTGGGTTTTGCAGTAAAACTTCCTGTGTTCCCATTACACGGCTGGTTACCAGATGCGCATGCGCAAGCACCTACAGCAGGTTCTGTAGACTTAGCGGGTATCTTGATTAAGACGGCTGCGTACGGTTTACTTCGTTTCGTTATTCCGTTCTTCCCAGCGGCTTCTGCACAGTTTGCAGACATCGCAATCATCATGGGTTTAATTGGTATTTTCTACGGTGCTTGGTGTGCTTTCCAGCAAACCGACATGAAGCGTCTGTTGGCTTATACTTCAATTTCTCACATGGGCTTCATCTTACTTGCATTGTATGCAGGTAACATTTTGACCTTCCAAGGTCTGATGATCATGATGTTGGCGCATGGTTTATCTTCTGCTGCACTGTTCATTATGTGTGGTCAGGTTTATGAGCGCTTACATACACGTGACATGCGTTTGATGGGTGGTATTCGTGGTCAATTCCAATACCTTTCATTCTTCCTCATGTTCTTCGTGGCAGCTTTAGTCGGTATTCCTGGTTTAGGTAACTTCATTGGTGAGTTCCTGATCTTAATGGGTTCTTATGCGAAGTTCCCTGTATTCACGATTTTGGCTGCAATCAGCTTAGTATTCGCTGGTCTTTATGGTCTGATTTTGATTCACAAAGCTTTATTTGGTACGCCAAATGAAGAGCAAAAACAACATTACGCAAATCCACTTAAAGATTTGAATGCGCGTGAAGTTGGTATCTTGCTCATTTGTGCATTTGGTCTGCTTTGGCTTGGTCTCTACCCACAAACCTTCCTTGATATTTCAAATTCAAGCATGGCGTGGTTAGCAAACAGCTATATTCCAGTTCAAGAAGTCGTTGACGTTGTGCATCAAGCATCTGTTCAACTCGAAAATGTGGAGATGCAATAAGCCATGAACTTCACAATGTCTTTTTCTGAGCTTATGCCATTAGCTCCTGTAATGATCGTGGCGTTGACCGCGGTCGTTGTGATGATTCTCACTTCGATTAAACGTAACCATAATTTAATCGCAACAGCATCTGTGGTCGGCTTAAACCTTGCTGCGGCAAATATTTTATTGAACATGTTTGGTGGGCAATTTGCACCATCAAACGTGATGGGCATGTTCATGGTGGATCCGTTCACCATGCTCTATCAATTGGTCATCTTAATTGCTTCGCTTGCATGCTGTACGTTGTCACATGCTTATATCGAAACTTATAAAGATAACCGTGAAGAACTGTATATCTTAATGCTGTGCTCGGTCGCGGGCGCAATGTTAATGGTGGCAAGTTCGCACTATGCGTCGTTCTTCATTAGCTTAGAGTTAATGTCGATTCCTGTTTACGGTATGTTGGCGTATACGCATCAGCGTGCAAACTCATTAGAAGCGGGTATTAAATACCTCGTGCTTTCTGCAACAGCTTCGGCAATGTTGTTAATGGGGATGGCGTATATTTATGCTTATACCGGTTCATTGTCTTTCTATGAATCTTTCCAAGCATTAATGCAAAATATCCGTCAACCAATGGTACTCCTTGGTTTAGCACTGATTATTTTTGCAGTAGGCTTTAAGCTTTCATTGGCTCCATTCCACAAATGGACGCCAGACGTTTATGCAGGTGCACCAGCGCCGATTGCAACCTTCCTTGCAACCGCTGCGAAAGTTGCGACCATTGGTTTGTTTGTCCGTTTCTTACTGACTTCTGGCGCGATGTTAGTTGAGTCTTTAGTTACGATCATCACAATTATTGCAGTGCTTTCAATTCTGGTGGGTAACTTCTTGGCAGTACGTCAAGTGAACTTGAAGCGTATTCTCGGTTATTCATCGATTGCACACTTCGGTTACTTGCTGATTGGTTTAATCAGCATGACCTATGCAAGCTTAGGCAACGTATCAGTTTACGTAATCACTTATGTGTTAACCACGATTGGTGCATTCGGTGCAGTCGCGCTGATGTCTAGCCCATACAACAATGTTGATGAAGCAGAAAGTTTGGCGGATTACCGTGGTTTATTCTGGCGTCGTCCAGTGTTAACTGCAACCTTAACTGTCATGATGTTGTCTTTAGCGGGTATTCCATTAACTGCTGGCTTCATTGGTAAGTTCTTGGTGGTGATGGCTGCAGTTACGACTCAGCACTGGTTCTTAGCTGCCATGATTGTGGTGGGTTCAGGTATTGGTTTGTACTACTACCTTCGTGTGATGGTGGTGATGTACATGACACCACCAGATACGCCACGTATTGACGCGGTTGATCATTGGGGTCAAAAAGTGGGTGGTATTATGGTATTACTCGCAGCACTTGCAGTCTTGGTGATTGGTATCTATCCAGATCCAATTATCAAAATGGCATTGCAAGCTGAGATTTTATCGCCATTACATTTCATGTTAACCCGTCAATAATTGTAAAATTATCGTGTTAATCAAAAAGCCCTCGCCAGTCGGGGGCTTTTTTTTCTTATAAGATTTATAAAAAACATTTATAATAATAGGAATTATGTTTTTATCTTTTTAGGTGTACTCCCGTGGCTATTCATGAAATTCGTCATCCACTGATTCGTCATAAACTTGGCTTATTGCGTCGTGCTGATATTAGCACCAAGAATTTCCGTGAATTGGCTCAGGAAGTGACCATGTTGCTGACCTATGAAGCCACTAAAGATTTACCAGTGGTGGATCATGAAGTTGATGGTTGGGCTGGTAAAGTGACGACCCAGCGCATTGCCGGTAAAAAAATAACGGTTGTGCCAATTTTACGTGCGGGTATTGGGATGTTGGATGGTTTCTTAAACCTGATTCCAAGTGCCAAAGTTTCAGTATTGGGCTTAGAGCGCGATGAAGAGACCTTAGAAGCGCGTACTTACTATAAAAAATTGGTCCCAGATGTCCAAAACCGTATTGCGATGATCATTGACCCAATGCTCGCTACAGGTTCTTCATTGGTTGCAGCGATTGATGTATTGAAAGCCAGCGGTTGTAAAGACATTCGCGTGATGGTTTTGGTTGCGGCACCAGAAGGCATTAAAAAAGTTGAAGATGCGCATCCTGATGTGACGATTTTTACTGCATCAGTAGATGAAGGTTTAAATGCGCAAGGTTATATCGTGCCTGGTTTAGGTGATGCAGGCGATAAAATCTTTGGTTCGGTACAAAAAGATTAAGGGTGGCTATAGCCTAAATGGGAGGCTGTGATAGCCTCTTTTTTATGCGTTAGCTCGCTAGTTTCCAGAAAAGGGGAAAATGAATGAAATCTGAGTTTCAACAAGGAAAAATTAGACAATACAACGCAGATAAAGGTTACGGTTTTATCGCGACGTCTGAAGAGGATATTTTCTTTCATATCTCTGATTTTCCGCTTGCCGATGGTGAGCCGAAACGTAACGAACGCGTAAAATTTTTAGTGGTTGAAAATGGCAATAAGCTGAAAGCCATTAAAATTGAGCGTGTAGAAGATAACTCTGCGAAAGCCAAGAAATCCAAAGTGTCTACGCACAATAAATCGATTACTTCTGCTTTATTGACAAACTTTAGACGTTGATCACGAAGCAAGGGCATTATTTTTTTTCGAATTAAACAAAGAGACTTTAGGGTCTCTTTTTTATTGATTAGAATAGAAAAAAATAAAAAGTTTAGGGCGCATTATGTTTCTTGAGGGGAAGATCAAGCACTACAACTCTGCACGTGGCTTTGGCTTTATTCAGGTTGAGGATGAGCCACAAGATGTCTTTTTCCACATTAAAGATTTCCCGAGCTGGCACATCAAGCCGAATGAGGGAGAGCAGCTCAAGTTCCGCATTGTCGAAGAGCAAGGAAAATTTAAGGCATCCGATATTGTGCGGCTTGATTTAAAACCAGAGGATGATCAGCCACTTTTTGAGAAGCAGAGCTTTAATTACCAATCGGTGCCGCCTGCAGAGAAAATCATTCTGCCCAAGAAACCGAGATCACGCTTAAAATACATTATTTTATTGGTGCTGGTTGTGATTGCTGGATCAGGTTTTGTGACCTATCAAAAAGTTCAGGATTATCGTGTCGCCAAACAGCTAAAAGCGGAACAACTTATTCAAGAACAAAAGCGAATTGTGGAGCAACAGCGTGAGGCTTTGGGTCATTTGCCTGATCGTATTCTGTCAGCGCAGGGGCGTAAGAATTTAGATACGGTGGGCTATGCCGTGAATGCACAGCATGTGAGTACCACTTCATCGGCGCCGTTAGAAGCATCAAAACTTGTAGCTGTTCAAAAGAACGAACAGGTTTCCAAATTCACATGTGATGGACGAACTCATTGTAGCCAAATGCATTCTTATGAAGAAGCTGTATTTTTCTTAAGAAATTGCCCAAGTACTGAAATGGATGGAGATGGGGATGGAATTCCATGTGAACGTCAATTCCATCGTTAAATAGCAAGCATAAGAATACTCCCATCTGGGAGTATTTTTACACTAGCGGATTAACCTTCACAGAATTTCATAAAGGCTTTTAAGCCTGGTCCTTGATACTTTTGACGATGTACTAACATGAATAAAGGACGGGAAAGTTGCCAGAATGGGGTATTGAGCACCACCAATTGACCTTTTTCTTGTAACGGTTCAATGGCAAGTTTCGAGATACAGGACATACCCAAACCACCTGCTACAATTTTTAAAATAGCTTCGTTATGCCCAAGGGTTAAACGAATATTGGCGTCAGGCAAGTCTTGCAAGATGGCATTGTCAAACACCTCACGTGTACCTGAACCTTCTTCACGCAAAATCCATTCGACATGATCAAAATCTGCAGGACTCAATTCGCGATTCAAACGAGCCAGTGGATGATCTGGTGCACAACATACCGCCAGTTCATCATCACGCCAATGGATGCATTGCAATTGGGGTAAATGACAAGAACCTTCAATCAGGGCTAAATCCAACTGGAATTGATTTACCGCTTCAATCATCTGGCGAGTATTGCCGACTTGGAGTTGTAAATGTGCTTGCGGTTGAATTTGTAAAAAGTTGGCCATCAGATCAGGCATTAAATAATCGCTAATGGTTAAGGTTGCCCCTAAACGCAAATCGATACTTTGTAACTCGCCTTTAGCCGCTTGTTCAAAGGCTTCACAGCGACCCAGAATTTCAAGGGCTTGAGGCAAAAGAAAGCGACCTAAATCATTCAATTGCAGACGTTTACCTAAGCGGTCAAACAGTGGAGCCCCTAAGCCATCTTCCAGATCTGCCAGTGCCATACTTGCAGCACTTTGAGTTAACTTCACCGCGTCACTGGCTTTAGTCACGGTGCCTTCCTGAGCGACTGCTACAAAAACAGCCAATTGGCGTAAAGTCATGCGCATGAATGTAGCCTTAACATTTAAAAAATATTAATAAATTATATTGTCATGCTAACATGAGCGCAGTCTTTGATGCCACGTCGAAATCATGTCAATTGAAAAATTTAGCGTAGAAAAGGTTTTATCTGTTCAGCGTTGGACCAATACTTTATTTAGTTTCACCATGACACGTCCTGCACATTTTAAGTTTACCGCAGGTCAATTTGCCCGTATTGGTTTAAAAGTCGGGGATGAATTGGTGGTTCGTGCGTATTCAATTGTGTCCTCACCGTTTGACGAAACCTTGGAATTCTTTTCAATTGTGGTACCCGATGGGGCATTTACCTCCAATTTGCAACACTTGCAAGTGGGCGATGAACTGTATTTAGAGAAAATTCCTTACGGATTCTTGACGCTGACCCGTTATCAGTTGCCATTGCCTCAGGACTTATGGCTGTTGGCGACAGGCACGGGTTTGGCGCCTTTTGTGTCCATGTTGCAAGACTTTGACACATGGAGCAAATATAAACATATTCATTTGGTTTACAGTGTTCGCACTGCTTGCGAATTGGCTTATGTAGAGCGTATTCAAAAGATTGCGCAGACTTTTGGTGAAGGGCATACAGGCTTTAAATTTGTGCCGATTGTGACCCGTGACCCGCAAGCGCCTTTACATGAGCGTTTGCCGATATTGATTGAGAATGGTGCACTTGAACAAGCAGTTGGCTGCCAGTTCAATCCTGCAACCAGTCATGTGATGTTGTGTGGTAATCCGCAAATGGTGGAAGACACCAAAGAGGCATTAAAAGCACGCGGTTTAACCATGAATCGCCGTGGTGAAGGCAATATTGCGGTCGAAAATTACTGGTAAGTGCCAAAGTCATTCAGATGGAATGGCTGAGTCTAAAATGAAAAAATCCTCCCAAATGGAGGATTTTTTTTATTGCTTAAACTTAGTGAACAAACATATCCATAAAATCTCGGATTTCATAGATGGCACTGTCTAAATCGGTGCTGAGCCATGTTGGTTCAAAGAAACCTGCATAATATTCCAAACGGTCGTGCGGAACCACTAAACGGACAGGGCATTCTTCTTCCACTAAACGCCACGGCAGAATCGGAACTTCATTGTCCAGAAATGCGGCGACATTACGAATATCCACAATCATGGCGTTCACACATTCTGGAAATGGCATGACGGAAAATTCTTCGGTACGACGACGGAAATATTCTAAATCACCCCATTTCAGCACATAGCTTGGCTTGGTAAATTCAATAATACCAATCAGATGCTGATCACGTGTGTAGTGTAGTGCACATTGATGTGTGACGTCGGTGTCAAGATCAAGTGTGACACTCTGTTGACTATACGCCATAAGGATTAGGAGCATTCAAAACGAGGTGCGTGATTATACTCCAATTTCACATTCATGCGGCAGATTGGTTACATATTCTTTGTGGTTGCTGGACTGATCTGAGTCATTCACATGTGAGGAAAAAGCGCGAGTTTTTACATCCAGAATAAGACATGGATTTCTCGTATAAATCCAAATCATTTTGACCTTAAAGTCAAAACTGGTACAGCTTATGCATTGGATTTAAGTATCTAGCGAGGTCGAGGTGCTTATGTCAAATGTTAAAAGTGTCGTTGCAGAAGCCAATCCCCATCATCATGCCAATAGTGAGTATTTTGCACAGCGCAAACTCAAACAAGGCGCGGTAGGCTGGTTACTATTAATTGGGCTTGGGGTTGCCTATGTCATTTCGGGTGACTTTGCAGGCTGGAACTTTGGCTTAGCACAAGGTGGCTGGGGTGGCATGTTTATTGCCACCATCATCGTCGCAATTATGTATTTGTGTATGTGCTTGGCCATGTCGGAGATGTCGACTATGTTGCCGACGGCAGGTGGAGGCTATAGCTTTGCACGGACTGCCTTTGGACCTTTGGGTGGCTATTTAACAGGTACTGCGATTCTGATTGAATATGCCATCGCACCCGCGGCCATTGCCGTGTTTATCGGTGCCTATTGCGAATCTTTATTTGGGATTAGCGGCTGGTTCGTCTATTTACTTTGTTATCTATTCTTCATGGGGATTCACCTAAAAGGTGCAGGGGAAGCCTTAAAAATTATCTTCATCATAACTGCGTTGGCAGCCGTGGCATTGCTGGTCTTTATTGCAGCAATGTTCCCTCATTTTGACAGTCAGAAATTATTGGATATTCCTGTTAAAGCAGATGCGGCTGGGGCAAGTACTTTTTTACCTTTGGGTTATTTGGGTATTTGGGCGGCTGTGCCTTATGCCATCTGGTTCTTCTTGGCAGTGGAAGGTGTGCCTTTGGCGGCAGAAGAAGCCAAGGAGCCACATAAATCCTTACCGCGTGGTTTGATCGGTTCAATGCTGATTTTAGCAGTATTTGCCTTGGCAATTTTGTTCTTGGGCGCAGGCGCAGCTGGCGCAGATAGCCTCAAAGAATCAGGGGCCCCTTTGGTCGATGCGCTAAAAGTGGTGTATGGGGAAAATACGTGGTTGGCTGGTTTTGTTAACTTTGTGGGTCTGGCAGGTTTGATCGCCAGTTTCTTCTCGATTATTTATGCTTATTCCCGTCAGATTTTTGCCTTGTCACGTGCAGGTTATTTACCGAAGAAACTTTCATTAACAAATAAAAACCATGCACCTCATTTAGCCATCATTATTCCTGGGGTGATTGGGTTTATGCTGTCTTTATCGGGAGAGGGGGATTTACTGATTTTGATGGCAGTTTTTGGTGCCACCATTTCCTATGTATTGATGATGATGGCGTATATTAAATTGAAAATTGCCAAACCGAATCTGCCTCGTCCCTACAAAGCACCCGGAGGGATTGTGACTGCTTCAATTGCTTTGGTCTTGGCGGCAATTGCGACGGTTGCAGGCTTTGTGGTGGATCCGAAAGTCTGGTTTATGGCAGCAGCCATTTATGCGGTGTTTATCCTGTATTTCTTGATCTATAGCCGTCATCATTTGGTCGCAGGCACCCCAGAAGAAGAATTTGCCAATATCCAAGCCGCAGAACAAGAATTAAATAGCTAAGGAGTGTGGGGAGTGAGCTATCGGATTAATGTCGCGCATCAGCATTATGTGTTTGTAGATTTGAAAACACTCATGGCGAAAGCCACACCTGAACGCTCTGGAGATCAGTTGGCAGGCATTGCCGCGCAGGATGCAACGGAACGTGTCGCAGCGCAAATGTGCTTGGCAGATGTCCCCTTAAAACAGTTTTTGAACGAAGCCTTGATTCCGTATGAGCAGGATGAAGTGACCCGACTGATTTTAGATGAACATGATGCCGAGGCATTTTATCCTATCTCCCACTTCACGGTGGGAGATCTGCGGAATTGGTTATTGAGTGCGGATGCTACGACTGAAAAATTGACTGCACTTCAGGCGGGTTTAACGCCAGAAATGGTGGCAGCCGTCAGCAAGATTATGCGTAATCAGGATTTGATTCTGGTGGCTAAAAAATGCCGTGTGATTACCCAATTCCGCAATACCATCGGCTTGGAAGGACATCTATCGACCCGCTTACAGCCCAATCATCCGACCGATGATGTATTGGGCATTTCTGCCAGCATTTTGGATGGTTTGATGTATGGCAATGGCGATGCCGTGATTGGCATTAACCCTGCGACAGACAATTTGCAGAACCTGTCAGAACTGCTCAAGCTGCTGGATTACATTATTCATGAATATGACATTCCCACCCAGTCTTGTGTGCTGACCCATGTGAGTTCAGGTATTCAACTGGCGAATAAAAATGTGCCGATTGATTTAATGTTTCAGTCCATTGCAGGCACGGAACAAGCCAATAGCGCTTTTGGGATTAATCTGGCGTTATTGAAAGAAGGATATGAGGCTGCCCTGAGCTTAAAACGGGGTACGGTGGGTCAGAATGTCATGTATTTTGAAACGGGTCAGGGCAGTGCATTGTCCAGCCAAACCCATCATGGGGTGGATCAGCAAACCCTCGAAGCCCGAACTTATGCAGTGGCACGTAAATATCATCCTTTTCTGGTCAATACTGTGGTCGGCTTTATTGGTCCTGAATATCTCTATAACGGTAAACAGATTATTCGGGCAGGCTTGGAAGATCATTTCTGTGGCAAGTTGTTGGGTGTGCCAATGGGCTGTGATATTTGTTATACCAACCATGCCGATGCCGATCAGGATGATATGGATGTATTGCTGACCCTTTTAGCCAATGCGGGGATTAACTTTATTATGGGCATTCCGGGTTCAGATGATGTGATGCTGAATTATCAAACCACCTCTTTCCATGATGCCCTCTATATTCGCCAGTTATTAGGGCTATCGCCCGCACCTGAATTTGCATACTGGTTAGAACAGCAAGGCATTTTGAAACAGCAATCTTCACTGCTGGAATGGCCGCAGCAGATGCCCGAAAAATTCTCGCGCTTGCTGCTATCATAGTTTGGGGAGAGCTTGATGAAACTACATTATGATGTGCAATATACCCCACGGTTTGAGAAAAACAGTTGGGAACAACTGAAACAGTTTACCGATGCCAGAATTGCTTTGGGACGTACAGGGGGCAGCCTGCCGACGCGTCCACTGTTAGAGTTTCAATTGGCACATGCCCAAGCCAAAGATGCCGTATTAAAACCGCTAGATCTGGACATGTTGAGTCAGCAGTTGCAACAACAGCAGATCGAATTCGTACAGGTCAGCAGTTGTGCGCTAGATAAAGATACTTATTTGAAACGTCCCGATTTAGGACGAGAGCTATCCGAAGCTTCAAGGCAAATGCTTAAAACGATGCAATCCGAAACAGGTCAACAGCCCTATGATGTCTTGATTGTGGCGGGTGATGGCTTGTCTGCACGGGCAATTGAAGATAATGCCGTTAGTTTGATTGCCAAACTGCAAGCCGCTTGTGTACAGCAAGGCTGGACAGTCGCACCTGTGGTCATTGCGACGGGAAGTCGTGTTGCCTTGGGCGATGAAATTGCACAAATTTTGCAGGCGAAAATGCTGGTGATGCTGATTGGGGAACGCCCTGGATTGAGTTCGCCTGATAGCATGGGCATCTACTATACCTGGAAAGCCAAAAAAGGGTGTCATGATGCCATGCGCAATTGTATTTCCAATGTCCGCTCTGCAGGATTGGATGAAGTGACCGCCGTGCAACGCTTAATGGCATTGATGCGCAAGTCTGAACAACTCCAGCTTTCTGGGGTCGATTTAAAGGATGAGCATGAAATGGTGATTGAGCAGGAGCAAGTGCAATTACCGCATGGTATTTTTTGAAAGAAGTGACTAAAGTCAGCAGCAATAATCCATGAAGCTGCTTGATCTACAAATGATTTACAAGCGCTCACGATCTCATAATGCTTCTTCACACAACTTTATATTTTTTGTTGATAGTATAAAAATTCAACAAGGGATGAACATAGTGAGGGGACCATGGTACATGATTTCAATAAACCGCCTCATGTCACGAGTGCTGAAGAAATAAGACAAAAAAAACGCTTACCAGTGTACATGCTTATCTTAGTCGGTATCTTTTTCTTAGCACTTGTGGTGTACATGCTCTCAAGCGGAACGCCAAATTAGGAATGTGCAACGGGGATTGTCCTTGAAAAAACGAGGATGGGGTTCGATGCAAGTATTCACGGTGAATTTTCTTGAGTTAAACGCATATTTTTAAGTTTCTGAATTTGATGATACAAAAGCTCTGACTGAACCAGTTGGGGCTTTTTGCTATTGGGGTGTTCCCTTTTGTTGTAATTCTGCATATGTGTGTTGATTAAAAAAAGTACAAATCCTAAGGTGGATAAGTACCTCGTGACTTTTAAATCAAGATAACAATTTAGCCTTAAATGAGCTGAAAAATTTGCAGAAATAAAAAAGAGGGAAAATCACATGAATGATTTTTTTGACGGTGGGATGCGAAATCCTGAAATGCATGGCTGGTATTTCTGGGACCAGTTCTATCCTATTTTGGCGGCAGTTGCGATTTTGCTGATCGGCTGGGTGATTGCCTTGGTCATTGCCGCTGCGGTGAAGAAGGTTTTGTCCAAATTGGGCACCAATCAAAAACTCTCAGGTGCGACAGGGCACCGTTCCAATATCGAAAATATCGTTTCTAGAATTGTGTTTTGGATTGTACTGTTGATTGCCGTGATTGGTGCGTTAAATGCCTTGAACCTGACCAGTGTCAGTGGTCCATTCAGTAACATGATTCAACAGTTCTTATTGTTTATTCCTCAACTTTTGGCTGCGGCTGCGGTCGCGTTTATTGGCTGGATTTTTGCCAATTTGGTGAAAGTCGGGCTGAAAAAACTGCTGGATCGGACGCAACTGGATGAAAAGCTGAGTGAAGATGTCGGTGTCAGCCCCATCAGCCAGAACATTAGCGAGATTGTCTATTGGTTGATTTTGTTATTATTTCTTCCAATTGTGCTGTCGATTTTAGGTCTGACGGGCTTACTGTTCCCAATTCAAAATATGTTGAATGAAGTCATTTCCTATCTACCTAATCTGTTTATTGCCATTGTGATTGTCTTTGTTGGCTATATTTTGGCGAAGATTGTCCGCGGCATTTTAGAAGGATTGGTACGTAGTCTAGATCTGCAAAGCCAAGCACAAAAAATCGGGCTGTTTAAAAACTCGAACTTGGCGCAAGTGCTGGGTTCATTTGTATTTGCCATCGTGATTATTACGGCACTGATCATCGCTTTTGAAGCACTCGGAATTGATTCCATTTCACAACCTGCAACGGCAATGTTGTACGAAATTATGAATGCGATTCCGCAGATTATTGCAGCGGGTTTGATTCTGATTATTGCTTATGTGGTGTCACGTTTTGTCGCCAATTTGGTGGTAGATGTGGTGGCAGGAACAGGTGTTGACGACATTCCAGCAAAACTCGATATTCAGCGCTTTCTGGGTTCGACCAAAATTTCATGTGTCGTGGGTTATCTGATTGTATTTTTCACCATGCTGTTTGCGGTATCCGAAGCTGCGAACCGTTTGGGGCTAGAGCAAGTCAGTCTTTTAATCTCCATGTTTATTCAGTTTGGTGCCAATATTCTATTGGGTGCAGTCATCTTGGTGATTGGTTTCTGGCTGGCAAATCTGGTGGCCAATATTGTGCAACGTGGTGAATATCAAAGCTCGCTATGGTTAGCCAGTCTGGTTCGTGTGCTGATTATGGGACTGGTGATTGCCATGGGTTTAAAAGCCATGGGTATTGCCGACTCCATTGTTAATCTTGCTTTTGGTTTAACGCTGGGAGCCGTGGCTGTCGCCTTTGCTTTAGCCTTCGGTTTAGGTGGACGTCAACCTGCGGAACGAATTCTTAGCGATTTGATAGACTGTGCAAAAAAACAGGCGAAACAACCGAATACAGATCAGAAGATCAAAACAGAACCGATGATGACCAGTTCGACAACGTCGCAATCTCAATCGCAGTCTCAAGGTGAGCAGGTGGTTCCTGATGAGTTGCTGGTCGACCCTGAGCAAAAACCATTGAATAATCCATATGGATCTACGGGTGAAGCCGAGCAGGATGTGGATGTTCAGCCAAAAGATGACCCGAAATAACGTGTTCAATTTTATTCAGATCGATCATGCTTAGGCAGATCGATCTTTTGGAATGAGGATAGACAATGAAAAATAAAACACCGAATAAAATCATTGCCCCAATCATTATTGCGGGTATTACCTTTGGATTTTTAGCCAGCGCTTACAAATTTATTTTTGCAGCACAGGTGAAGCCGCAGCAAGCAGCGGAAGTAGAAGATTCAGAGGAACAATGGTTCTAATACTTTATGCTGAGAGCATCGCATTTTAAATTTTAGTGTGCTATTTATAGAAAATAGTCAGCATAAACGTGTATTTAGTTTAATACCGCTGACATATTTTGCAAGCATACTTGGACGTAGAAACAACAACAATGAAGGGGATCATCATGTTAAAAATATTTTTGTCACGCTTAAATTTAGTGACCGAAGTTGCGACTAACACACAACAACAGTGTTTAAACCAAATGCAAAAAGCGATTGAGCGTGTAGATGCTAATTCACGCGTGAATTTATTGCGTACCGACTATTTAGAATAAGTGTTGAATTCGTGCATAGATAGAATGCTATGCGCTAGAAAACGAAAATAGGCAGGGTAAATGACCCTGCCTATTTTTATTTTAAGTGATTAAACATATTGCGATGCCGCATGCGCCGATGACCATGCCCACTGGAAGTTGAAACCACCTAAATGCCCAGTCACATCGAGCACTTCACCGACAAAGTACAGCCCTTTTTGCTTTTTACTTTCCATGGTTTTGGATGAAACCTCAGTGGTATCTACACCACCTAAAGTCACTTCCGCAGTACGATAACCTTCGGTTCCAGAAGGTTTAACTTCAAAGGCTTGTAAGCGGCTAGCAATCTGTTGCAGCTTTTCATTGCTGAGATTGCCAATCGCGGTTTCGGCTTGTTCTAACCAGATCAGATTTTGTAGTTCAGCCACCACACTCTTCGGCAAATGTTCAGCAAAAAGGGTGCGGAGTAGCACTTTCGGTTGGCTCTTTTTCTTCTGCATTAAGAATTCAAGCACGTCGAGATAAGGCAGAAAGTTGATTTTAAAACTTTGTCCGACGTCCCAATAGTTAGAGAGTTGCAGCGAGCTTGGTCCACTGAGCCCACGGTGAGTAAACAGCAGTGCTTCGGTAAAACTATTGAGCTCGTTCGATAAAGTTGCATCGACCGCATTACCACTAAGTTTGGTGGTGACTTCTTTAAACTGGTCAGAGAAAGCAAACGGCACTAAACCTGCGCGGGTTGGATAGACATGATGTCCAAACTGTTTGGCAATGTCATAGCCAATTCCCGAACCGCCTAGGGTTGGAATGGATAAACCGCCTGAGGCAATCACTACAGATTCGGTTTCAAAATATCCCAGCGTGGTCGTGGTTTGAAAACCGTGATCATCCAGTGCGGTGATGGCTTTGACTTCGCAATTGGTTTTAATCTCGACCAGTCCTGTTTTTTCACATTCCGCCAATAGCATGGCTAAAATTTCTTTGGCGCCATTCAGGGTGAATAACTGGCCGTGCTTACGTTCTTCATATTCAATGCCATATGCACACACCAAGCCGATGAAATCCCAGTTGGTATAGCGGGTCAGGGCAGAAATCACAAAGTGCGGGTTATGTGAAATAAAGTTGCTCGGCTCGACATACAGGTTGGTAAAGTTACATTTACCGCCCCCCGACATTAGAATTTTTTTGCCGACTTTATTGGCTTTTTCAACCACCAGCACCTTACGTCCACGTTGAGCTGCCATATAGGCTGTCATTAAGCCAGATGCACCTGCACCTAAAACTAAGACATCATATTGATTTGCAGACATGGCATACTCACGGGAGAACAAAGCAGGGCATTATAGACCATCTTTTTTGCTTTTTCAGGACTATCTAAAGTTGCGCTAAGCGACCTTGTAGTCCGCCTGAATGAATTACCAAAATCCGACTATGTGCAGAAAACTGCCCTTGTTGAATCAGCTCAAACACTCCCATTAGCATCTTGCCTGTATAGACTTGTTCAAGCGGAATCTGGTAGCGCTGCTCAAAGGCTTGAATAAATTGCAGTAGTTCAGGTGTGGTTTTGGCATAGCCGCCACAACAAAATTGGTCGGTGATTTGCCAGTTGGTTTTATGGGTGAGTTGCTGTACTTCTGTGGTGAGAAAATCCCCTTTTAAAGCCGAAAAGCCGAGTACATGCTGATGTGTGCTACTCGCTTCAATTAAGCCTGTCATGGTGCCGCCAGTCCCAACCGCACAGCAGATCAGATCATAATTTTCACGATCCTGCGTATTCAGAATTTCTTGGCAGCCCTGTATCGCGAAGGGATTGGTACCGCCCTCAGGAATTACATAATAATCAGGGTAGTCCTGCTGTAGTTGAGCCAAGTAATCGGAGCTTTGTTTGAGGCGATAGTTTTCACGTGAAACAAACTGCAATTGCATGCCAAATTGTTGTGCTGTGCTTAAGGTCTGATTCAGTGGCTTGGATGCCAGTTCTTCCCCGCGAATAATTCCTAAGCTTTCAAAACCAAAGCACTGTGCTGCATACGCCGTAGCAGCAATATGATTGGAATAGGCGCCGCCAAAGGTCAGCAATTTTTTATAGCCCTGCTGCTGAGCAGCCAACAGATTGTATTTCAGTTTAAAAAACTTGTTGCCCGAAATCTGCGGATGCACCAAATCCAAACGCTTGATGGTGATCTCAAACCCATCCACATGAATGTGCTGATAAGGAATGCTTTGGGCAATTTGGTCAAACATCAGGTTTTCGTCGGTCAGATTTGTTGCATAGTTTAAGTGAAGGCTTGGATTTCTGCACAGGAATTAGTGCTGTGCAGAGCGGGTATCCACAGAACTGATCACGGACATGCCTGGACGTAGGTTTTCAATGCCTGTTTGATTTGGATCAATGGCGATGCGTACCGCAATGCGTTGCACCACTTTGGTAAAGTTACCTGTGGCATTGTCAGCTTTCAGCACGCTGAATTCAGAACCCGCGGCAGGGGAAATCTGTTCCACATGACCCGTAAATTTTTGATGATTCAGCGCATCGACGCTAAACCATGCTTTCTGCCCAATTTTCATATGGGCAATTTGGGTTTCTTTAAAATTCGCCGTGACCCAAGTTTGTTGTGGAATGAGATACAGCAATTGTGTACCTGCAGCTACATATTGCCCCACGCGCGGATTGACTTCACCGAGTTGTCCATCCATTGGTGCAGTAATGGTGCTGTAGTCTTTGGTGGTTTTGGCCTGATCCAATTGTGCTGCGGCATTGGTGACTTGAGCCTTTAAACCGGTTTCTGCGACTTGTGCAGTTTTCAATGCTTCTTGAGCAACCAGTACATTGGCTTGTGCCTGTTGCAGCAAAGCCAAATTATTTTGGGTATCGGCAACCGCTTGGTCTTGTTCCGATTTGGATGCAGCGCCTGAGTTGCCCAATTGCTGATATCGCTGCTGTTGTGCTAAAGACAGTTGATAGGCTGCGCGTGCCTGTTCCACTTTGGCTTCCGCCGCCACAATATCGGCTTTACGTTGGGCGATGCTTTGGGTTTGATTCGACAGGTTATTTTGTGCCTGATCGACCCCAGCTTCTGCCTGTGTGACTTTTTGATCATAGGTGGTGGCATCAATATGCATCAGCACTTGCCCTTGTTTGACATGATCAAAATCACTGACCAGCACATCTTTGACATAACCATTGATTTGCGATGACAGCACCGTGGTTTTGCCTTTGACATAACTGTTGTCTGTCGACTCAATGGCACTGTCAAAAGGACCAATTTTCCATGCCCATAAAATAATACCAATACCGATGAGCAACACCAAAAGCATCAGAATTAAGGTTCGCTTTGCCGTAGGAATCAGCTTGCTTGGTGGTGCAGCGATCGTCATCGGCTGAGGCGCTGCCCGCTGAGCTTCTTCGGAGGATGTTGCAGGTTTTTGATCTTCAGACATAACAGTTTCTCGATAAATAGGGCAATAGGTTAGGAATTTGGCAGCTTGGCTTGTTGCCGCAATTGATACTGATTACGTGCAATGAGGAATGCACCCCACAGTAACAGCAGCAGGGCAATCACGCCGTTTAAACTAATCACATCGTTATAGGCACGCACTTGCGCTTCACGGGTCACCACTTGATTCAGTGTCTTTAAGGCTTGCTGCTGTTCTAGGCTTTGATCGAGGGTGTAGCTGTGCGAGCTTTGTTGATAGCTTTGCAGGCGCTGTGCAATCAGCGGGTTCGTTTCAGGCAACTGCCGAATAATTTCGGCACGATACTCTTGGGTGCGCATTTGCTGATAGGTGGAATAGAACGAGGAGCCAACCAAGCCTCCAAAGGTTTGCGTGGCAGAAAACAGCACAATAAAGGTCACAATATGGGTTGGCCCTTTTTGCATGGCACTCATAATTCCCGTCACCAGCAAGGGACCAATAAATACGCCACTGGCAAAGCCGACCAGAAACTGACTGCCATAAAAATTGGCAGGGCGAATATCACTGGTGAGATGAAAGTCGAGACCGCAGGCAATCAGCACCAAGGCTTCGGCTAACAGCAAATGCCAAATAATCCGTTCACGCGAAAAGGTGATGGCACTGAATAAGGTGCCCGCAACAATCCCAAAAAAGATAATGCTATACAGCGGTACAAACTGGTCAGGCCCCATGCCCATAGTTTTTAAGAAATTCACCGCGGCATAGCTTTGCTCGGACATCAGAAAGCGAATCGCAAATGCTCCAATAATGAAGCGAATGGTCGATGCTGCCCCAAGCCAACGGGTCATAATCAGGGGATTAACCCGATAGTGTTCATACACCAAACCGATTACAATCAGGCTGAAACCTGCAATCAGCAGATATGCTAGCCATTTCACTTCCAGCCACCATAAAATCGGACCTTGGGTCAGTACAATACACAGCAAGGCAAACCCAGGGGCGAGTAGGGCAAAGGTCAAGAAATCCTGCTTTTCAAACACGGCAATTCTTAAGCTGCGCGGCAATTTTAATGACACCACCATGGCAAAACAGCACAAGGCTAAGCCAATTTCAAAGGTGTACAGCACATTCCAGTTATTCACGTCAATCAGGTAAGGCGAAATGATCCACGCCAAAGGAATGCCCAGTTGTTGAAAGCCCAATGCCAAATAAATACTGCGTCCAAAATCTGCCCGTTTAAAGGCTTGCATGATGTAATACATGCCCAAAGAACTGAGCGGAGCCGCGACCATCCCGCTGATAAAACGTACCAAGACCGCCATTTCAAAGGTGTGCACAAAGAGATGCAGCACCAGTACGGCAATGAACATCACCAAGCCAATTTCTGAAAATAAGCGTAAGCCGTATTGCTGGCGGGCTTTGAATAAAATCAGGTTGGAACTGACATTCGCCATGACATAAGCTGCAGGAATCCATGCTGCTTCCGAAGGGGTGAGTCCATATTCACCCTGAATTAAGGGCAAATTGGCGGTAATAAACCCATTACTTAAACTTGCGGACAAGGCAATAAACAAGCCAATACAAAAATACAGAATACGTTTGGTCTTGGAATGCGCAATCACCGCGGGCGAACCAGGCAGTGTGGGTTTTTCTTCGGGTGTCCAGTCGGGTGCGGGTTCAAGCAGGCGCGGAGTTTGTGACATGATCAGCCCGCCTTCTATGCCCGAATACCATTCAGCAACAGTTCAATGGCACGCTGTGCCAATTGCTGTTGTTCCGTATCGGTTAAGCCTTGAAAGGAGGTGCGTAGAATCGCCGTGATCATGGCATAGTCTTGGGTAGTTAAATCGGGACGACAAACTTGATGGCGAATGGCTTGGTCTATCAAGGGCTGCAAAATCGCATCACGCCGCGCATAGATGTCCACCATAATTGGGTCATCACGTTCAATCACCCGCCAATATTCCATCAAGGCAGTCAAATAAGGTAAGTTATAGACATGGTTCTGAATGAGGCGGATAAAGCCATCGTCATATTGAGAAAACTCGGCAGCTCTTTGCGCGAGTCGTTCCAAGGCTTGTTCCATCAAGGCAATCACCAGCGCGCGACGGTCAGCAAAATTACGATAAAAGGTTGCGCGTCCGACTTTGGCTTCATCAATCACCAGTTGTAAAGGCGCATTAATGCCGTGAGTACGGAATATTTGGATCGCGGCTTCCAGTAATTCCTCTCGGTTTTGAGCGGCACGTTGTTGGCGTATGGTCATGATGCGCAGATTTTGTAGCAGACAGTCCTAATATTTAACGGACAATTTTGTCCGTTGTAAATCATCTTGCCTGTAAGATTTTGTAAGCAGAATTCAAATGCATCATTTGATTAAACATTTTTCAGCTTATTTCTTTATACAAGTGAAGCGGTTTTTATTTTGATCAGGTGTTTTTCGGAAGATCGATTCAGCCATAAAAAGTAGTCACAAAGCCGATAGGATTTGAAAATGAATAGTGCTATGCTGAAATTAAAATAAGAAAAGAAGCGAGGGTATGCGATGAAAAAAGTATCCTTCATCCTGATGTGCCTTGTGGCAGGATTGCTTAGCGGGTGTGATGCAAAGGATGATCTGAATAAACCGAAAACTATGGTGCGCAGTATGGTCATTGGGGGTATGCCTGTGGCAGATCAAGATTATAAATTGATGGCACAAGAACAAACGGCGCATGCGAAGGTAGCCCGTCCTTAGTTTTAACCGTCTATGCCAGTTGAATGTCATACAAGTATTTCTTCAGCCCGTCTAAATTGAAGTCATAAAAAAAGAGCATCAATTGAAGATGCTCTTTTTTATGAATGAATTAGTGGAACACTGCTTCTAAGGCTTTTAAGCCCACTTTCGGGTCGAGCAGCCCATTGTAGATTTCGGGGATGTCGCGGGTGACTCCAAAAAATTCATAAATGGCCAGCATTGCGCCGCGTACCGAGTATTCGACGGTAAACACCACATCATCTTCGATTTCGACAAATTGTCCCAAGAAAGCAAAATTTTGCGAGCCTTTTGGAATCACCAAAGGTCGATCCCCTGATTTACGGCAGGCAAACAGGGCAGAGGCATAAGGCATCATGACAGTTGTCACTTCGGTGTTTGCTAAAACATGCTCCAAAATATCGTCAAAACCGAGCTGTTTGATGAGTTCAGTTAAGATTTCTTGTCCTGTAGCTTGTGACATTGGTTTTTTGATGTAATCACCGATATGGTCAATTTCGAAACCATAGCCCCACAGGGTAAAGGTATTGTCGGGTAAATTGGCAAAGTGCGGTTGTGCAGGTACCACAATGGATAAATGCCAGCCTGACTCAAACCATGTCATGAGCGCACCAGTACCCGGCTCATTGCCTGTATAGCCAACAATACGCTTCAGCAAGACGTCATCTTGCATGGTCAGAGTGAACGACTCCCATTTGTGCTCATCCACATTGCCATAAAAACTCATGGGACGTCCGAAATCGGCTGCCTTTTTCGATAAAGTCTCCCATAAACGCCAACCATGGTCTTGTCGATCTCGAATTAATTCAGGCACATCATGATTACCGCCGTAACGTGAATCTGCGGTAATCGAACCCAAGGTAAAGATGGCAAGATCATGTTGTTTCAGATCAATTTCTTCTTTACCTTCAGGAAGTTTGACATACAGTTTTGTTGCACGACGTTCTTGCGTACTTTCATCGCTACTAAAATCGGCATCAGTCACATAGTGACCAAAACGCACATCGACTCCTTGTTCGACCAGCCAGCGCTGTAGAGGATAAATCATGGAATCGTACTGGTTGTATTTGGTTCTTTTCACGCCAGCCAAAGTATGAATGCGAGGGAGTTCCTGAATAAAACGCAAGAAGTAGCGTCTTAATTCGGCTGCACTGTGCCATTTTTGAAATGCAAAAGTGGTGCGCCACATACGCCAAAAATTACTTTGGAAAAAGCTGTCATCAAAAAACTCATCGATGCGTCGGCTGCCAATCCGCTCTTCTTTTGATGCCAGTAAACGCAGCATTTGTGCACGATGTAAGTTGCTTAACCCTAATTTTGACGCATCTAAGATGTGGTGTTCAGCATCGATTAAACGTGCGCGAGCATGGGTTTTGATCTCAGCATTAAATGCACGACATTCTTCACGAACAGAAATGTCTGGATTTTCTAAAGAGGGAATTGAGGAAAATAAATCCCATAAACATAAATAGGTTTCATCGGTGAGCATGCGACCACCACGTGTGACCCACGCATGTGCCGCTTGAGGTGTTTCACCTCCATCCATGGAACCACCTGCAATATTGAGTTCTTCTAGAATATGAATATTTTGCGCAGGCACTTTTGCATCACGGATAGCAAAGGCTGCGGCAGCCATACCTGCAATACCACCACCAATGATCCAGAGATGTGCTTGTTTGGCGTCGAATGTTGTCTTATTCGGCATGGATAAAACCTCGTTTGTCATTTTTTATCAGAAAGTAAAATAAACCCATATTTTGAGTATGTGATTATGTATAGAAAAAAGCTATGAAAGAAATGTGAAGATTTGATGCTAAATTTTGATCAAAAAAATTGTTTTATGGGAAATTTAGAGATGAAAAAGAAATGAAACAATCCTGTGGTATTATTTCAAACATATGAAAGTAAATAATATATTGAGTTTTTGCTCTAACTGGTTGGAATTTATTCAGATAAAGAAAATACTTTACAAGTGTATTGAATTAAGAGTTTTTAGCAATATGAGAATAAACTTCGACTTAAATTTTTGAATCTTTTTATCGCATATAGTGCATTTTTTTGATAGGTTTTGGTGCAGATTTTGTCTAAAATAGTGCACCATTTTTTCTCCCAATGCATCGAGGTGCTCTTTGGAATCGCTGATCATATTAGGTTCAATTACCTTGGCTTTAATGTTAGGTGCCATTAGCCCAGGACCGACTTTTATTTATGTAGCGAAAAACTCGATTGCGATTTCACGTAAACATGGCTTGTTTACGGCACTGGGGACGGGGACAGGTGCTGCATTATTTGGCTTGTTGGCCGTCATGGGGCTACAAGCGATTTTACTGGCTGTGCCTTCTGCCTATTTGGTTTTAAAAGTTTGTGGTGGTTTATATTTACTTTGGATTGCCTATAAAATTATCAAGCATGCCAAAGAGCCAATGGATAGTCCGAATGGTTCGGCTGAACCTATGAGCTACAAGCAAGCCTATCGTTTAGGTTTGATCACACAAATGAGTAATCCGAAAATTGCGGTAATCTTAGCCAGTATTTTCACGGCCTTATTGCCGAAAGACATTCCAACTTATTTCTATGTGGTTTTGCCAATGCTGTGCTTCTTTATTGATGCAGGCTGGTATTCGCTGGTTGCCGTTGCCTTATCGGCAGAAGGTCCACGCAAAGTTTATCTAAAATCGAAAGCCCTGTTTGACCGTGTCGCAGGTGGGGTAATGACCGTACTGGGTCTTAAACTGATTTTTGGGATGAAGTAATAGATTCGGAATCTTAATTCGTCATTCTCTATATGTTACTAGAGTGTAACTTGCTATAATCCCGCCGATTTTTTTAATAAATATCAGCGGGATAAATCTTGAAAAAAATTATTTTTACAGCAGTTTTTAGCAGCTTAACCTTATCTGCATGTTCAACCACAGAAACCTCCAAAACGATTCAAGCGCCTCAAGTCACAGCGGCAGTTGCAACTGTAAAATATACTGGCGTTAAAACACCTGTTTCAGTGGGTAAATTTGACAACCGTTCAAGCTATATGCGCGGAATTTTCTCGGATAATGTTGACCGTTTAGGTGGTCAGGCAAAAACCATTTTAGAGACTCATTTACAACAATCAGGTTATTTCTCGGTATTAAACCGCGACAATTTGGCTGAGTTACAACAAGAAGCAGGCTTTACCAAATCTTCACAAGCGATTAAAGGCGCACGTTATGTCTTAACCGGTGATGTTTCTGAATTTGGCCGTAAAGAAGTGGGTGACCATCAACTGTTTGGTATTTTGGGGCGTGGTAAAACGCAAATTGCGTATGCCAAAGTGAACTTAAATATTGTCGATGTTAAGACTGCGGAAATTGTTCATTCCGTTCAAGGCGCGGGCGAGTATGCATTAAGCGAGCGCGAAGTACTCGGTTTTGGCTCTACCGCTTCTTATGATTCAACTCTAAACGGTAAAGTTTTAGATTTGGCAGTGCGTGAAGCGGTGAATAACTTGGTCTTAGATATTCAAACCAATACATGGTCTGCGCAGTGATTGGTTGGAAGCAATGAAAAAAATAGGATTAATTTTAGCTACGCTTTGCAGCATGACATTGGTTGGCTGTGTTTCGGCGCCGAAGTCTCTCTATAGCTGGGGGCAATACCCGCAGCAAACTTATCTGATGCTGAGTGTGCCAGAGAAGACCTCTCCGCAAGAACAGATTGCTCAACTTGAAAAAGATATTGAAAAAGCGAAAGCCAAAAATGCAGCCGTGCCACCAGGTTTATATGCGCATCTTGGCTTATTAAACTTGAATATCAATAATGGACCGCGCGCGATTCAATATTTTGAGCTTGAGCGTCAAACTTACCCAGAATCGACAGTCCTGATGGATCGACTATTGAATAAGATGACAGCTCAATCTGTTGCGGGGAGTGTGAAATGAAGATTCTTAAGCAACTTTTCATATTGGGTCTTGCTGCAACATTGTTGACGGGCTGTGTAACCACGCCAAAAAATAACCGTGATTTATCAGCATATACAGCCAACATGCCGAAATCAATTTTAGTGTTGCCACCGGTGAATGAGTCTCCTGATACACGGGCAACTTATGGATATTGGTCTACCGTAACTTTGCCTGTGGCAGAAGCGGGTTATTACGTGTTTCCAATTTCTGTGGTGGATACGCTATTTAAAGAAAATGGCGTAACCAATGGTTATGATGCCCAGCAAATTCCAATTCAGAAGCTGAATGAAATTTTTGGCGCTGATGCAGCACTGTATGTCAAAGTCAAAGAATATGGTTCTAAGTATCAAGTCATTCAATCGACGTCTACCGTTGCGGTTGAGGCTAAATTGGTCGATTTAAAAACGGGTGCTTTATTATGGGAAGGTCAGGAGAAAATCCAACAAGCCAATAATAATAGTAATGCTGGTTTGGTTGGAATGCTGGTTGGTGCTTTGGTGGATCAGATTGCCAATCATTTGTCCGATAAGGCATACGTACTTTCGAATAGTGTGAGTGTGCAGCTTTGTGCACCACAGTTAGCTCAACAAAAAGGGCTATTGTATGGGCCTCGTTCTCCGAATTTTGCACAAAATGCCTTAAGTCCTCAGCAATAATCAAAATCCCCTCAAGTGAGGGGATTTTTTTGATGAAGCGCTCAAATTAATTTACTTCAAGAGATCAATGATCTTCAGTTAGTTCACCAAGACGATTAAATCCATGCTATTGCTCACGCTTATTTCTGAGTAAGAGTCATCATCGCTCACAATTAATCTTTAAAGTGCACGGGAATCCATTGATAGCTTTTTCCATCCGCAGAGTAGATGTGTCCAATCCCCGGGAAAGGTAAATGCGGTGCTGCAATGGTTTCGCCATTTTTCGCATATTCAGCAAACTGTTTTAAACGCGTTGCTACTGCCTGTTTAGGGTCTACATCAAAATCTATCGCAGTTTCTGGTTTGTCGAATTGCACCGTATGCGAATGCACAATATCGCCAATAAATACCACGGTTTCGTCTGTAGTTTTTAGTTCATAGCTAAAATGTCCCGGTGTATGTCCCGGGGTGCTAATCACTTTAAAGTTTTTAATGTTATCTCCCAATTGATAGGTTTTGAAACGTTGCTGAGCTTGATAGGGAGCAATGGCTGCTTTAATTTTTTCCACCGTGGCGAGAAAGCCAGCCTGTTTCTCTTTCGGAAGTTGCTTGACCTGTTTCGGGTTTAGCCAAAAATTAGCTTCAGAATCGGAAACATAGACCGTTGCATTCGGGAAATTAGCGACGCCATTCTTGCTAATCCCACAGACGTGATCTGGATGAAGATGTGTCAGCAAAATGGTATCCACCTGTTCTGGTTGATAACCTGAGGCTTTGAGATTGCTTAACACGGAACCTAAATGTGAGCCAAAACAACTCGCAGCACCACTGTCGATCAATACTAGAGAATGCCCTGTATTCACTAAAAATGCATTAATTGAGGTCTGTACCCCTTTTTCTTGGTCTGCATAGTATTTCTTTAAAATTTCATGTACATCTTTTTCAGGCAGATTTTTAAATAGCGTAGGCGAGAGGAAATTTGTCCCATCTAAAAGCGCTGTGATTTGCGCATGACCTGCTTGATATTGATAGTAGCCTGCAACTTGCTGCTGTTGCTGGATTGGCGCAGGTGGGGACGTGGCAAATGTATGAAGACTTATTAAGCTGGTGCTGAAAAGGAGGGATGCGAGTATTTTATTCATATCAATCTTGGCAATCTTTTGTTGGCGTTGCTTAATTTTTAGCATGTAAATTTTTTTTCATCAATTTGAAGATTGATTTTTAAAAGAAATCTGAATGAAGGTGTGTGGATTAAGTTTTAAAGATCCGCCAAGTCTGCGTGGTATTGAGAAGTATATATAAATTGTTGGTGCGAATTTAGAAGTTGAGTCGAATTCCAATCACTGGGGAAGGGAAAGAGATATCCAGTAACTTTCAATTTTTGTATGTATATAGGTATTTTAAAATACTACTTTTAAAAATATGTGCGCCCTGCGGGACTCGAACCCACGTCGGTCGCTTAGGAGGCAACTGCTCTATCCAGTTAAGCTAAGGGCGCAAAACGGGAATAATGTAACTGATTTTAAAGTAAAAAAAAAGTTATTGTCGAAACAATAACTTTTTAATTCCGTACATAAGCTACTTAGCTTTTGCTTGGTTTAATGATCTTAAAGAAGATGAGCATGAGCACAATCCACGCTGGCAACATCAATACAGATTCTTTAAAGCCTTGAGTCCACATAATGTAAAGAACAAGTGCAATAAAGATCAGGACCAAATAGTTGCTGATTGGAGACCAAAGTGAAGGGAATTTGGTTTGAGTCGCTGTTGCTTTCATCGCTTGACGGAATTTCAAGTGTGTCAAGCTAATCATTGCCCAGTTCAGAACTAGAGCACCAACCACGATATACATCAAATGACCCAGTGCATCTTCAGGTACGAAGTAGTTCAACAATACGCAACCGAAAATCAGCAATGCAGAGAACAGTACTGCAGGAACTGGCACGCCTTGTTTGTTCACTTTCAAGAAAACTTTTGGCGCATTTCCTTGTTCCGCTAAACCAAACAACATACGGCTGTTCGCGTACATACCACTGTTATAAACCGACAATGCAGCAGTCAAGATAATGAAGTTCAGTAAATGTGCAGCCCATTGAATGCCCATTTGGCTAAAAATCATCACGAATGGACTTTTATCCAAACCACCTAAATCTAGCGCATTCCAAGGCACTAAAGACAACAGAATTGTCAATGAGCCAACATAGAAAATCAGCACACGGAAAACGACTTGGTTAATGGCTTTAGGAATAGTTGTTTCTGGGTCTTTCGCTTCTGCGGCTGCCATCCCGATCAGTTCAATCCCCCCAAAGGCGAACATCAAGAAAGCCAACATGTAGAATAAGCCTTCAAAACCATTCGGGAAGAATCCACCATGAGTCCAAAGGTTACTAAATGAAGCTGTAGAAGTGGCATCTGCAGTTAATAATAAATATAAACCGAAGACGATCATGGAAATAACCGCAGCAACTTTAATGATTGCTAACCAGAATTCCGATTCGCCGTAGAACTTCACATTACTTAAGTTAATGAGGGTAATGACAATAAAGAAGAACAGTACGGAAGCCCAAGCAGGAATATGAGGCCACCAGTAATTAATATATTTAGCAACCGCAGTCAGCTCGGTCATGGCCACTAAAATATACAGAATCCAGTAATTCCAACCAGCAAGGAAGCCAGGGAATTTTCCCCAGTATTGATAAGCAAAATGACTAAATGAACCTGCTACTGGTTCATGGACAATCATTTCCCCTAATTGACGCATAATCAAAAATGCAATTAAACCACCAATGGCATAACCTAGAATGATGGATGGACCTGCAGATTGAATAACCTGTGCGGAACCTAAGAATAAGCCTGTACCAATTGCGCCACCCATGGCGATAAGTTGGATGTGACGGTTCTTTAAGCCACGCTGAAGTTGTGAAGAGTTATTGTTCAAAGTTCTCAGCCCGACGATGAATGTGTATGGATTGTAAAGGATTGATTACACTTAGCCTAGTAGATGAACGATCGGTCAAATCATTTCACTAGGATTATTTCTTTTTTTGCATATAAAATTGAATGATGAATCAATTGTTTAGATTTATTTAAAAAATGACTCTATCGTTCTGAGTGATGTCAAAAAAATGATCAAGCGTTGCTTTTTTATACTTAAGTCCTGCAAGAACATTTTTTTCCATAAAAAGCAGTATGATGGATACGGTTTAAATTGATCAAATATTGCAAAACAGCCAATCAGGAAGGATTGAACGACAATGAGTTTCGCTCCACAGATTAAAATCCCCGCAACCTATATGCGTGGTGGTACAAGCAAGGGTATATTTTTTAAGTGTGATGATTTGCCAGAAGCGGCTCAAGTCGCAGGTAAAATTCGAGATCAAATTTTATTACGAGTGATTGGTAGTCCAGATCCTTATGCCAAGCAAATTGATGGCATGGGCGGCGCAACCTCAAGTACCAGCAAAACCGTAATTTTGGCGAAAAGCACGCAAGCTGAGCATGATGTGGATTATCTGTTTGGACAGGTTTCGATTGATCAACCTTTTGTGGATTGGAGCGGCAACTGTGGCAACTTAACCGCTGCGGTTGGTTCATTTGCGATTTCCAACGGGCTGGTCGATGCAGCACGTATTCCTGAAAATGGCATTTGTACGGTACGTATCTGGCAGGTGAATATTCAAAAAACCATCATTGCCCATGTCCCAATCACCCATGGACAAGTACAAGAAACAGGGGATTTTGAACTTGATGGCGTGACTTTCCCTGCGGCGGAAGTACAAATTGAATTTTTAGATCCTGCGGATGATGGCGAAGATGGCGGTGCTATGTTCCCAACAGGCAATCTGGTCGATACGTTGGACGTTCCAAACATTGGCTCATTCCCTGCAACATTTATTAATGCAGGGATTCCAACCATATTCTTAAATGCCGAAGACATTGGTTACATCGGTACAGAATTGCAAGAAGCCATCAATGGGGATGCGGAAGCGTTGAAGCGTTTTGAAACCATTCGTGCTTATGGTGCAAAACAGATGGGCTTGATTCAAGACATCGCAGAAGCAGCAACACGCCAACATACCCCAAAAATCGCGTTTGTGTCTAAACCGAAAGCCTATGTCTCTTCCAGCGGTAAAGCCATTACTGAACTGGATACCGATTTATTGGTACGCGCACTGTCTATGGGGAAACTGCATCATGCCATGATGGGGACAGCAGCAGTTGCGATTGGTACAGCGGCAGCAATTCCAGGCACTTTGGTGAACTTGGCTGCGGGTGGGGGTGAACGCGAAGCGGTACGTTTCGGGCATCCATCAGGCACATTACGTGTTGGAGCGCAGGCTATTTTAGAAAATGGTCAGTGGCAAGTGAAAAAAGCCATTATGAGCCGTAGTGCACGTGTCTTGATGGAAGGTTGGGTGCGTGTACCTGAGGATTGCTTGAAATAAGCTTTCTACGCATTCTATTCAAAAGCCCTTATCCAGTTGATAGGGGCTTTTTTTATAACTTATGCAAAATAAAGAATAAGCAAATCTTAAATTTATATATATTTTATATTCATAAACTATGCGTAATTTATTAGAAATTTTATATCTCTAATTTTGATAGCATTTTGCATAGCTTTAACCTGAAAAAATGTATTGATTATGGTTGCTCATTCTATTCAAAACAAAGTTGAAATTGATGCTCATGAAGTATTGAACGCTCTGCCGATGGCAACAGCTTTACTCTCACCGACGGGAGAAATTTTGTTTGCCAATCATTTTTTTGCAGATAGCTTTGCGGTTTCAGTCGAGCAGATTCAGTTCCAGCATTTATCTCAGTTTTCGGAGGATTGCGCTCAGGTCTTTGCGCAAAACATGCTGCGTTTTAAGCAGGGATTGTCTGTAGAGCCGTTTGAATATCAATTCTATGGTCGTTATTACTGGGTAATGCTGAAACCGAATTATGCCGAGAGTGGTGAAGTGCAATCGGTGCTTCTCTGTAGTTCCGATATTTCAGATTTAAAGCACAATCAAATTCAACTCGAAGCTAAAAATCTTGAGCTGAGACGCATCAGTGAAAAAGATCATTTAACAGGCTTGGCCAATCGTCGTGCCTTTGATTTGAAATTAAAGCATTATTTGCATGGCATCACCCAGAATGAAACTACAGAACTGACGCTCTTGCTGCTAGATGTCGACAATTTTAAGCAACTGAATGATCGTTATGGGCATAGTTTGGGGGATGATGTACTTAAAGCCTTGGCACGGACGTTACTCAATGTCAGTTCAATTGAAGTCACCCGTAATATTTACCGTGTCGGTGGAGAAGAGTTCGCTATTTTGTTGCCGAATCAGTCTTTACAACAAGGTTGTGAGCAAGCCGAGTTGTATCGCACCGCAATTGAAGTCTTAGGGCAACATTTCCGCGGACAAACACTGCATGATTTCTCTATTTCAGTGGGGGTGGTGCATAGCTCAGAGTTTATGTTTGCCCGTCGTATGTATGAGCTGGCCGATGAAGCCTTATATTGTGCCAAAAGCAGTCGTAAAAACTGTGTCTATTATACCGACCATAGTACCTGCTATTCCTATCCCGACCATAAGCCGTGCTGTAAGGGGCAATCCTGTACTTAAAGACTTTATCTGATGCGTCTATGGTTTACTATTTTAACATTTTAAAAAGACTGTTCAGACGAGGGGCTTTCGGATAAGAGCAAAGCGATGTTTTGCATACAGAAAGATCAAATTAACTTTTCATTAAATTGAGTGCAAGGTGTATGGCGACAATCGCATTTAGCGTACAATCACGGACAATCCGAACTTTGATGGTCGTACAGCAGCAGACTAGGGCTGTATAGCAAAAATACTCGAGGCAAATGTGTCATCTCTAACCGACGTACAAAATAATACCTTGCAACAAGCGCAACAACAGATTCAGCAAGACTTACTTGCTGCATTACAGGCTTTTTCTTTACCAGAGCCGTTAAAAAGTGCAGTGCATCATGCGGTGATGTTGGGTGGCAAAAGAGTACGTCCAGCGTTGTGTTATGCCACGGCTGCCATTCGCCCGAACCAGAATCAGGCGGCAGTACGTCGTGCGGCAGTTGCAGTCGAACTAATTCATTGTTATTCCTTGGCGCATGATGACTTGCCCTGTATGGACAATGATCAATTGCGTCGTGGGCAGCCGACTTGTCATGTGGCGTATGGGGAAGACACCGCGCTTTTAGCGGGGGATATTCTGCAGTCTATGGCATTTGAAGTGCTGGGGAGTCGTTTGTTTGATCAGGGTGAAGCTGTTGATCAGTCTGTGATTCTGAAACAAATGCAAATTCTGGCGACCGCTTCTTCAAAAATGGTCTGTGGGCAGGTGTTGGATTTACAGGCTGAAGGCAAGCAAATTGATCAGCAGGCTTTGGAAAATATTCACCGCAATAAAACCGGTGCCTTAATTACCGCAGCAATTATGATGGCGGCTGTGACCATTTTTGCGGGTACAGACCCTGCAATTCCACAATTACGCCAATATGGGCAAAACATAGGATTGGCTTTCCAAGTGCAAGACGACATCTTGGATATTATTGCCAACACCGAACAGCTCGGTAAGACAGCTGGGAAAGATGAGCAAGTAGAAAAATCGACTTATCCTGCATTAATGGGCTTAGAGCAAGCCAAAGCATATGCGCAAACCTTGCATGATCAAGCTTTTGCAGCGTTGCAGTTTTTTGAAGGGCAGGCACAAGAATTAGAACAAATTTCTCAGTTCTTATTGGCTAGACAGTTTTAACAGTCAAAGTTCGAACGGAACTGAAAGTGCATTCGGAATCGATTCAATTTAAATGCACTTTAAGGAAAACTCTATATCACCCCTAGGTCATATAGAGTTTTTTTTGACACTTATTTTGATGCTTTGTACAGCTCATCCGCTTGTTCAAAACGCTCAGTAATGTCTGTTTCAGGTGCTTTGCTGAATAGACTGAACACGACAATGGCGATAGTTGCACAGATGAAACCCGGAATAATTTCATAAATACCCGTTGCACCGAAAGCATTCTTCCAGATAATTACTGTGAGTGCACCTGTCACCATACCTGCAAGTGCACCTGTTAAAGTCATGCGCTTCCAGAATAAAGACAAGATGATTAAAGGACCAAACGCCGCACCGAAACCTGCCCAAGCGTATGCCACCAGACCAAGCACTTTGGCATCAGGATTACCTGCCATCCAGATGGCTAATAAGGCAATCAGCAATACCATGAGACGACCTACCCAAACCAATTCTTTTTGTGACGCATTTTTGCGTAAGAATGATTTGTAGAAGTCTTCCGTTAAGGTACTTGAACACACCAAAAGCTGACAGCTTAAGGTACTCATGACTGCTGCTAAAATCGCAGCCAGCACGATACCTGCAACCCAAGGGTTAAACAGCACTTTGGTCAGTTCCATAAATACCGTTTCAGGGTTGGCATTCACCGCAGCAGCATATTCAGGGTGTTGGTGGAAGTAGGCAATACCAAAGAAGCCCGCAGCAACCGCACCTGCAAGGCAGAAGATCATCCAAGCCATACCAATACGACGCGCATTCGGAATAGATTTGACAGAATCGGCTGCCATAAAACGCACGAGAATATGTGGCTGACCAAAGTAACCTAAGCCCCAAGCCATCAATGAGATAATCGCAACGACACTTAAATCACCAAAGAGGTTCATGGCTTGAGGACGAGCTGCTTCAAGTGCCATGGTCAATTCTTGCGTATCGCTAAAGCTGAGCAGGGCAACGATTGGGGTCAAAATCAAGGCAAAAATCATTAAAGTAGCTTGAATGGTGTCAGTCCAGCTCACAGCAAGGAAGCCGCCAATAAATACATAACTGATGGTTGCAATGGCACTAACCCAAAGTGCAGTTGTATAAGACATGCCAAACATGCTTTCGAACAAGCGTGCACCTGCCACCATGCCTGAAGCACAGTAAATGGCGAAGAAAATTAAAATCACAAACGCCGAGACAATACGCAGGACTTTCTTGTGGTCGTTAAAACGATTAGAAAAATAGTCCGGTAAGGTGAGGGCATTATGCTGTACTTCAGTGTGAACGCGTAATCGTCCAGCCACCAATAGCCAGTTTAACCAAGCACCGATGACTAACCCGATCCCGATCCACATTTCTGAAAGACCAGACAAGAAGATTGCGCCAGGTAAGCCCATGAGTAACCAACCACTCATGTCTGATGCACCCGCCGAAAGTGCAGTCACGAAACTTCCTAAACTACGACCACCGAGGATGTAATCGTCAAAGTTGTTGGTTGCGCGGTAAGCCATCAAGCCAATAAAAACCATGGCAATGATATAAAAGAAAAAAGTGATTAAGGTCGGATTCAGTGAACTCATACGCTTATCCTTGGGAGTTAAATCACAAACTGAAATTCTGCTTTTTGTTAATATTGTTACAAAAAGCAAACAATATCCTGAAAATAAGCGCGGGATTTAAACATAAATTCACAAAGTTTTCTGTTTTTTTTATTCTAAAAAAAAGAATAGGCAGTCACAAACTGCCTATTCTACTGAAATGCAAAGGGATATCTTTCGTCGGATTAATTGTGACGACCCATGACACCACGAATGGTATTTAAAACATCCGCAGGCAAGACCACGGTCTTGGCATTATTGGATTTCGCCATGTCTTGCATGGCTTTGACATACTGTTCACCCAATAGATAAGCAACTGGAATTTCTTTATCCCCAACCGCAGAAGAGACCATTTCAATCGCACGTTGTGATGCTTCTGCAAGCACGACTTGTGCTTCTGCATCGCGACGAGAAGCTTCAAGGCGACCATCTGCTTCTAGAATAGCAGCTTGTTTTTCACCATCGGCTTTAGTGACTGTGGCACGACGTTGACGTTCAGCCGCAGCTTGCGCTTCCATAGCCGCTTGCATGGTTGGCGAAGGCTGAATATCTTGAATTTCAACAGTTTTTAAGGTAATCCCCCAGTCCGCAATATCATCTGAAATGGCAGCTTTGAGTTTGGCTTTAATATGATCACGTGAAGAAAGCGCATCATCTAAGTCCATTTCACCCACAATTGAACGTAAAGAGGTTTGGACAAGGTTTTGAATAGCCCATGTGTAGTTTTCAATGCCATACACCGCTTTTTCTGGAGTGGTTAAATTGATGTATGCCACAGCATTCATCAGTAACACTGCGTTATCACGGGTAATCACTTCTTGAGAGGGAATATCTAACACGATATCTTTGGTGGTGACTTTATAAGCCACTTCATCAATATAGGGAATCACAAAGTTTAGACCAGGACTGAGTGTCACATGGTATTTACCTAAACGTTGTACAATCCATTTGTAACCTTGAGGCACAATACGTACCCCTTTAAAAATGGTCACGCCGACGAAGGCTAACAACGCAATAACAATAATAGATCCCGCTGACATAGTTTCACTCGCTTTTATTGATTTTCATTATTTGAACGATGTGGTTGTACCACAAGGTCGTTGCCCAAAATGTCGACTACACGGACCCGATCACCTACATTGACGGTGGATTGAGTGCGGCAGTTCCATTCATCTGAGCCTAAAACTGGGATAGGAAATCGAACGCGGATTTGTTCATGTTCCATATTGACCTGAATGACCATACCGACTTGACCAATGGTGGCTTCGCGTGAAAGTCCTGCTTTGGTTTTATCAATGGAGAGTGGCTTAATATATTTAAACCAGGCAACGGTACAGAGAATGGAGAGGATAATCCACAACACCAGTTGTGCTGTTGAGCTTAGGGCTGGAAAAAGCCAAAATAAAATACCCACTAAAATTGCGCTAATACCAAACCATAACGCAGCAAAAGCGGGAATGATTAATTCGGACAGCATTAGTAAAACACCAAGCACAAACCAGTGCCACGGTTCAAAAACAAATTCCATACATCTACTCGTGTATTGTATTAGTGAATAGTGATGAGAAAAGCATCACTATGCACTGTAACAGATGTCTAAGATGATGAAAATTAAAAAAGTGTTTATTTAAAATTTTGCTTTAGGCGCGGGTTTGAACGCGGCAGGAGACTTCTTAAAATTGGTGATCGCCGCTTGAATGGCAGTTATTTTCAGTTGCGCTGCTTTTTCCCCTTCAAGGATGGATTCATTGCTGGCTTTCAAGTCGAGTGTCCCCACATGACCGACCTTCGGTTGAATCACCACGTTGGCTTGGTTCAATTCGGTATTGATACTTTGCTGTCCCATAATATTGATGGTTTGATCCAGTACGCCCCACATATTCAGTGGTTTATTGCCTACAGGGCGAGCTGAAATATCAACTGCAATGACAATATCAGCGCCCATGGCTTTGGCGGTGGTCACAGGAATAGGACTGACCAAGCCACCATCTACATATTTGGTGCCACGAATGGTGGTGGGTACAAATACATTCGGAATACTGCACGAAGCACGTACGGCCTGACCTGCATTGCCTAAAATAAAGTCAGCTTTCTTACCATTGTCCAAACGTGTCGCAACAGCAGCAAAGCGAATCGGGAATTTTTCAATCGGTTTGTTGCCTACATTTTTATTGACGTAATCCTGTAGTTTTTGTCCTAGTACAATGCCTTGAGTATTTAGGGTCAAGTCACGCAAGTCGGATTCTTGCAGTTGCAAGGCAAGTTGCTGAAGTTGATACGGACTTTTACCACTGGCATAAATACTACCGACGAAACTGCCTGCACTGGTACCCGTCACAATTTTGGGCTTAATGCCATGTGATTCAAGCACTTTCAGTACCCCAATATGTGCAAAACCTTTGGCACCACCACCTCCTAAAGCAATCGCAATGACAGGCTCACGGGCCTGTACAGGGGTTGTCACAGGTGGTTTGGTTGCGGTTTTATCACAGCCCGCAAGGGTAAAGCCAAGTAAGCCAATTAAACCATATTGGAAAAAACGTAATTGCGTCATTGCACTCTAAACAGGATGAACGTTGCGCACATCAGATCAAATTTTGGCTCATATTTCCAGTCACTTTTTGACGAGTGTTTGTAACGGTTTTGCCAACCATGCTGGATTTTTGGCAGAAAACTGTCCTGCATAGTGCGCCAGAATTTGGGGTAAATCTTGATCAAAATCCCCACTGGGATGGAGGGATGGAAGATGCCTAAACAGCGAATGGTTTTGTGATCATAATCAAAGGCAAACATGACAATTGGAATCTGCGCGCCAACCGCAATTCGGTAAAATCCACTTTTAATCGTGCTGGCACTTTTTCGAGTGCCTTCAGGTGCCATACCCACCCAAATTTGATCTTTATCCTGAATAATCTGAATGATTTGCTGTGTGAGTCCATGCGGGCTAGCGCGATTTACAGGAATCACTCCGATCCAATCTAAGAGGGGCTTAAGTGGCGTTTTAAACAGCGTATGCTTACCAAAAATGGTTATTTGTATGCCTAATCCTAACAATGCGCTGAAGCCATGCCAGGCATCGATATTGGAGGTGTGGGGCGAAATAATCGCAACAGCTTTTGCCAAGTCGGGAAATTCTCCTTCAAATGACCAGCCTTGTGCCAGAAATAGTCGACGGAAAAACTGTTTCGAAAAGGCGCTACCTCGCGCGGGCACGTGCGGCGGCAAAATGGGAAAATGCTGCGTAGACATAGCCTTGTCATCCTGACAAATATTCTTGGTTTTTCTTGATATTACGCTTTCAGAAATCGTGCTTCATTGGCAAAATGTGCGCTTGGATGTGCAGAAATGCTCACCAATGAGCGCCATGTCCAACATCACAGGATTGCCAGATATGCCAATCGCACAGAACGTTTATTTATTGCTGTTTTCATTGTACTGGGCGCAAGGCTTACCTGTGGGGTTTATGACGCATGCACTGCCTGTCATTCTCCGAGCAGAAGGGGTATCACTGGCGCATATTGGTGGTTTTGGACTGTTGATGCTGCCTTGGTCGATCAAAATTTTATGGGCACCTTGGGTAGATCGAGTCGGTCATTCACAGCACGGGCATTATCGGAGCTGGATTATTCCTATGCAGTTGCTTTCAGTCGCTGTATTAATTGTCCTGTCCTTTTTACCCATTCATGCACTTGATCAACCTCAATATCTATTGCTGTTTTTTATCACCTTGCTCAGCTTGAATTTTATTGGCGCGACTCAGGATATTGCGACTGATGGACTTGCCGTACGCATTTTAAAATCTGAACAGCAACATTGGGGTAACACCATTCAAGTCATCGGTTCTCGTTTAGGGTTTATTGTCGGGGGCGGTGCCATACTCTGGCTGCTGGATGGGTTTGAATGGCAGATGACGTTTTTACTATTGGCGGGATTGGTTTTGCTGAATACATTACCCGTGTGGCGATATCGGGAGTCCACACAAGTTCAGATGCTACATCCGCCTTCAACTTCATGGCGACAAAAAAGCAGAGCCATTGCTGCGTATTTAACGTATTACCGTAGCAGTCCCACGTTATGGCGATGGCTGTGGGTGCTACTCACCTTTAAGGTTGCAGATGGACTGGCAGGACCTTTGCTGAAACCTTTAATGGTTGATCTGGGCTTGAGTTTTAGTCAAATTGGCGTATATGTGACCATGCTAGGCGCATTAGCAGCTTTATTTGGTGCGGGTTTGGCAGGTGGATTGCTCAAAATGATGCGTCGTTCGCAAGCATTGTGGTTATTCTCAGGCTTAAAAATTATCTCACTGGCTACTTATGCTTGGCTGGCTTATCAATACGACCAGCAACATGCGGTTTCCACTGTTGTCATTTATGCGATTAATGCTGCGGAAGATGCAGTTTCAGCCATGCTGTTGGTGGTGATGTTGACCTTAGTGATGCAATACAGCCGAGCAGAATTTGCTGCGACGGATTTCACGTTTCAGGTTGCTGTCATGGCGACAGTGAGTGGTGTGCTTTATAGCTTGAGTGGTTTGATTGGTGATGTTTTAGGCTATACAAATTATCTATTTTTGATCGTTTTTATCGCAATTCTCTGCCTTGTTACAATTTTCCGATGGGTGGAATCTGAAAAATAAGCTTACAATTCAGGAGTTTGATTGTTGTTAGCCTAAAGTATTAAAACATATATATAAATAAAAATTTAATCCTTTTGTAATATGTGACTGCAATGTAATATTTGTAACAAAATTAACACCAGGGAAAATGATTCAATGAAAACCAAAATTGCAGCAGCGATTGCTTTAAGTTTGTTAGCGGGTTCAACTTTTGCGGCACCAACGTTTTATGGTGAGATTGATGCGAGTGTGGACTATTTACCAGAAGATAACGCATCAGGTACTTCGGACAAAGATGTAGTAGAAGTGAGCTCTAACAGTTCTTATTTGGGTGTTAAGGGTGATGAAAAATTAAATGACCGTCTAAGCGCAGTTTATTTAGCTGAATGGGCTTTTAATGCCGATGGTGAAGGGACTGATTGGTCTGCGCGTAACCGTTATGTCGGTTTAAAAGATGCAAAATTGGGTACGGTGAAAGTTGGTGCGCATGATACCCCGTTAAAGCAACTTTCTGGTGTAGTAGATACGTTCAACAACTATGTTGCCAATAAAGCAGATATTACAGGCATTATGACGGGTGAAGTTCGTCTAGCGAATGTTGTGGTGTATGAAGCACCAGCACTGACATTACCTACAGGTGCAATCAAATTTAATGCTTTACTTGCAACTGGTGAAGACAGTGGTATTGCTAAAGGTAATGGTGCTTCTAAAGCTGCAGGTCGTGGTTTAGGCGATACTTGGTCTGCATCTTTAGTGTATGACAGCCCAATGTTTGTTGCAGGTGTTGCTTATGATAAAGCGGTACCAACGACATTTGCTGGTCGTGGTATGGCAAATGCGGCTGATCCAGAAGTAACTAGTACTGTATTGGCTCAACCAGGAAGAGTATTTGCTGGTACCGCATTTGCTGAGGCAAATACTTTACGTGCAATTGGTCGTTTAAATGTACTCGACAACAGCTTGGCATTAAAAGCGCTTTATCAAACTTCTGAAGTGGAAGATGAAGTAACTAATGATGCAGCTGCGGCAAACATTGATAAGTCAGATGGTTGGTTAGTGGGTGCGGAATATAACTTCCCATCTGCGAAAGCATGGACTATTAAAGCACAGTACAGTGCGAACTCGACCAGCTTCAAAGATAACTCTGATGACTACGATGCTGACCAAATCATGGCTGGCGTAGACTATGCATTCAGCAAGCAAGTGAAGTTGTATGGTTACGGTGGTTACTTAACGCTTGAGCGTGGTGATTTTGAAACTAAACAACCCGTTGTAGGTACTGGCTTAGAATTCAAATTCTAATTTTTGATAAAAAATCCATTCAAAAGGACGGTGCAAAAGCAGCGTCCTTTTTTTATTTTAAGTCAGGTTTAAGTTTCAATTTATAAATTAATAACGATATTGATCATCGAACCGCTCAAAATGAATTTGACCCGCCTCGAACGACTAAAACAGTTTCTACCACCACTGGCTTTACATCAATTTAACTTGCTGCTTGCACTTTGGTTGGGTATTGCGCTGAATTTTGCATTTTATAAACAAATTCAAATGCTCACTCCATATCAAGGGCTGAAAGCCTATGCATTTTTATCTGCGACGGTATTGGTTGTGGTGGCACTGTATAACGTGGTGTTGCAACTGCTGCAATGGAAATGGAATGCTAAAATTCTGGCATTGTTCTTGGTTTTTGTTGGCGGTTTAACCGCTTATTTTGTAAATAGTTTGGGGGTGGTGATTTCACCCGGACAAGTCCAAAACATGATGCAAACTGACACCAAAGAAGCATTGGATTTATTTTCCATGCAATTTGTGGTGTGGAGTGTGTTCATGGTGGTCATCCCCATGGTTGTGATTGCACTGATTCGCATTGAACAAAGACCGATATCGAAACAACTGTTGAGCAAGGGTTTACATATCGTCAGTTCTTTCGCCGTCATTGGTGGCTTGCTGTTTGTCTTCTATGTCGATTTTGCAGCAATTTTCCGCGAGCATCGCGATTTAAAAGGCATGATCTCACCGCAAAATACTATTGCTTCGACCTTATCGTATTATCGTAAACAGAAACCAAAAGAAAATTTGCCATTGGTGACGTATGGTACAGATGCACATCGTGTGATCAACACCAGCGCAGCGTCTATGCCGAAATTGATGGTTTTGGTGGTTGGTGAAACAGCTCGTGCAGAAAGTTTTTCATTAAATGGTTATGCGAAAAATACCAATCCAGAATTGTCTAAGCAAAACGTGATTAACTTTAGCCAAGTCAGTTCTTGTGGAACGGCAACAGCAGTCTCAGTCCCGTGTATGTTCTCTGGCATGCCGCGTAAAGATTATGATGAGCAGTTGGCAGGTCATCGCGAAGGTTTACTCGATATTGCGCAACGTGCAGGTTATAAGGTGACATGGATTGATAACAACTCAGGTTGTAAAGGGGCTTGTGACCGTGTACACAAGTTTGAAATTCCAGCGGCATTAAAACAAAAATGGTGTGATGCTGAAGGTGAGTGTATGGATGAAGTCTTGGTGGATAGCTTAAAAGCCTATGTGGCGAGCATTCCAACGCAAGATAAGACACCACAGCTAATTGTGTTGCATCAGATGGGTAGTCATGGTCCAGCCTATTACAAACGTTCTACGGAGAAGTTCCAGCTATTTAAGCCGATGTGTGCAACCAATGCCATTCAAGGTTGTAGCCGCGATGAGTTGCTGAACAGTTATGACAACTCCATTGTTTATACAGACCATATTTTAAATCAGGTAATTCAGACCATTAAAGACGTGCCGAATTATCAAACAGGCTTCTGGTATTTGTCGGATCATGGCGAGTCTACGGGGGAAAGCGGGATGTATTTGCATGGTGCACCTTATGCCATTGCGCCGGTTCAGCAAACCCATGTACCGATGATCATGTGGTTCTCACCAGCATGGCAGCAGCATAATGCCAGTCAGGTCAATTGTTTGGCACAGCAAAAACAAGCCGTACGGAGTCAGGACAATTTATTCCCAACGTTATTGTCGATGCTTGAAATTAAAACCCAAGTGATTGATGATAAAAATGATATGTTAAAACAATGTACAAATAATCCAACGGGAAAGGCCTAAGTCGGGATAAGTAGAATGACCACAATCTTAATGATCGAAGATGATTTCATGATTGCTGAATCCAGCAAGACCTTATTGCAGTTGCATGATTATCAAGTGGAATGGGTCAACAACGGACTCGATGCATTGAAGCTGCTACAACAGCAAAGTTTTGATGTGGTGTTGTTGGATTTGGGGCTGCCGATGATGGATGGCATGCAAGTCTTGGCAAAAATCCGACAAAGCTTCCCAAGTTTACCTGTATTGATTATTTCGGCACGCGATCAGGTTCAAAATCGGGTGGATGGTTTGAATCAGGGTGCAGATGATTATCTGGTCAAACCCTATGAATTTGTAGAACTGTTGGCGCGGATGCAAGCCTTATTGCGCCGCAGCTCGCATGAGGTTGCACCATCCAATGAAACTTCAGTGCTTCGTTATGGTGATTTGGTGTTGGATGTTGGACAGCATATCGCCTTATTGAATGGGCAAGAGTTGGAACTGTCGAATCGAGAATGGGCGATTCTGGTACCGCTGGTCAGTTATCCCAATAAAATTTTTTCCAAAGCCAATCTGGAAGATAAGCTGTATGACTTCGACAGTGAAGTGAATAGCAACACCATTGAAGTCTATGTCCATCATTTACGTGCCAAGTTGGGTAAGGATTTTATCCGTACCATTCGCGGGATGGGTTATCGTTTAGGTAAATTGGATTAAGCTTTTATGCAGACACTGCACGCCATGCCAACACAAACATCGTTAAAGAAACGCTTACTGATTTTTGTTTCAGGTTTTAGTTTGCTGTTGGGGGGCGTGCTGATTGCAACTGCCTACTGGATTTCATTGGGTGAACTGGATGAAATTCTGGATGCGCAAATGCAGAACCTTGCGGAACGCGTTGCCGCACATGACCCAGCACCCATCAAAAGTCACTTTGATGTTCACAAGCGCTATCATGAGGAAGACTTGTTTGTGGATGTCTGGGAAAAGCAAGAACATCCGCAACATCAGTTTAACTTGTTATTACATGGCGTAAATCAGGCGGGGTTTTATGACCGTTCCACCACGCAAGGGGTGTGGCGCATGTATGTCCTGCCGACTGAAAAGTATCAAATACAGGTCAGTCAGCCGCATTCAGCCAGAAGTCATTTAGCTTTGGAACTGGCCACCAGTATGTTTGTGCCTTATCTGGTGATGATTCCGTTTATTTTATGGGGTTTGGGCTGGGTGATTTTACGCAGTCTAAGACCGATGGATGAGTTTAGACAAGAAATTGCCCGCCGTGATCTCGATGAATTAACCCCGATTAAGCTAAATCGTTATCCTGTGGAACTCATTCCCACAATTCAGGAAATGAATTATCTGTTTGAACGGATTGAGTCGGCACAACAAGAGCAGCGCCAGTTTATTGCAGATGCCGCCCATGAACTCAGAACACCGATTACTGCACTGAATTTACAGATGCAGATTTTATTGCGTGAGTTCCCAGAAAACACGGCACTGGAAAATTTGAGCCAAGGTTTAATTCGTATTCAGCATTTAATCAGCCAGTTACTCGATTTAGCCAAGCAAGATGCCAGTAACCTGCACAGCATGCAGCAACAGCCATTTTACTTAAACCAAGTGGCGGTGAATTGTGTAGAGCAATTGATTCATGTGGCTTTGCACAAAGATATCGATTTGGGCATGGAGCGCCAAGAAGAGGTTTTGGTTAATGGCTTGGAGTCTGCGGCTCGTTCCATTATTTATAATTTGATTGATAATGCGATTAAATACACCCCAAAAAATGGCGTGATTAATGTCTCGATTTTCTCTCAGGGCAATGATGCCATTATTCAAGTGGAAGACAGCGGTCCTGGCATTGACCCCGCCTTATATGAGCAGATCATGAAGCGTTTTTATCGTATTCATCATCATTTAGAGATGGGCAGTGGGCTAGGGCTTTCGATTGTGCAAAAGGCAGCAGAACATTTGGGGGGTAAAATCCAGTTTGGCAAAAGTCAGACTTTAGGCGGCCTATTTGTGCAAGTTCAGTTTCCCAAACAAGTCCAATCAGATGAATAATCTTCACTCAGCTGGCAGCGCTTCTTCTAAAGCAAAAAGCAGCTTAAACCATGCTGCTTTAGTAGGCTCAATTCATAAGAATTACAGCAGATTTAGAGTTTTGAGCCTCCACTTCCATGTTTGTATCATCTAATCTAAAGTGAACAGAAATAGGCGGATAGAAGGATGCTTTGCGGACTTTGATCGCTACTAAGTCTCAGCAAGATCACAGTTGGCAGCATGCTGACAACAGTTGCAAGACAAAGTTTTAAGCCGCTTCTTGCACCTGATCGGAGACTGGCTGAGGCATAACCTCAGCAGGCTGAGCAGTTTCTACAGATTGAGCAGGTAGCAAGCGTTTATAAAACAATGGATAAAGCGCCACGTTACAGCACCAGATGACCCAAGCTGTCCATAAATTATGACTGAGGAAGTGCGCGCCACGCATCATTTGTGCCCATCCCATCGCAAAGCCCAAAATTAAACCCGCAACAAGATAGAAGTAAGCACGTTTTGGTGCAGTTTTTCGAAAGGCAAAGAAACCCGTTATTAAGGCAAAGCCTGTAGCTGCATGACCACCTGGGAAGCAGTGCCCATGGCTGATGCTAAAGTTCCAGAGAAAACTTGTTGCTGTGGTTTGGGTCATATTCCATGGGCAGGCATGCCCCGATTGTGATTTAAGAATACCGACTACACTGGTGCTTAAAATTAAAATCCAGAACAGATAAGCATATTGCCAACGTTTTGCTGCTAACGCTTTGACCTTAAAGCTGCCTAGCCAAAGGGTGACAAAACTGACATCACACAGAATTAAAAGGTTTTTAACATATTTATGATTCAGGGTTTCCAAGAACCAGTCATGACGCCATGGAAATTGACCATCTAGCCCTGTCCACGGCTGAATCAACATCAGGTCGAGTTGACCCGCAACAGGGAAAAGCAGTTGCAGTAGGATAAAACTGAACAGCAAAATCAGTCCTTGCTTGAGGCTAAAACGTTGTAATTCAGACATGGTCATGCAAACGGTATTTGGATGACTTTTATTAGAGCAAAGCAAACTTAAAGTGGACTTAACTGAACCTTAAAAGCACATCGCTGGGCTGATTTTCTTCACAGATTTTATGCAGAACTTCGTAGAAAATCTGTCATGCAAAGCGACTGGAAAATGCTAGATTAAAGGCAAAAGCCAGCAGGGCGTGTTATGTCTATTCGTGCAGTATTATTTGATTTGGACAATACCTTAACCCACCGTGATCAAAGTATTCAGCGTTATTGCGAGTTTTTACTGCAACAGTATCAGTCGCAGTTATTCGCCCATGATCTGGACAAAATCCAGCAGATTATCCGCCGTATTGATAATGGCGGTTATCCTCAAAAAGAACAGCTAACCCATCCGAGTATTGGGGCTTCGGTTGCACACGCTTTACTGCAAGAGTTGGACTGGCAAACTGAAGCCGATTTTCAGGAGTTAACCCAGTTCTGGTTTGAGTACTTTGGACAGTGTGCCGTCGCCATGGCAGGAGCTATGGATCTATTAAAAATGTTAAAGCTGCAAGATTATGCTTTGGCAGTGGTGTCGAATGGTGGACATGCCACCCGCTTGAATATTTTAACGGGTCTCGGATTTAAGGATTATTTTGATGTGATTGTCAGTTCCGAACAGGCAGGCATCAGTAAGCCCCATCAGTAGATATTTTTGCATACGGCTGAAAGTTTAGGCGTGCAGCCTTCAGAATGTGTGTTTATTGGTGATCATCCTGTGAATGATATTCTCGGCGCGCAACAGGCAGGCATGCAAGCCATTTGGTTGCAAGGCTTTCACCCTGAAGATGAACGTCTAGAGGTGCCTCGTATTCAGCAGTTACATGAATTAAAGGCGTATTTAGAACCACGATAAAATTGCAGACATAAAAAAAGCGATTCCTAAGAATCGCTGCGCAACATACGTAACTTGAAAAAACTTAAAACATACTGTCATCGGAGTTGGCTGAAATTTTGTGGATGGATAAATCCGCGCCACGGAATTCATCTTCTTGCGATAAACGAATGCCAATACAAGCTTTTAAGCCGCCATACACGGCAAATCCACCTGCAAGTGCAACGATGATGGCGAATAGGGTACCTATGATTTGTGACATCATGGAGACACCACCAATCCCGCCTAGCCATTGTTGACCGAAAATACCCGCTGCGATGCCACCAAAGGCGCCACAAATACCGTGTAATGGCCATACGCCCAACACATCATCCACTTTGAGTTTGTTTTGGGTATAGGTAAAGAACTTTACAAAAATGATGCCCGCAATTGCACCAATCACCAATGCACCAAAAGGATGCACAATATCCGAGCCTGCGCAGATGGCAACCAAGCCAGCGAGTGGACCATTGTGTAAGAAACCTGGGTCATTTTTACCAATCATATTGGCAGTCACAGTACCACCGACCATCGCCATCAACGAGTTAATCGCCACCATGCCTGAAATGGCATCTAAACGCTGTGCACTCATCACGTTAAAGCCAAACCAGCCCACAATCAGAATCCATGAACCCAACGCAAGGAAGGGAATAGACGATGGAGGATGAGCACTGACACGGCCATCTTTTTTATAACGACCATGACGTGCCCCCAATAGGATCACGGCTGCCAAGGCAATCCAGCCGCCCATAGCATGAACGACGACAGAGCCTGCAAAGTCATGGAAGGGCGCACCAAAAGTGTGCTCCAACCATGCTTGTATGCCCAAATTGCCATTCCAGACAATACCTTCAAAGAAGGGATAGACCAAGGCCACCAGCAATAAAGTCGCGATGGCTTGGGAACGCATTTTGGCACGTTCTGCAATGCCGCCTGAAATAATGGCAGGAATTGCTGCAGCAAAGGTCAGTAAAAAGAAACAGCGCATCAAGTTATAGCCATGATCTGCTGCCAAGGTTGCTCCCATATGGAAGAAATGGTGTCCATAGGCAATGTAGTAACCTACAAAAAAGTAAGCCATCGCTGAAAGTGCAAAGTCAGTCAGGATTTTACTTAAGGCATTGACCTGATTTTTATGTCGAACTGTTCCTAGTTCTAAAAATGCGAAACCGGCATGCATTGCCAGTACCAGCACTGCTCCTAGCAGTAGAAATAATAAATCGATATCTTGCATAGTTTGCTCGAAAAAAGTGCTTAATACGATTTTAGGCACAAACTTGGGAAGATAATTTGCACCAAAATAGTTTAGTAAATCTAAAAATTGGAGTTCAGCAACAAAATACTCCGTTCAGAAAAATACCTAAGCAAAAAATGCACCAATTCTGTTGAAAATACGATTTATTTGGTGGAAAACAGTGCGTATTGACTTAAAAAGGTGCTGTAATTTGCATTTTTAGAGTATGAAAAAACAAGATTTCAAATGAATTAAATGTAAAATCAAAATGATAAATTGACTTATTGTTCAGGAAACACATGCGACTGATGGTCTATAGCGTGACACATCGTTCAGGCTGAATGGTTTGAAGGTATTGAAAGCGTTTAGGCTTCCAGCTTGGTTGATTTCAGCGATAGGCAATCGAAATGTGTGTCGCATAAAGGGCAAAAAAGGGTGGATCAAGTGGAGCAGATGCGTTCCACTTGATACTGTTTGGGCTTAGTGCAAGATCTTGTCTAGGAACTGCTGCGCGCGTTCACCGCGTGGCGTATTAAAGAATTCATCTTTAGAACAGTCTTCTACTATTTTACCTTGATCCATAAAAATAATGCGATTCGCCACTTGGCGGGCAAAGCCCATTTCATGGGTCACGCACATCATGGTCATGCCTTCTTTAGCCAGACCGACCATCACTTCGAGCACTTCATTAATCATTTCTGGGTCAAGGGCAGAAGTCGGCTCGTCAAACAGCATGGCAATCGGGTCCATACTCAAGGCACGGGCAATGGCGACACGCTGTTGTTGTCCACCCGAAAGCTGCGCTGGATATTTATTGGCTTGCGAACTCAGTCCAACCCGATCTAAATAGGCGAGACCTTTTTTCTTGGCTTCATCTGCACTGCGCCCCAATACTTTAATCTGCGCGATGGTCAGGTTTTCAGTAATGCTCAAATGTGGAAATAACTCAAAATGCTGGAACACCATGCCGACACGGCTACGCAATTTGTTCAAATCGGTTTTCGGGTCGGCAATTGGAATACCATCCACATAAATTTGTCCCTGTTGAAAGGGTTCCAAACCGTTCACGGTTTTAATTAGGGTCGATTTGCCTGAACCTGAAGGACCGCAGACCACCACCACTTCACCTTGACAGATTTGAGTGGTGCAGTCGGTAAGTACCTGAAATTGTTGATACCATTTACTGACATTTTGGAGATCAATCATTACTTTTTTATCACTCATACTTTTAATCTCCGTTGTAATCTTTTCACCGCAAAGGTCGCCAAGGCACTGATGCTAAAGTAGACCAGACCTGCAAACAGAATGTACTGGGTAAGTAAGGACATCAGGTCGCCGCGGACGTAATTGGTGCGGAAAAAATCCAGCAAACCTATGGCGTAAACCATGGTGGAATCTTGGAACAAAATAATGGTTTGTTGCAGTAATAGCGGGGTCATTTTGCGAAAGGCTTGCGGCAAAATAATCAGGCGCATGGACTGGCTATAACTCATGCCCAAGGCATAAGCCGCGGCACTTTGACCTTTGGGAATCGATTGAATCCCTGCACGCACAATTTCCGAAAAATAAGCGGCTTCAAACAACATGAACGCGACAATACTCGAGACCAGGGCAGTGTCGATAGTCAGATAATTGCCTGTAAATGCGGTATAGAAAAACGGCACCGCAAAGTAGAACCACATCAGTACCAACAGCAGTGGAATAGAGCGGAACAAATTGACATAGGCTTGGGCAATTAAATTCAGTGCCCGAATGGATGACAGACGCATTAACGCCAGTAAGGTGCCAATAAAAATCCCACCCACTGTCGCAATACACACTACTTTTAAGGTAATGCTGAGACCATGCCATAAGGCAGGTGCAGAGAGATGTAAATCTTGAAGAAATGCAGTGAGCCAGTCCATTATTTATCTCCTGCAATTAAACCTGGAATGCGTAAGCGTTTTTCCAGAAAATTCATAAATTGAATGAGGCAGATATTAATCACAATAAAAATAATGGTGACGTAGGTATAAATCTCGATGGTGTTTTGGGTGTACTCGCTGATGGTTTTCATTTGCGAAATAATTTCTGCCACCCCCACCAAAGAAGCGACCGAGGTATTTTTCACGCAGTTGGTCAGTTCAGAGCTCAATGGTGGCAGAATGGTACGGAACGACTGTGGCAAAATAATGTAACGGTACAGTTGTGCCGTACTAAAGCCCAAAGCATACCCTGCATTGACTTGCCCCGTTGGCAGGGCCTCAATGCCTGTACGTACTTGTTCGCAGACTCGTGCTGCGGTAAACAGTCCCAAGCCAATACTGGCCGAGATCAGGGCGCTGGTGCTGGCACTCAAGTCATTCACCCACCAATCTTTCAGCCCCGCAGGGAGAAAATTCGGCGCCACATAAAACCAGACAAACAGTTGAATCAACAGCGGTACATTACGAAAAATGGTCACATAGGCGGTACCAATAGCACGTGCCGTTTTATTTGGAAGCGTACGCATAATGCCGAGCAGACTGCCCAGCACAAATGCGATAGACCATGCCACAATGGCGATGACCAGTAACCAGCCCAAGCCTGTTAAAATCCAGTTGAAATAGCTACTGTCCCCGACACCTGTAGATTGAAATAATACGCCCCAGTTCCAGCTATAGTTCATAGGAGCTCCAGTGTCTAAATCAGGTAGGCAAGTGCACTACCTGATGCATATGAAATGGATGATCAGCGCAATTACTGATCACGGTCATGTGGTGCACTAATCAACGCTTTTAGCTGTTCAGACATCGGGAAGTTCAGGTTAATGTTTTTTGGTGGAATTGGCTGCTCAAACCATTTGTTATACATGCTGTTAATTTCACCTGAGCTGTAGACCGATTTAATCGCATTGTCGACCACTTGCTTAAATTCAGGGTCGCCTTTTCTAAGCATACACCCATAAATTTCATGTACAGGTGAAGTACCGACAATCACCCAATGCTCTGGATCTTTGGCTTTGGATTTTTCCCCTGCCAGTAAAATGTCATCCATCATAAAGGCTGCAGCACGTCCGTTTTGCAGCATCAAGAAAGATTCGGCATGGTCTTTGGCAGAAATAATCTCACCAATGCCCAGTTCTTTTTCATGCTGGCGAATATAACGCTCTGATGTGGTGCCTGCGGTAGTCACCAGTTTTTTGCCTTTTAAGTCGGCGAAGTCTTTCACCCCGGAATCTTTTGCGGTGAGTAAGCGCGAACCGACTTCAAAAAAGCCTACAGAGAAATCGACTTGTTGCTGGCGTTCTTTGTTGTTGGTGGTGGAACCACATTCTAAATCGACCGTGCCATTCGACACCAAAGGAATACGGTTTTGACTGGTGACCAAGTTATAGCGAATTTTTAAATCGGGCATATTCAGCTTTTGCTTAACGGCATCGACCACTTTAAGTTGTAAGTCATGCGCATAGCCCACAGGTTGATTTGGATTGTCGGCAATATAGGAAAATGGAATGGAAGAGTCGCGATACCCCAGCACAATGGTGCCTGATTTTTTAATTTTCTCCAGTGTTCCTGACGCTGCCGTCTCTTTGCTGCCTGCATCACCGCTGCTAGGTGGTTTGTCGCCACTACAGGCACTTAAACCGAATGCGAGGGTACTGGCACAAAGTAGGGAAGTCAGGGGCCGTTTGAATAACATAAGTAAAACTCCTTGTGTTTTATTGTCATCATTTGCTTTATTTATTGACTGAATATCCATCAGCTTATTCGTTATTGCATGCACAGCTGTTTGTCTGACAAGCAGCTTAAACTTCATCTTAGCGCGAGTTTTCATCACTTGCGAAGCTCAGATTGTTGATGCTTTGTTAACGTTAACTGCTTAAGTTTTAAACAGATTTAAGTCTGATGCATATCACTTAAGTAGAACAAAGCAGATTCTGTGCCTGCAAGGTATTGTGTGTTTAAATAACATACTGTTTTTAATAAAAATAAACAATTACTTGTTTAGTATTTCCATTTTTTTAAATACGAAATTATGACTTTAATGATTTTAAATCTATGTTTTAAAATAATTTTATTTAATGTGGGGAGTTTGGGGGGAGCAGTTAGTACAACATCTGCCAGATTGTAGAAAATGGGACATATAAATAGTCACAAGTAGATTTAGAAAATAAGATAGTGCAATTATCTAAACTTTAGGCGTGACAAGGCACAGTCATTGCGCAGGGGATATGTGGTGGATGCCATTATGGCTTGCAGTGGATGATGCAGGGCAGTTGAGTACTGTCCTATGGCTAAACTTGTTATAGTGGCTGCATTGTTTTAGCGTGTGAATCGGCAATGTTCTTCGATCTTAAAGTTAGCATTCAGCAAAGGGCTGAACAGTCTCCACATCAGAAAAAGCTGAATCGCCTGATAGATAAAATTGAACAGCAAAAAATCAGCCTTGCTACATGGCAAAATGCCCAAGCGGAAATTCAGCAGCACACGCGGCAAAAACTCCTGCCTGTGTATAGCGAACTGCATGCGGTGCTGTTTCAGCAGTTAGATCAACTTTGGAATCTGTTACACAGTCATGAATTTTCCAAAGCCGATATGCAGCAATTGGATGAAAGCATTGCCCAACGTGCACAGATGCTGAAACATTCCAAAATGCTTATCAACGAACAGCAGCAACAAGTCGAGCAGATCCATACTTTTTATCAACAGCATGCGCAGCAGTCCGCCAAGAAAACTAAAAAAGTACAGCAGCACAGAGTCGATCAGCCTGAAAGTGATGAGCAAACAGCTTTGTTTGAAGATGACTTTGAACAATTTGCTGCCGGGCAGCAACAGGCACGTGAACAAGCCAAACAGCAAAGACAGCAACAAAAACGTGAACAAGCGGAGCAGATGGCGGCTCAGTCGCTGAAAACTGTGTATTTAAAAATTGCCGCGATGATTCACCCCGACCGTGAGCAAGACGAGAGCAAGAAAGCAGAAAAAACCGAGTTGTTCCAGCAGGCAAGTCTGGCTTATGAGCAGCAGGATTTGTTTTATTTACTCAAACTTCAGTTACAGCTTGAACAGAATAAAGGTGTAGGCGCGAAAGAGTTATCTGCGGAGCAGTTGAAGTTTTATAAGTTAGCTTTGGATGCGCAAAGTCAGCAGCTTGAAAGCCAAATTGATGAGATTTTGGATTCTTTTCATTTGGCGAAAAAAGTAAAAGCCGAGCATGTACATATTAGCGATGTGTATAAAGCTATAGATGCCGACTGTGCTGAGTTAAAGCAGCAGTTGAAGTGGGAAAAAGAGCGTTTAAAGCATATGAAAAAGGTGAGTGGGGTGGAGATGTTGTTAGGGCATGGGGAGCTTTGATTTTCCCTCACCCCAACCCTCTCCCTGAGGGAGAGGGAGTAGTAGTTGATTTTATGGTGGTGTGTAATTAGATGAGATTCCCTCTCCTTGTAGGAGAGGGCTAGGGAGAGGTAATAATAAAAAATGAAATTAGACCCACAATTATTAGAATTCGCCAAAACTATGCGAAGCAATGCTACAGATGCAGAATACCTCATGTGGCAACTACTTCGTGCCAAACGATTTATGAACCTTAAATTTCGTAGACAGCATGTAATTGCACCCTATATTGTAGATTTTTACTGTCATGAGTTGGGTTTGGTTATTGAGCTAGATGGCAGTCAGCATGGTACAGACGATGCAATTGAATATGATGCTGAACGAACTAAGTTTTTAGAGGCTTTAGGCTTAAAAGTGGTTCGGTATTGGAATAATGATGTGTTGGGAAATATAGAAGTGGTTTTAGTGGATTTGTGGCGAGTGTTATGAATTAAAAGACACCAATCCTTAACTCTTTTCAAAAACCTAAAAATTAGATTCAATTTTTATAAAATATAGTAAAAAAGTACCTCTATAATAAAAGAGGTACTTTAAAAACTATCGACGATTGCTTGAGTCAAAATCTATACGAGGATCAGCACTTTCCATGGTTACTCTGTAACTTGACGGTAGATTAACAGAATCATTAACCCATGTAGGTCTAGGACGGCTAGAAGCTGTTAGACTTGTTGAAGTACTTTGATTATTTCTTGATGTAGAGTTTTGAGAGTTCTGTGTATGTCTGGACATTGCATTCTCCCGTTAACCATAAAATTAATAGATATAGACATAATATGCCAAAAATAGCTGCTGCACAATTAATCTCTGAATAAGCTTTTTCTAAAGCAATAACTTTATCCTTTAGCATTTGGGCATTTCGAGAAATTAAATCCTGATAAATTTCTCCCATATACCATAGACATGTTCTTTCATCATTATCAATAAAAGTGTTAATTAAATTAGTATCATCCAAAGGAACTTTTTCTAGTGCAGAAAGGCTTAGTACTTTTGCTATCTTATACCAACAACTTAGAATTGCTATAAATAAAACTATACATAAAATATATAAAACGCATTTGGTTAATGAAGTACAAGCATAAGCAGTAAAAGTTTCTAACTTGGTCAGTGCTGCTGAGTAGGCAACTATCACAATACCGACCATTGTTGAATATTTAATGGCTTTATCATCTAGTGATTTACTTCGATCGATTTCTAGTTGATATTCATGTTTGGAAACTTCAAATAGAATTTTATATTTATTGATGTCATCTTGGCTCATATTATAAAAACAAAGGGCTGAATAATCAGCCCTTTATACTACGAATTAGGTCAAATTACCAACATCTTACAGCGCTGCAATCTGCTCCATATTTGCTTTAATCTTCGCTAACTGGTCAGCAAACTCAGCCAATTTCGCTTTTTCACCTTCAACCACCGCCGCAGGTGCTTTCGCCACAAAACCTTCATTGCCCAGTTTAGTTGCAATTTGGTCATGCTGCTTTTGCACTTTGTCTAAGTCTTTTTGTAGGCGACCCAATTCCGCTTTCGGGTCAATTAAACCTTTCATCGGAACAAATACAGACACATGACCCACAACAGATGAAGAAGACAATGGTGGTTGCTCAGCATCTGCCAAGAACGTAATGCTTTCAACTTTCGCCAACGCTTTAAACAACGCTTCAATACGTGTGATCTGCGCTTTTTCAGCATCAGTGGTGTTTTGAAGCAACACAGGTAATAAACGCGCATTACCTAAGCCCATTTCACCACGAATGTTACGTACCGCACCAATCAAACCTTGAAGCCATTGCATATCTGCTTCAGCCTGTTCGTTTACACGCTCAGGGTTCGCCACAGGGTACTGCGCGAGCATGATGGTTTCGCCAGCAATACCGAGTTTTGGTGCAAGCGTCTGCCAAATTTCTTCAGTCAAGTACGGCATAAGTGGATGTGCAAGACGTAAAGATGCTTCCATCACCGCAAGCAATACGCGACGAACTTCTGCTTTACGCTCTTCAGACACTTCCGCATCGTTCAGAACTGGTTTGGTCAACTCGACATACCAGTCGCAGTATTCATTCCAAATAAATTCGTAAATGGCTTGTGCAGCCAAGTCTAAACGATAGGTCGCAAAGGCTTGTTGTACCGCAGCTTCGGCTTTTTGCAGACGACTGATGATCCACTGTTCAGGCAATTCCCACAGATCAGGACGCGCAGTTTGACCAACGGTTTGACCTTCAACATTCATCAACACGAAACGAGTGGCGTTCCAAATCTTGTTACAGAAGTTACGGTAACCTTCAACGCGTTTCATGTCGAACTTGATGTCACGACCTGTGTTGGCAAGCGCACAGAAAGTGAAACGAACCGCATCTGTACCGTAAGCTTGAATACCCTCTGGGAATTCTTTACGCGTTGATTTTTCAATCTTCGCTGCTTGTTTCGGGTTCATCAAACCTGTAGTACGTTTTTGTACCAAGGTTTCAAGGTCTACCCCGTCAATGAGGTCTAATGGGTCAAGTACGTTGCCTTTAGATTTAGACATCTTCTGACCTTCGCCATCACGGACTAGACCATGTACATACACAGTTTTGAACGGAACTTGTGGCGTGCCATCTTTATTCTTCATGAAGTGCATGGTCATCATGATCATGCGCGCCACCCAGAAGAAGATAATGTCAAAACCTGTCACCAACACATCAGTCGGGTGGAAGGTATTGAGAAAATAGTTTTCTGCATCTTTCTTGGCATCGCCCGTCCAATCTAAGGTCGAGAACGTCCACAGCGCAGAAGAGAACCATGTATCCAGTACATCTTCATCTTGGCTGAGTGCAACATCAGCAGGGATGTTGTTGTTGGCACGCACTTCAGCTTCGTTACGACCGACAAAGACATTACCTTCAGCATCGTACCAAGCTGGAATACGGTGACCCCACCAAAGCTGACGTGAAATACACCAGTCTTGAATGTTGTTCATCCACGCCATGTACATGTTGCTGTACTGCTCTGGCACGAACTTGATGCGACCATCTTTCACCGCTTCAATTGCAGGCTCAGCCAGTGGTGCAATTTTTACATACCATTGATCGGTCAATAATGGCTCAACAATCACACCTGAACGGTCACCGCGTGGTGGCTTCAAGGTGTACGGTTGAATTTGGTCTAACCAGCCTTCCGCTTCTGCTTGTTCAACCAATTTCTTACGTGCAGCAAAACGCTCTAAACCAACGTACTCTGCAGGTGCAGCGATGGTTTTAGAAATTTGTTCGCCCGCTTTGGCAATGTATTCAAACTCAGCCAATACTTCCGCATTTTTGTTGAAGATATTGATGATTGGCAATTCGCAGCGTTTGCCCACTTCATAGTCATTGAAGTCGTGTGCAGGAGTGATTTTTACACAGCCTGTACCGAATTCTTTGTCGACATATTCATCTTTAACGATTGGAACGGCACGACCTGTAATCGGCAGAATGATGTTCTGACCCACAAGGTGTGTATAACGTTCATCATCCAGTGCCACTGCAACTGCCGTATCACCCAATAATGTTTCAGGACGCGTGGTTGCAACAACGATGTGATCTTTACCATCGTGTGTGCGCAATGATTTGTCTTCAAAGAAATATTTGAAGTGCCACAATGAACCTGCTTCTTCTTTGTCTGACTCAACTTCAAGGTCAGAAAGTGCAGTTTGTAATTTTGGATCCCAGTTTACGAGGCGTTTACCACGGTAAATCAAACCATCTTCGTGTAGCTTAACGAAAACTTCTTTTACCGCATTCGATAAACCTTCATCCATGGTGAAGCGTTCACGTGACCAGTCCACAGAAGAACCTAAGCGACGGATTTGACGGGTAATCGTACCGCCAGATTGTTCTTTCCATTCCCAGATTTTGTCGATGAACTTTTCACGACCCAAGTCATGACGGCTGATGTTTTGTGCACCCAACTGACGCTCTACGACCATCTGCGTAGCAATACCCGCATGGTCCGTACCCGGTTGCCATAAGGTGTTTTTACCAGACATACGGTTATAGCGCGTCAAGGCATCCATAATGGCATTGTTAAAACCATGACCCATGTGCAAGCTACCCGTGACGTTCGGCGGTGGAATCATGATACAGAATGAATCCCCTTGACCCGATGGCTTAAAGTAGCCTTTGTCTTCCCAAGTCTTGTACCATTTTTTCTCGATCTCAGTCGGATCGTAAGTCGTAGCAATATTTTGCGCAGAATCAGTCATAGTCAGAACAGATAAAAAGTGAATAAAAAATTGCACCTAGTGTAGCAAAAAAATAACTGCTTAGGGATGTTCGTCAAATGCTTTGTTTCTGCAATTGTCACGGCAGGTGTAAGGTTTTATGATGAAGGTTGTATAACGACTGCGCATCAGATCGCAGAACTTGATAAAAAGGAAAAAATAGAATGAGTTATGTTATTTCACTCAAGTTGAAATCAGAAACCCATCAACGTTTTCAGGACATCTTTCAACAGTTAAATCAAGGGCAAAGCGAGAGTGTCGCCAAAGCACTGGGCGAGGTACTGGCAGACATTTCCTATGAGGTGATTGATCAGGTCTTTGGTGAAATTACCCGTATTTCACTTTCGGGCGACAACGAATCTGCCAAGGTTATTCATCACATTATGGACACCACGCGTAAATATATGCCATGGTCGGTGTCATTTTTTGGCAATGAACGTCTTGTGCCCATGGTGAATTATTTACATGAGCTGATGTACCAAAAAGACGGGGACTATTATTTGTCCTACGCGGTCGATCCTAAAAATGTCAAAGAATTACTGGGTTTTGCCGAACAGATGCAGCAGGGCGATAATACAGCGGTGGTTCCTGCCTTACATGCCTTTACCCAAATTGTCGATCAGGGCGTGACCCATCTAATTCGTATTCCGAAACAGATGCTGAAATTTAATGTGGTGGTGGATAAAACCTTAAATGGCGTGATCAATGTCACCACGCAAATGGGTTATAAGCGTTTTGATAAATTGGGCACGCAATACGATGCCAAAACCATGAGTCATTATTTCAATCATTTTCTTGTTTTTTTAGGAAATTCAACCAACAATTAGCGCATACGCCGCAATAGCATCAGGATAGTGGATCATGGCAAAGCTAGACAGTTTAGAAAATAAAGTGGTATGGATTACAGGGGCATCTTCGGGTTTAGGTAAAGCCTTGGCACAGGAATGTGCCTTGCAAGGCGCGCAAGTGGTGTTGATGGCACGTCGTTATGAAGAACTAGAAACGGTACGTGTTGGATTGTTAAATCCAGATTTACACCTTTCAATTTGTGCCGATATTACCAATGAAGCTCAGGTTTTACATGCCTATGAACAAGTCTTGGCTGCCAAAGGTCGCATCGACTGGTTAATTAACAATGCTGGATTAAGCCAGCGCGCGTTGATTGCTGAAACCACCATGCAAACTGAACGTACCATTATGGAAGTGGATTACTTCTCACAAGTGTTTTTGACCAAAACCGTTCTTCCAACGCTGTTAAAGCAAAAGTCAGGACGAGTGGTGTTTGTATCCAGTATTGCGGGCTTATTGGGGACGCAATATCGTGCTTCCTATTCTGCGGCAAAGGGTGCCATTCACATGTGGGCAAACAGTCTAAGAGCGGAAGTGGCAGATGAAGGGGTCGATGTTTCAGTGGTGTTCCCTGGGTTTGTTAAAACCAATGTTTCGATTAATGCTTTGAATGGTGCAGGGCAGGCGCAAGGCTTTGACAATGAAGTCACCGCCAATGGTTTAGAAGCCGATGAATTTGCACAAGATACCGTCAAAGCCTTAATGCAGGGCGATGAATACATTGTGATTGGTGGGCGTAAAGAAAAATTAGGGGTCTTGGTTTCACGTTTGTCACCAAGTGCGCTGTACCGCATGATTCGTAAAGCCAAAGTCAAATAAGATGTAAACGACGGCTTTTAAAAGCGGGCTAGAGTAGATTTAGCCCGCTTTTTTATGTGTGCTAGTTGTGTGTTTCTGCTTTTAAAATAGCGGTGCCATAGGCAAAGACTTCAACCATGCCACCATGCATGCCCATTTCTGTAGTACTTAAGCGTAAGCCTTGAATTTGGGTGGCGCCCATTTTCTCTGCTTCCAGTTTTAAGCGGACAATCGCTTCTCGACGTGCACGGTCGACCACGGTTTCATAGCTGGTCAGTCTACCACCAAGCAGATTTTGTAAATTGGCGATGATGTATTTGAAGTAGTCATGCGAAATCACCACATTGCTACTGACCATATAGCCCTGTGCGGTATTTTGCTTAAAGCGGCTGATGTCCAAGCGGATATAAGCCAAGCGTTGTTCTTGCTGTGCCAATTGCAATAAATGCTGTCGTTCATTGTGTCGACCAAAGCCCCAACCGACTGCAAACAACACTGCGAAGACAATGATTTGGAAAATTAAACCATCCATGATCTGGCCTTAAGCGCTAAAAGGGTCAGGAATGCGTTGCATTGGTTCTACAATTACCGCAGTGCCATAGACAAACAGTTCTGAAGCACCTTGGGCAATATTCGAGGTCGAAAAACGAATACCCACCACGGCATTTGCACCCATGGCGCGGGCTTTTTCAATCATGCGATTCATGGCTTCTTGACGTGATTCTTCTAATAATTCGGTATAGGCTGTCAGTTCACCCCCGACAATATTTTTGAGTCCTGCCAGTAAGTCTCGTCCCACATGTTTACTGCGTACCGTGCTGCCATAGACAACATCCAGTTGCTGACGAATGTGATGACCAGGAACTGTTTCAAGATTACTTAATAACATAGACAGAATAAAACCAATCGGTTGAATTTAAATAGAAACTTGAAGATATGAAATAACGTATCAAAATGCAATAAAAAAGCCCACCGAAGTGAGCTTTACTATTGTTCAACCTTTATTTTGCCGCTTTCATTTCTGCGGTTGAAGGTTGTTGCTGAATGCTGTCACTGGTATTGGCTTTTACACCGCCACCCAATGTTTTATACAGTTCAACTTGGTTGTTCAGGTCAGCTTGTTTTAATAACAACAAACTTTGTTCAGCCGCATAAGCGCTACGTTGAGAGTCCAATACGGTTAAGTAATTGTCAATCCCTGCGCGGAAGCGGGCATTTGAAAGTTTGTAGGTGGTATTGGTTGCTTCAACCAAACGTTTTTGCGCTGCTAAACGGTCACCAATGTTTTCACGGGTTGCCAAGGCATCATTGACTTCACGGAAAGCAGTTTGAATGGTTTGTTCGTAATTCGACAAGGCAATTTTCTGGTCAATTTCAGAAATTTTGACATTGGCTTTACGTGTGCCCCAGTCAAAAATTGGAATATCCAGACTTGGACCAAGTGACCAAACGAAAGCACCAGATTTAAACAAGTCGCTTAAATCGGTAGAGGCATAGCCCGCAGTCCCCGTCAAGCTGATGGTCGGGTAAAGCTGTGCCTTTGCTGCACCAATATTGGCGCCCGCAGCAGACAATTGATATTCTGCGGTACGTACGTCAGGACGGTTGTTCAGCAAATCACTAGGTAAGCCTGCACCAATCGCAGAACTTTGAGTAACTTGAGTCACTGGTTGCTTCGCCAACAAGTTTTCAGGAACAGCTTGACCCACCAACAAGTTCAGTAAGTTTTGTGCCTGAGCCACTTGGGTTTTGTAGTTGGCAACGTCATTACGTGCTGTTTCTACCGAAATTTGTGCTTGGCGCACAGGCACTTCGCTGTCAATCCCGACATCAAAACGCTTTTTGTTCAGATTGTAAGATTCAAGTTGAGCTTTTAAGGTTTGATCTGCCAGTTTCAAATTGGCATTGGCAAACGAGTAGCTGAGCCATGCTTGCGCAACTTGACCAATCAACGAAATTTGTGTTGCATCACGCGCACTTTGGGTCGCTAAATAGCTGTCCAAAGCATTGTCTTTTAAGCTACGTACACGCCCCCAAAAGTCTAACTCATAGGCGGTGACACCAAGGCCAACATTATAGGTTGTGACTGGCTTAGTCGTACTTAACGTATCTTGACGAAGCACACTACCACTTGCCCCAATAGTGGGTAGTTGGTTGTTTTCAGTAATTTGATACGCTTGTTGTGCACGTTGAATATTTAAAGTTGCAGTGCGTAGGTCACGGTTATTGGCCAAAGCCATTTCAATGACTTGTACCAATCGTGCATCAGCAAAAAAATCTTTATAACCTTGCTCAGCAATAGACGGTCCTGTAGCTGAACCAATATATCCTGTTGGGATATCCGCTTGAACGACGGGTTCTGGACCACGCATGCTTTGACATGCAGTCAAAGCAAGCGCAAGTGCAGATACCGCAATGCTACGACCTGAAATAGACCATACTTTTTGCATCACGATGTTTGCTCCTGATTATTTTGTTTCTTCGGTTTGTATTTGAAAATGCTGCGAATCCAAACAAAGAATACTGGAATGAAGAAAATACCCAAAAGTGTAGAACTAATTACACCACCAAGTACACCATAACCGACAGAGTGTTGACTACCTGCACCTGCACCTGCTGAAAGGGCAAGAGGGAGTACACCAAAACCGAAGGCAAGGGTGGTCATAATGATTGGGCGTAAACGCATTTTTGCAGCATGAAGGGTTGCATCAAATAAGTCTTCACCTTTTTCTTGCAACTCTTTTGCAAACTCTACAATCAAGATTGCATTTTTCGCAGAAAGACCAATTACGGCAACAATTGCGACTTGGAAGTAGATGTTAAATGACAGGTTTGGATCGCCTTTGATGATCATACCTAACCACGTTAAAGTAAATGCACCAATAATACCAAGTGGTACAACCAGCAATACTGAAACAGGGATAGACCAACTTTCATATAAAGCTGAAAGACAAAGGAATACGATCAACATTGAAAGAATGAGTAATGGTCCTGTTTGACTACCAGAATCACGCTCTTCTAAAGATAAACCCGTCCATTCATAGTCGAAACCATCTAAGCCCATTGACGGTAATTTGCCAATGATTTCTTCCATTGCGATCATGGCATCACCCGAACTAACGCCTGGTGCAGGAGTACCTTGGATGTTGACTGATGATACGCCGTTATAACGCTCTAGACGTGGGGAACCATAAGTCCATTCGCCTGTTGCAAATGCTGAGAATGGAACCATTGTGCCGCTACTATTACGTACGTACCACTTGTTCAAGTCTTCAGGCATCATACGTGCATTTGCTTCGCCTTGCACATAGACTTTTTTCACACGACCACGGTCTACGAAGTCATTAATATATGAACCACCCCAAGCGATACTCATTGTTGTATTGATATCAGCAATACTTACACCCATTGCGCCTGCTTGTGCTTGGTCAATACTAATTTGATACTGAGGCGTATCTTCTTGACCATTTGGACGCACACCTGCAAGGCGTTTATCCTGTGCTGCCATACCTAAAATCGCATTACGTGCAGCAATCAGTTTTTCGTGACCTTGACCACTCGCATCTTTTAATTGGATGTCAAAACCAGCAGATACACCTAATTCAGGCATTGCAGGTAACTGTAATGGCATGATGTAAGAGGCATCTTTCACGATCATATTCAATGCCATACCACGTTGGATGATGGCACCAATTTGTGATTCAGGTGAAGTACGCTCACTCCAGTCCTTCAGCTTGATAAACGCAAGACCTGCGTTTTGACCAACACCTGTGAATGAGAAACCAGAAACAGTAAAGATGGACTCTACATGTTCTTTTTCTTTATTCATGAAATAGTCTGTCATTGTGGTGATGACTTTATCGGTACGTTCAAGGCTTGCACTTGGTGGAAGCTGTACGAGTGTCATGACCACACCTTGGTCTTCGTCAGGCAAGAATGAGGATGGTAAAGCTTTATATAGGCCAACTAAACCTGCAATCACCAGTAAATAAACCACACCAGAAAATACTTTATGATGGGTCATACGGTTGACACCACCTTGGTATTTTACGGATAGCTTTTCAAAGCTGTTGTTAAACCAACGGAAGAAACGTGCAAAAATATTATTACTTTCTGGTTTGTTTGCATCATGTTGTTTTAACAAGGTTGCACATAGGGCAGGGGTGAATGTTAATGCGACGATCAATGACAGAATCATTGCTGTCACAAGTGTAATCGAGAACTGACGGTAAATAACACCTGTAGTACCACCGAAGAAAGCCATTGGTACGAATACAGCTGTTAACACACTGGTAATACCGACTAAGGCACCAGAAATCTGTTGCATTGACTTTTCAGTGGCAACAACAGGGTCGAGATGTTCTTCTTGCATGACACGTTCGACGTTTTCCACCACAACAATCGCATCATCGACTAGAAGACCAATCGCTAAGACCATTGCAAACATGGTGAGTGTGTTGATGGAGAAACCGAAAATGTTAATGACAGCAAAGGTACCCAATACAACCACAGGAACAGCAAGTGTTGGGATAATCGTTGCACGCCAGTTCTGTAGGAACAAGAACATGACAATGAACACCAAAATTATGGCTTCAATTAAAGTGTGAACCACACTTTCAATCGAAAGTTTAATAAATGGAGTTGTGTCATAAGCCAGTTTATCTTTTAAACCATCTGGATAGTTCTTACGAAGTTCACTGAGGCGCTTTTCTACAGCTGCTGCTGTATCTAGTGCATTTGCACCAGTTGCCAGTTTAATCGCTACACCACCAGCAGGTTTGCCGTTGAATTTAGAGTCAAATTGATAGTTATCTGAACCAAGTTCAACACGTGCAACATCAGATAAGCGCACTTGAGCGCCAGATGCTGTATTTTTGAGGAAAATATTTCTAAATTGCTCAGGTGTCTGCAACATACTTTGCGCATTGACCGTAGCATTCAGAACTTGTCCCTGAATTGATGGCGCACCACCGAGTTGACCCACAGCAACTTGTGAGTTCTGCGCATTAATGGCAGTTGCAATATCACTTGGTGTAACTTGCAGACTGGTCATTTTCGCTGGATCAAGCCAAATACGCATCGCGTATGAACCACCAAAAACTTGTACTTCACCCACCCCAGCAACACGACTGAGCGGTTCGGAAATGTTGGAGTTTACATAGTCTTTAATGTCAGATGCAGAAAGGCTTTCATCTGGAGAATAGAATGCCACAACTTGCATAAAGCTTGCGCCAGATTTGGTGACTTTGACACCTTGGCGTTGCACATCTTCAGGTAAGAGTGCAGTTGCAGATTGTAGCTTATTCTGTACTTGAACTTGTGCAATGTCTGGATCAATGCCTTGCTCAAAGTTCAAGTTAATAGATGCCTGACCATTACCAGCACTGTTAGAAGAGATATAACGTAAGCCATCTAGACCATTCATTTGTTGTTCAATGATCTGAGTCACGGTATTTTCAACCGTTTGTGCAGAGGCACCTGGGTACGTTGCAGAAATTGTCACCGTGGGCGGTGCAATCGTCGGATACTGGGCAACTGGCATATTGGTTAGCGTAATAACACCCGCCAACATAATCACCAGTGCAATCACCCACGCAAAAATGGGGCGATGAATAAAAAATTGAGCCATTCAGTCTACCCCTTATGTGTTTGAAGTAGCTTTTTGTTCTGTTTTCGCACCAGCTTCTGTCTTTTTAGCCTCAGTTGTTGGAGCTTGAGGCGCTGCTGCTTGAGGTTGATACGGTTTCGTAACAACTTTTTGTTCAGCTTTAACTTTCGCTATACCGTCAACAATAACTTTTTCACCTGTTTTAAGACCTTGAGTCACAATCCAGTTTTGGCCTTGAATGCCAGATGTGGTGATTGGGCGAGACTCAACAACACCTTTGTCATTCACAATCATCGCGATGGCTTGACCAGTAGGTGTACGTGTCACAGCAATTTGTGGCACTAAAATCGCATTTGGGATCACCCCTTGCACGATTTGAGCGTTGGCAAACATACCAGGAAGTAATAAGTGATTTGGGTTCGGGAACACTGCACGGATGGTTACAGTCCCTGTATCTGGATTGACACTTGCATCAGAGAACGCTAAACGTCCTTCGACTGGGTATTCACTTCCATCTTCTAGTTTAAGTTTTACGCGAGTGTTATTACTGCTGTCTAAACTACCTTTGCTTAGTTGTTGGCGTAAGCGTAGAAGTTCAGAACTTGACTGATTGATATCAACATAGATTGGGTCTAAACGCTGAATTGTCACCAAAGGGTCGGTTTGATTTGCTGTAACCAATGCGCCTGCTGTAACTGTTGAACGGTTCGTTTGACCTGAAATAGGTGAACGAATGGTTGAGTAGCCTAAATCTACTTCAGCATTTTTAACTTGTGCACGTGCAGCAGCGACTTGTGCCTCTGCAACATTCACTTGACCGACTAAGTCATCATAATCTTGTTTCGCAACAGCATTGCTTGAAACCAGTTGTTGATAACGATTGAGTTTGGTTTTAAGTGAGCTTAGATTTGCTTCTTGTTGTAATAATGCTGCTTTGGCATTATCAAATGTTGCGCGATTAGTACGAGAATCAAGTTCATAAAGTGCCTGTCCTTCACGCACATAGCTGCCTTCCGCAAACAAACGTTTTAGAATAATTCCACTCGTTTGTGGGCGAACTTCAGAGACTTCAAATGCCGTGGTTCTGCCAGATAACTCTACAGATTGTTCTACATTTTGCGGTTGTGCAACAATGACACCGACTTCAGTAGGTGGCATTTGTTGAGAAGCGCCTGCTTGCTGCGCATCCTTTGGGTCTTTGCTACAACCAACAAGTGCAATACTCGTTGCTAATGCGCAAGCGGTAAGGGCTGGGGCCCAAAGCTTTGCCGACATCATTGTTCCACCTCGATTAGATTTTTATCTAAAAATAATTTGTATTTGATTGGTTGTATCTGCCATACATAATGTAGAGCAGTGAAATCCATATAATACTGATACTCCATCCCGCAAGGACATCGGACGGGAAATGTACCCCAAGATAGACTCTTGAAATTCCCATCATCAGCATCCATAAAAGAGCAATGCAGACAATAAAACGATGTGCAGGAAATGGGCGACTTAAGAAAATGGCAAGACACGCCAAAGTGGCAGCATACATACTGTGCGCACTTGGAAAGGAAGCACCATAGCTCGTCACTAGGTGAAACATTTCTGGTGGGCGTGGTCTTGAAATTAAAAATTTAAGTAGCCAAACAGAAGCAATGCTTCCAACTACGCCTAAACCTATAAAAATGACATCTTTATACTTTTTATACCATGCACGATGGAAACACCATAGACAGGTTAAAAATAATACAAATGGCATGCCGCCGAGTGCAGATAAAAGTATTGCAAACTTATTTATAGGCTCAGTTCTCAACGTACTGAAATTTTCAACTATGGTTAAATCTAGCGATGTTAATGGTTGAAAAAATAATACTAATATGCTGATTATAAATAGAATAATACCGATAGAAAGCAACAAATAAGGCATGCTAAAACTCGTGTCATTTGAACCGATTTGAGCGCGGTTATTTACTGGGTTAAAGTGTACTCATCAGTACACTTTAATTCAAGTGTTGATTAATAATGCATAAAATTTTGTTCATAGTCTAACAAGTGCTCAAAATGGGTACAAAATCATTTTGTATGGTGTTTTGTACTATTTGAACTTTCTTCAACTTCAAGTGGTACTTTTGGGGGCCAAAAGAAATCACTTGGACGGGTTAAAAAGTGGGTCATGACCAGTTTTGCCAACGGCTTCCATTGTTCAAAACGTACCCGACGTGCTCGTAATGCAACAATAATGGTCAGGGTAAAGCTCACAAATAAGTTGGTTAAGCCAATTAAAAGCACACCCAAAAAGGAAACAATAATCAGGCCAATATCGGGCGTGTCATTAATATTCATTAAGCCTTGAATAAAATTGGCAGAGGCAAAGGCAATATGGCGAATATCGAGCGGTAAACCAAGAATAAAGCCAATGGTTCCCATGCTACCAAGCATAATGCCAAAAATGAAATTACCGGCGAGCGCGCCTAAATTACGTTCAATATATTCCGCAAAGGCATTTAAGCGTTCCTGACCCAAAACCAGCTTTAAGTGCATATGCGCTTTCAGTCTTGGACCTACTTTGCGATAGACCGCCATATTGTCGAAATATCCGGCAATTAGGCCAGATAAAAACAGACAAACACCTGCAATGGCTGCATGTGGAATTGCGAGAGAAGTGAACGGATTTAAGTCATGCAGTGCTTTTGCCGCCTTGGCATGATTCATTAAGGGCTCATGCAAGCCAATTTGCCATAGCCAAGCGATTAAAGCGGCTACTGGAATCGCAATCGAGATATTGCCGAGAATGGCAATAAATTGGGTGCGGATAATATTAATAATCAGCGCTGCTAATTCGGCAATTTGCGCGGTTTTGGAGCCTTTGCGATGCTGTACTGTAGCGGCTAATGCGGCTGCGGTCATCGCAGGCTGTTTGGTCGCGACAGTACAATGAATGACGTGAATTAGCATGAAACCGAAGGAATAATTCATGCTATAGACAAATGCTTGCATGATCGGCGCCATGACGACACGTGATGCCAAGGTTTTCAGGGTTGCCATAATGGCAATAATCACCCCAGCGCCTGCGGCAGAAAGATACATCGACCAAAAGCTTTTTTTGTCGGTACTTACATAATGTTCACCTGTTTTACTGGCATTCTCGGTCACCTGTAAGGCGATGAGTTCACTATTATTGGCCAATAATGCTCGAACACTACGCTCATTATAAATCGCCTGACTGATATCGGTGAGCAGACTTCCCATCGCCAGATAACGAATGTCATCTTCTTCAACAATCAATTGCAGCAGCAGTTCGACACGGTCAAGACACTGTTCCAGCAACGAGAGCAAATATGTCAGGCTGATGCTGACCCCAATTCGTTTGGTAGCGCGTCGAATTTTCGAAACGACATCACGGCATTGGTCAATCATCACCAAGGCTTGTGAAGCATCGGGTGGGGCAATGACAGCAAACTCATCCCGATTCTGATGTAGTTTCTTATAGTGTTGAATAAACTCAATAATCTCACGGTTTTGAACTAAAAAAGGAGATTCATATTCCGTGAGTTCGGGTTGCGCATTAATAAATTCAGGATATAGCCCAATACCACTAATTCGATATGAAATTACCGTAATGGCTTTAATTAGCTCACTTTTAATTTTGAGCTTTTCTTGTTGATTGCTATGACCCTGATTTAAGAGTCGAAACAGTTGTTGCCAGTTTTTCTCGGAGATTTGATCGAGCCAGTAATGATCGCTGGCTTGATGGAAAACCTGACGCACCAATTCTTGTAGCTGAGTCCCATCATAAATTAAAGGTAAAAAATGCGCACCAACACGTTGCGCGAGCTGATTCCAGAAACCATCCAGAGATAAAATGCCTGTGTCGGCAAATAAACTGGTTTGTTTGTACTGATTGATCAGGCGAAGAAGATAACTTTGTAGCGTAATGGCTGCATTGGGCGTAATGAGCAAAGTTTGAATAAACAGCTGAAATTTTTGTTCTATTTCGTCTAGATTTCGACTATCACTGGGTCGAATTAAGTTAACCAGCTCAATCAGCAAGTGATGATCAACAGCCTGAGCACGCTCAAGCTGTTCTTGCATGTTTCGCAACACATCATTTAATTGTATATGCATAAGCAAATAGGCAATTCTACTTTATTGAATTCGGTGTAAAGCCAATTGAGCCAAATTGGCTAAGGCTTGACGATAAATCGTATCAGGTAATGCCAACAATGCAGCTAGGGCTGCCTCAGTTTCTTCAGTCGCACGTTTGCGGCAATAATCTAAAGCACCAGACTGTTGTACAATTTCAATCACTTGTTCCAGTTGAGCAGTGCCACCCGTCGCAATACTTTTACGAATAATCTGATGTTGCTCGCCAGTGGTGTGTTGTAATGCAGAAATAAGCGGCAAGGTTGGCTTACCTTCCATTAAATCGTCACCAATGTTTTTACCCAGTGTTTCAGCATCAGACGTGTAATCTAAAATATCATCGATAATTTGGAAGGCATTGCCGAAATGGCCCGCAAACTTTCTTAATGGCTCACGATACTCAGGTGTACCCGTCAGGATTGCAGCGCCTTCAGTGGCCAACTCAAATAAACGTGAAGTTTTGCCATGAATAATATCTAAATAAGTTTGCTCGGTGGTATCAGGTTGATGTTGGGCTTGCAGTTGTAGTACTTCACCTTCCGCAATTTCACAGGTACCAGTCGAAAAGTCTTTTAATAGGGTCATATTATTCAGATCGACCAATAAATCAAAAGAACGTGAAATGAGGAAGTCACCCACTAAAACAGCAGTTTGATTGTTCCATGTAGCATTGGCGGTAGGACGACCACGACGTAAACCCGATTCATCTACAACATCATCATGGACCAGTGTTGCGGTATGCAGCATTTCAATAATGGCTGCCAATTTCCGCTGCTGCGCCAAGTCTTCTGCACCACACGCTTTTGCTGCCAGTAAACACATAATCGGACGCATGCGTTTGCCGCCTGCTTCAACCACATGTTTGCTGACCGCCATCACCAGTGCCACTTTAGAGGTGATTCCTTCATTAATAAATGTGTCCATCTCAGCAAAGTCTTGAGCTACAGGGGCGAGAATATCTTGCTTAAAATCGATGGCCATAGGAATAGAAACCTCTATTGGTTAAGTGATGCTTTCATCTGTGACATAGCTATATATAGTGCAATCGAAAAGCAGAAGCAAAGACAGACGTGTTAAATCAGTTGCTTCTGGCTTGCAATTTGAAGCCTGTGGATTGCAATAAATACGCACACGAAGTATTGGATGACATCAAAAATGTATCTGCTGACTATAGTAGCGAATTGATTTTAAAAATCTATTGTTTATTACACAGTCGTATGTGTTTCATTCTATTTTAATTTAGGACGTAGAGAGTTTAAGCCAACTTCGGCGCGAGTTTAGGTTTTTTTGTGAAGGTGGCTTGTTGTTTGCTCAATAATCACTTAAAATCTGTCCCCTTGTATAACCCCAGTGGCGATCGTCTTAAGATCGATATATCCCTTTATCGGCACGACGACACGGGCATGTTTGGAGTACATTATGTACGCAGTAATCCAAAGCGGTGGTAAACAGCACCGTGTAGTTGAGGGTGAAACCCTTAAAGTTGAATTATTGAAAGCTGAAACTGGCGCGACTATTACGTTTGATGACGTATTAATGGTTGTAAACGGCGAAAGCATTCAAATCGGTGCTCCAGTTGTAGCTGGCGCTAAAGTAACTGCAGAAGTGGTTGGTCATGGCCGTCACGACAAAATCCGCATCGTTAAGTTGCGTCGTCGTAAACACTACCGTAAGCAAACTGGTCACCGTCAATGGTTTACCGAGTTGAAAATTACTGGTATCTCAGGCTAATCACGAGGAGTAAATAGACATGGCATCTAAAAAAGCCGGTGGCTCGACTAAGAACGGTCGTGACTCAAATCCTAAGATGTTAGGTGTTAAAATGTACGGTGGTCAAGCTGTGACTGCTGGTAACATCATCGTTCGTCAACGTGGTACAGAATTCCACGCTGGTGCAAATGTTGGTATGGGTCGTGACCATACTTTATTTGCTACTGCTGACGGCGTAGTAAAATTTGAAGTGAAAGGTCAGTTTGGCCGTCGCTATGTAACTGTTGAAACTGCATAAGTTTTAATCGTTCAGAAAAACCCGCATTTTATGCGGGTTTTTTTTGCATTGAAATCTTTGTCTGGAAATTGAAAGAATAAAAAACTTATAAACCAATTATTTAGATGAATACGGCCAGATTTTGTTATCTATCTTATATCTCAATATACCTAAAAATAGTGATACACATCACATTTTTTAAGGAGTGTAATGGTTTAAATAAGAAGCATAAGGAAGATGGACATGAAAAAATCTATACTTGAGCATCATTTTGAACAGCAAAAATCAAAAAAATTTACACCAAAATTACTTTTATTGGGTGTCTTAATTACAACAGCAAATGGTGTATGGGCTGGTATCTTTGATGGAGCCACGCAAAGTATTACAGGTGCTATGCATAGTTTAAGTAATATGGCTAATGGGAATGCATTTGCATATGAAAAAGATAAATCAATAGTGGGAAACCAAATAGATACTCATCAGAATCATAATGGACAGGGTCATGAAGAGCATGGTCAAGGTTTAGGCTTAGGACACTATAAAGATAATAGGGAAAATAGCGGTGGTGGCGGACATGGTGGAGGCTCTGGCAGTGGCGGACATGGTGGAGGCTCTGGCGGTAGCGGACATGATGGTGGAGGCTCTGGCAGTGGCGGACATGGTGGAGGCTCTGGCGGTAGCGGACATGATGGTGGAGGCTCTGGCAGTGGTGGACATGGTGGAGGCTCTGGCAGTGGTGGACATGGTGGAGGCTCTGGCAGTGGTGGACATCACGGTGGAGGCAATACTGGACCACAAGGACCACAAGGTGAAACTGGACCACAAGGACCACAAGGACCACAAGGTGAAACTGGAGCGCAAGGACCACAAGGTGAAACTGGAGCGCAAGGACCACAAGGTGAAACTGGAGCGCAAGGACCACAAGGTGATACAGGCGCCACAGGTGCAACGGGAGCTACAGGTGCCAAAGGTGATACAGGCGCCACTGGTGCAACGGGAGCTACAGGTGCCAAAGGTGATACAGGCGCCACTGGTGCAACGGGAGCTACAGGTGCCAAAGGTGATACAGGCGCCACAGGTGCAACGGGAGCTACAGGTGCCAAAGGTGATACAGGCGCCACTGGTGCAACGGGAGCTACAGGTGCCAAAGGTGATGCAGGCGCCACTGGTGCAACGGGAGCTACAGGTGCCAAAGGTGATACAGGCGCCACTGGTGCAACGGGTACAAATGGAACACAAGGTGTACAAGGGGTAAGTGCTTATCAACAGGCTGTTGATTCAAAAAGTTTTACTCCAGATTCGACCAAAACACTTGCTGAGAATGTGGCAGCTTGGATAGAGAGTTTGAAGGGTACAAGTGGTTCAAATGGCGTGAGTGCCTATACTACAGCTGTGAATAATGGCTTTAAAGGAACCATTACTGAATGGCTGGCGAGTCTTAAAGGTGCAACAGGAGCTACAGGGGCAGTCGGAGCTACAGGCGCAACAGGGGCTGATGGTACAAACGGTATTACTCCAGAAGAAATGGCTGCTGCCGATACCACTGTCTTGAATCAAGCAAAAACCTATGTTGACCAAGTTGGTCAGCAAACTCTGAATGATGCGAAAGCGTATACCGATAGTCGTGTAGATGCTCTGAATCGAGACATGAGAAATTTAGAAGACAAAACTTATGCTGCGGTCGCATCCAGTATTGCGATTGCTTCCTTACCTCAACCCACTGAAGCTGGTATGAGTATGTTCAGCACTGGTGTGGGTATGTGGGAAGGTGAACAAGGTTATGCCTTCGGTATGAGTGGTGTGACTGAGAATAACAAGTATGTCTATAAAGCAGCCGTGACATTCAATAGTGAAGGTGACTTTGGTACTGGTGCTGCGGTCGGCTGGCAGTGGAAGTAGGAATTTAACCTCTTAGTAGCTCAAATAGGCATTTACCCTCTTAGTAGCTCAAGCAGAAAAGCCCCTGAAATTCAGGGGCTTTTTTGCAAGAAATATAAATATAAAGTCTTCATCATGATGGATGGTTTACTACATTTAACCTGAATAAATATACAAATCTTCTTATATTCTCAATTATTAGCAACTAGAATTGGTTTAATATGTGCCTTTCAATAGATTGCGAAATAGCAAATTAGAAAGGTGATTGACATGAATATGCTTCGTAAAACCACATGTGCTATGGCATTGGGTGCAGTAACTTTAGCTCCAATGATGAGTACTACTGTTTTTGCAGCCCCAGTCGCGGCATCGGAGCAACAAGCAACTGCAAACTTAGTGAAGCAGTTAAGTGGTATTCAAAGTTTATCGGCTAATTTTGAGCAAACAACGAAAACATCTGGCGCTACAAAAGCAACACAGAAAAAGGGTTTGACTGCGCAACACATGAATCAGACCTTTAAAGGCACTATGAAAGTCGCGCGTCCTGGTAAGTTTTATTGGGAAACGACGACTCCTGCAAAACAGACGATTGTGACCTCGGGAAAAACAGTGTGGATTTATGATCCAGACTTACAACAAGCTGTTCGTCAAAGCCTAGATGAGCAAGTTGCGAATACACCTGCGTTATTGTTATCGGGCAACACGAGCCAGATTATGCAGTCTTATCGTGTGACGCAACCGAATAAAGGTAAAACCTATTACACGCTTTACCCAAAAAATGATGATGGTGCCTTCCAAAGCTTGACCATTAGTTTTGGTGTGAATAAGGCTCCAAATTTAATGATTTTACAAGATTCATTGGGTCAAACCACGTATGTAAAATTTAATAATGTCAAAGTGAATGCGTCAATTCCAGCATCAACCTTTAATTTTACCCCACCGAAAGGCACGGACATTATTGATCAATAAGTTTAAAAATCATCATTAAAATCAAGAGTAATAAAAATGCAGCCTAAGCGCTGCATTTTTTATGTAGATAACGAAAAAATGATACCGATTGAAATATTCATTTTAATGTGTGGTCTATAGGGTTGGGCTACATTTTGTAATTTCATCTTAAAGTCAGACTTTGTATAGTGAAAAGAATTACTTGAATACATTGCATACAAGGTTTATTTATGAACACTTTCCAATTAAAACAACGATATTGGGCTTTACCGCTGTTCTGTTCAGTGGTGTTATTTACAGGTTGTCAGCCGAAAGATGCCTCGCAACAATCCGCAGAAGCGAAAACCACCAATACTGAAGCAAAAGCGGAACAAGTGATACCTGCAATTCAGGCAAAAGTGGTTCCTGTAAAGTTGGCGAAGCCTGAAGCCTGTGAAGCAGAAGGTTGTACGCAATACGATATTCAAACGGTTGAAACCAATTTGAAATGGATTGACCATTATTTTATGGATCGGATTAAAAAAACAGACCCGATTGCATTTTCGGATCAACCGAATCAAAAAGTACGTTTGGATGATGATGCACAGCCCAGCCTGAATCAAAGTTCAACCTATGTTCGCTATGTCGGGCAGAATGATAATTTCGCAACCTTTGCCATGCAGAGTTATAGCTATTCCGCAGGGGCGGCACATGGGATGTATCATCAAGAATTTGTGAACTTTGATTTGAAACAGAAAAAGCGCTTAGCCTTGCAAGATATCTTGGTGAAAGGGACAGATGCACAAGTACTCGATGCACTGTATGACAATAATTTGAATTGGTTACAAGAACATAATATTGAAAAAGCGAAATTGCAACTAAGCGACAATTTCTATTATGGGGCGAATGGTTTGGTGTTCGTGTATCCATTGTACGAACTGGCCTCTTATGCAGAGGGCATGAGTGAATTGACCTTGCCATACTACAGCTTGAAAAAATTTGTACGTCCAGAATATTTACCAAGTTTGCCGCAATATCCTGAGCATTAAAGTGCAGAAGCCGCTGCTTAATTGATGGATTATTGCCTGAATGTCGTCGTGCTTGAGCGTTGCTGACTGTATTTTTTGGTATGAACAGCTTACACTATAGCCAGTTTTTTTCTTTAGCAAAGACTGGCTATGATCGACCCGAAATTAATCAGAACAAATATTGAGGCTGTAAATTTAGCCTTGGCAAAACGTGGCATTCAATTGGATGTAGCAGAGTGGGCATCATTAGAAGCTCGCCGTAAAGATTTACAGTCCAAAACTGAAGCTTTACAAGCTGAACGTAATGCGGGCGCGAAACAAGTTGGTCAAATTAAAAAAGCGGGCGGCGATGCGTCAGAAATCATGGCGCGTATGGGCGCTATTGGTGATGAAATTAAAGCTGCAGAAGTGGCTTTAGCTGAATTGCAAGCTGAACTCGAAGCGAAACTACTTTCAATTCCAAATATGCCACACGAGTCTGTACCTGAAGGGAAAGACGAGAGTGATAATGTTGAAGTTTACACTTGGGGCACCCCACGTAGTTTTGACTTTGACATTAAAGATCATACCGATCTTGGCGAATGGATGGGTGGTTTAGAGTTTGAAACGGCGACTAAACTCACAGGTTCACGTTTCAGTGTATTGAAAGGACCTTTAGCGCGTTTACAACGTGCTTTAACCCAGTTCATGTTAGATACACATACTCTAAAAAATGGCTATACCGAAGCGTACGTGCCATATTTAGTCAATGCAGACTCTTTGCGTGGTACTGGTCAATTGCCTAAATTTGAAGAAGATTTGTTCAAATTACAGGGTGAGAAAGAATATTATTTGATCCCGACAGCAGAAGTGCCAGTCACGAACTTTGTGCGCGACGAAATTATAGATGCAGATCGTTTACCATTAAAATATGCAGCGCATACGCCATGTTTCCGTAGTGAAGCGGGTTCTTATGGTCGTGATACCCGTGGTTTAATTCGCCAACACCAATTTGATAAAGTTGAGATGGTGCAAATTGTTAAACCAGAAGACTCAATGCAAGCCTTGGAAGAATTAACGGGTCATGCTGAAGGTATTTTGCAAGCGCTTGGCTTACCTTATCGTAAAATCACCTTGTGTGGTGGTGATATGGGCTTTGGTGCAGCAAAAACTTACGATCTTGAAGTTTGGGTGCCAAGTCAAAATACCTATCGTGAAATTTCTTCATGCTCAAATATGTGGGATTTCCAAGCACGTCGTATGAAAGCACGTTACCGTGCCGATCAGAAGAAGACTGAGTTTGTACATACGCTCAATGGTTCTGGTCTTGCGGTGGGTCGTACTTTATTGGCGGTGATGGAAAACTATCAACGTGCTGATGGTTCGATTGAGATTCCAGAAGTGCTTCGCCCTTACATGGGTGGTGTGGAATACATCGATTAATTGATGATGTATGTGCATTTTGTGCACGAAAATTGCTTGAAGACGATCAGATACAAATTTTAGAGGTATTCCGTGGAGATATTTCCAATCTCTTTGAAGCTGCAACAGCAACTGTGTCTGATTGTCGGCGGTGGGCGTATTGCCTATCGCAAGGCGGTTTTGTTAGCCAAAGCAGGGGCGGTTCTACATGTCATTGCTCCTGAAATTGAAGCAGATTTATTAGCTTTGGTTAAACAAACCCAAGGTCAGTATTTTGCTGAAGCATTTCAGACACCGTTGAATTTACGTGACTATCGACTTGTGATTGCTGCGACCAATGATCGTGCAGTCAATCAACAGGTGTTTGAAGTCTGTGAAGCTGAAAAGGTACTGGTCAACAGTGTCGATGATCCTCCACATTGTCGTTTTATGGTACCTGCCATTATTGACCGTTCGCCCTTAATTCTTTCTGTGGCGAGTAACGGTACATCTCCTGTTTTATCTCGCCAAATTCGAACTCAACTAGAAACGCTGATTCCACATGGCATGGGCAAACTCGCTGAGTTTTCGGGTAAATGGCGTGCCAAGGTCAAAGAGAAAATTGCCAATCCTGACCAGCGCCGTATTTTTTGGGAAGACTTGTACGCCAGTCCACTTAAAGAGCAGGTGTTTAATGGTAATGAGGATGCAGCAGATCAACTGATTGAACAGGCTTTACAAGAATGGAAAACGCCGCAAGGCGAGGTCTATTTGGTCGGTGCTGGACCAGGTGATCCTGAGTTATTGACTTTAAAAGCATTACGTCTGATGCAACAAGCCGATGTGGTGATTTATGATCGTCTGGTCTCTCAGCCGATTATGGATTTATGTCGTCGTGATGCTGAAAAAATTTATGTCGGTAAAGCGCGTTCAAATCATGCCGTACCGCAAGAAGGCATTAATGCTTTATTGGTCAAGTATGCCAGTCAAGGTAAACGCGTTTGTCGTCTGAAAGGTGGCGATCCGTTTATCTTTGGACGTGGTGGTGAAGAAATTCAAGAGCTGTTTGATGCGGGTATTACGTTCCAAGTCGTGCCGGGAATTACTGCAGCATCGGGCTGTTCCGCTTATGCGGGTATTCCTTTAACACATCGTGATTATGCGCAAAGTGTTCGATTCTTGACGGGGCATCTCAAAGAAGGTTCGCCAGATCTACCTTGGAATGAACTGGTGTATGAAAATCAAACATTGGTGTTATACATGGGCTTGGTCGGTCTAGAAAATACCTGTCAACAACTCATCGCCCATGGACAACGCCCAAATATGCCCGTTGCTTTAATTTCTAAGGGGACAACACCTGAGCAAAAGGTGGTGGTTGGCACTTTGGCGGATATTGCCAGCAAAGTCAGCGAACATCATATTCAAGCACCGACTTTAACCATCATAGGTGAAGTGGTGGGTTTGCGTGAACAATTACAGTGGCAGTAAATTACTCGCCATTGTTTCATTCTAACTGCTATGGATTGGGGGATTGAATTGTTCTGAGCATGAACTGTTTATCTACCAAATAGCAAAATTACTAAGTTGAGAAATGTTGTGATCCATGTTGTTTTATACGAGCCTGAAATTCCTGCTAATACAGGTAATATCATTCGTTTATGTGCCAATACTGGAGCGCAGCTACATCTGATCAAGCCATTGGGTTTTGAATTGGATGATAAAAAATTGAAGCGTGCGGGTTTGGATTATCATGAATGGGCACGCATGCAAATTTGGGACAATATTGAACAATGTCTTGAATTTTTGGCTGCACAAGGCGTAGATCGAGATGCAGTTTATCCTTTAACGACCAAGGGCACTGAAACGCCGCATACCTCAGATTTGAACCGTCCAATTGCCTTATTGATGGGACCAGAAACACGTGGTTTGCCTGAACAGGTACGTTTGATGTTTCCGCAAAAGCATTGGATTCGCTTACCCATGGCCGCGAATTCACGTAGTTTGAATTTGTCGAATGCCACAGCCGTAATTGTATATGAAGCATGGCGTCAACAAGGCTTCCAACAATTGGCAGCAGAATAAGCTATTCTAGAGAGTCAGTTTAAGCTGGCTCTTTTTTTTCTTGGCGCTCGTCAAATCCAGTTCTAGAATCAATCACTTTTTCTATATTCGCTTCGACCCAATCTTTGAGTTGATAGGCATTTTGGGCAAAATCTTTACCAATTTCAGTCAGTGCATATTCCACTCGAATGACATTGTCTTCGTGAATGGTGCGTGTCAAAAAACCATCACGTTCGAGTATTTTTAACTTCTGTGAAAGTACTTTGGGAGAAATCCCGAGAATATTCTTTTTCAACTCATTGAAATGTTGTGACTCCTGATCAAGGGTATACACAATCAATAAAATCCATTTGTCTGCAAATTTTTCAAAAAAAAGCCGTGCAGGGCAGTTTGGGTGAAAAATGTTGAATTTCATTGGGTTATTCATTTTAGCTCTGCCTCATGTTGAGAATTAAGCATCATTTCACATGGATTCCAGACCAGTTACCAAGTGGTAACTAATTGATACTAGATTTCATAAGTGTATCATAAATTCATGTGGTGTGATCTTTTAATGAATCATAGTGAATCTTAGGTTTCGACCTAATCGAATGAATAAGCAGGAAAACAAGATGTCTAATATTTCAGTGGTATATTTTTCAGGTTACGGGCATACCAAAGTAATTGCTCAAACATTTGCACAAGAAATTGCTGCGAATCTCATCGAAATTGATGCGAATGGTGATATTCAAGAGCAAGATTGGCAAACCTTAGATCAATCCGAAGCAATTGTCTTTGGTGCACCGACTTATATGGGTACGGCACCTTGGCAATTTAAAAAGTTTGCAGATGCAAGCTCGAAAAAATGGTTTAACCGCGCATGGCAAGATAAAATTTTTGGTGGTTTTACCAACAGTGCTAGTTTGAATGGTGATAAGCAGGTCACGCTTATTCAGTTGCAAACTCTGGCTTCACAGCATGGCGGTATTTGGGTGAGCTTGGGTTTATTACCTGCAAACAGTAAATCGGCAACTCGTGAAGATGTGAATAATTTAGGCGGCTCTGTCGGTTTACTGGTACAAACGCCTTCGGATGCCAGCGTGGAAGAAATTCCATCAGGTGATTTGGACACAGCAAAAGTCTATGCACAGCGTATCGCCAGCATCACCAAGAAGTTTTCTGCATAAGCTGAAATAAAAAAAGACGCATAAAGCGTCTTTTTTTAGGCATGAAAATTAATGATGGTGATCATCAAATTCATTGTGTTGTGGCGCTGGCTGTTTAAAGCCTTTGGTCTTATAACCTAAGTATAAAATACCAAACATCGCCCACCATAAGCCATATTTCAATGCCGTTTCTTCAATTTCAAGCCACATGGCGAAAATACTGAGAAAGCCCAGCATTGGAATTACAACAAAGTTGATGATTTCTTTTGCATTTTTAGTGCGACCGTCACGTAGGGCATAACGTGAAATCACGGACAAGTTAACAAAAGTAAAGGCAGTCAAGGCACCAAAACTAATCATTGAGATCACGATGTCGAGATCCATAAAGCCTGCGGTCAGTGCAACCAAACCAACAATTAAAATGTTGTACGATGGTGTATACGTTCTTGGGCTAATATGACCGAAGATCTTCTTATTAATGACACCATCACGACCCATGACATACATTAAGCGTGATACGCCAGCATGTGCTGAAATCCCTGAAGCCATTACCGTCACAATTGCAAAATACAATACGATCGTTTTGAAAGCGACACCGCCCACAGCTTGCAAGATGTCTGGCTGAGTTGCAGCAACATCTTCAAAGTAAGTTGTAGGGTCGTTCGGGAAGTAAATTTGCATGAAATAAGTGCTGATAATGAAGATCACACCAGCAAATAGTGCCGTCATAAAAATGGCTTTCGGCAGCGTCTTTTCAGTATCTTTGGTTTCTTCAGCCAATGAACTTAATGAGTCAAAACCAGTGAACGAGAAGCAGAGTAAAGTTGCACCTGTAATTAATGCACCAATAGTGGTCATCTCGTTCCAAAATGGTTCAAGACTCCAGAGTTGATACTTGGCATTTACCAGTGTGCCATCTGCATTTACACCAGCGGCAAGTAATTGATATACCATCCATGTAAAGTATGCAATTACACCTAGCTGAACGAAAACAATCAGACTGTTAAAGTTAGCAACGAAGCGTGCACCACGTAGATTTACTCCTGTCATCAGTGCAGTTAGACCCAAGACCCAGACCCAGTGGTTTACACCAGGGAATAAGGCCTCTAAGTAAATCACCGCCAAGACAATATTGACCATTGGTGATAAGAGGTAGTCTAACCATGATGACCAGCCCACCATAAAACCAACATTCGGATGAATTGATTTCTGCGCATAGGTATATGCTGAACCCGAAGAAGGGTAGCGACGGATCATATGCCCATAGCTAATGGAGGTAAATAAAATTGCAATCAGGGCAATAATATAAGAGGTCGGAACATGGTAATGGCTTTCTTCAGATACTAAACCAAACGTATCAAACAAGGTCATCGGTTGGATGTAAGCCAAACCAATAATGACAATGTGCCAGAATCCAAGGTTTTTTTGCAGTTTCGCTGCCGATTGAGTCCCAGAGATATTTGTCAACGGCGTTGTCCTCTTAATCGTTGATCAAGGATCAGTCATGTTTATAAGGATCGTTTGAGACGAACGATCCCCCCTACGAATAAAATAAAAGTGCGCCAATCTATCCTAAATTGATGTCACTTGTCAGTAATTTTGTAGAATTTTTTAGCAAATTCTCTGCCAAAAAGGTAAAAAAACGATGACTATTGTGTCATTCATGAAAAAGCCTGATGTTTGCACATCAGGCTTTAAATTTCAGTTCACATTTACCATGCTTTTTGCAGAATGGCTCTCAAGTCTTCAATAGTCGCTTCTTTCGGATTGTAAATGATGGAACCATCATTTAAGGCTTTTTCAGCCACTTCATCGAGTTGAGCTTCAGTCACTTTACCTGTTTCATGCAAGGTTCTTGGTAACTTGGTCAAGCTAAACAGGCGATCACGCATAGCTTGAATCGTCGTGATGGCTTTATTGGCTCTTAAATGTGCTGGTGTTTGCGCGTAAATGTCAGCACCTGCAAGCGGCAGTAATAAATCAGCAATTTTGTCGCCATTCACTTCTTTGTTGTATTCCAGCACATAAGGCAGGAACAGGTTCATGCAAAGTCCATGCGGCAGATGTGCAACAGCTCCGAGTGCATGTCCTAAAGAATGGACCAAACCGACCATAGAATTCGAGAAGGCAATGCCCGCCATGGTAGATGCTTGTGCCAATTCCAAACGACCTTGTGAATCGTTCGGATTGTCTAAGACATTAAACAAATTACCGCTGATTTTTTTGATTGCCGCTGTCGCATAGGCATCACTGATCGGATTCGCTGCTAAACAGGTATAAGCTTCCACCGCATGGGTGAGGGCATCCATCGCAGTCATGGCAGTTAAATGCGGTGGCAATGTCAGGGTCATGCGTGGATCAAGAATCGCAGCGTGTGGCATCAGATAATATGAAGCAAATGCCATTTTTACATTTTTAGCTTTATCCGAAACTACAGCGACCATGGTTACTTCAGAACCTGTCCCTGAAGTGGTAGGAATCACAAAAAATGGCTTTAACGGTTTCGGTAGGTTGTGCGCACCAGAATACTGTAATAGATCATCACCACCTTCACTGACCAAAATATTGGTGGCTTTAGAGGTATCAATAACAGAACCACCACCCACAGCAATAATCGCATCACACTGGTTTTCACGATACGAAGCTGCGGCTTGACGTACGGTATCCAAACTTGAATCGGGTGGAACATCATCAAAAATACAGCCAATCACGGCATCAGTCGATTCAAAGGCCGCTTCAATGGGTGCCAGTAACTGGTTACTGCGTACGCCTTTATCGGTGATGATCATTGGGCGTTTAGAGCCGAGTGTAGCAAGTTCAAAAGGGATGTGTTCTAACGCTGCATTGCCTGCGATGACTTTGACTGGGCAAAAAAATTCGTAATAAGGCTTTGCCATGTTATGCACTCCGTTTGAAATATGATTGAGCCACTTTAAGATAAATATTGGCTGCGCCTGTCAGTTTTTCTTTTAGGCTAAGTTCGTGAGGATATTGTTTGACTGCAAGTTCAGCCAGTAATTTCGGTAAAATCAGGGATTCCATTTTGTTTAAACAGCGGACTAGACGAATGGCATAAGACAAGTCACCATCTGCAATCATGCGGTCATTGGCAAAGGCTTGCGCGGTGCTTTCTTGGAAAGAAAATACCAGAAAGGCATGACTCAGGTGCTTAAATGTAATGGTGAGATCAGGCTTTTGTTCAGTGTCATTTAACAGCACTAACTGATGCTGATCAGTCACTTGGGCGATAAAGGCAGGACCATGGGGAAATACCTTCATGGACAAAATGAAATTGGCAGGGAATTTGGCAACTTCCTGCTTAATTTCATCATCCACCTGACTTGCCATCACCAAGCCTCTGCCAATCACATCCATCATGAGTTTGACATAGGCGAGTTGTAAAGCAGGTTTTACTGATTTGTTTAAAATCACTTGCTTATCCCTTTGTTTCAGAATCTATTATTTTATTTAGAGTAAATACTCTAATTTATTTTGCTGTTAAAAGTAAAGTGCTTATTGTTGAACAATTTGAACTTTATTAAAGTACCCGCTGTTTTCTAAAGTTTCAATGATATCGACGCATAAGTTTTCAAAACTTGGTGGGTTCTGTTCAATCAGATCATGAATGCGCACCATTTCTAAGCCAGCATAACCGCAAGGGTTGATGGTGTGAAAACCCGTTAAATCACAATTAATATTTAGTGCCAGTCCGTGATAACTACGTCCGCGACGAATTTTAAATCCTAAAGAGCCAATCTTGCGCTCATTCACATAGACGCCAGGTGCATCAGGTTTGGCATAAGCCTCAATTCCGTATTTCTTCAGAAGTTCGATCATCAGGTTTTCAGCATAAGACACCAATGTACGGACGTTCCAGCCCAGACGATTTAGGTCAAACATGAAGTAAGCGACCAGTTGACCAGGTCCATGCCAAGTGACTTGACCCCCACGGTCGGTCTGCACTACAGGAATATGTGAAGGCACCAAGATGTGTTCAGGTTTACCTGCCTGACCTTGGGTCAGCACATCGGGATGTTGTAGTAACCACAATTCGTCAGGAGTATCTGCATCACGTTGTTCAGTAAACTGTTTCATGTCCTGAAAGCGGTCTGCATAAGGGGTAAGCTGATTAAATTGACGAATGGTTAAGGTAGGTTGGGTTACAGCATCAGTCACGTCGACAGCATCCTTAACAATAGGTGAGTGTGATTTGGATTATATGCTGAGCGAAGCGGGATAGGGGGAAATTCTCTGAATTGGGGAGTCTTTAGGCGTAAAAAAACACGCAAATCGCGTGTTTTTTTGAGTGCTTAAAGTGCAGTCTTAATCAGCGGACAAGCAGCTAAATCTGCATACAGTGCATGAACTTGTTCAAGTTCTTCGAAACGGAGTTGTGCAGTCAACGAATGGTATTTTCCAGTACGTGACGGTTGCACACATAAGCTCTCGCCATCGAACTCAGGAAAATGCTTCACTAGAATTTCAACGACTGCAACGCGTAACTCAGCACCTGCTTCCCCAATTAATTTAATTGGGTAATCCATTGGGAAAACCCAAAGATGTTCTTGAAGTTCGCGGGATGGTGTACGGTCTAACATTGTAGCCCCCTTATTTCAAACGCCTGCGAGAGTGCAGGCGTTGTGTTTCTCATTGATACATAATGGAGGTACTTGCATAATTTTCAAGCCCCCATGTGCATCATGTGGTCTTAGTCATTTTCAAGGAATGAACGTAGGTGTTCAGAACGAGATGGATGACGTAATTTACGTAGCGCTTTAGCTTCAATTTGACGAATACGTTCACGTGTCACATCAAACTGTTTACCTACTTCTTCCAAAGTATGGTCAGTCGGCATGTCAATACCAAAACGCATTTTCAAGACTTTTGCTTCACGTTCAGTCAAGTTTTCAAGGACTTCGCGAGTCGCTTCTTTCAGGCCTTCTGAAGTTGCAGCATCGACTGGAGAAGTGATGTTGCTGTCTTCAATGAAGTCACCCAAATGCGAATCTTCATCATCACCAATCGGCGTTTCCATCGAAATCGGCTCTTTGGCAATTTTAAGCACTTTACGAACTTTAACTTCGTCCATTTCCAAACGTTCGCCTAATTCTTCAGGTGTCGGTTCACGACCCATTTCTTGAAGAAGTTGACGCGATACACGGTTGATTTTGTTGATGGTTTCGATCATGTGTACGGGAATACGAATGGTACGCGCTTGGTCAGCAATCGAACGGGTAATCGCCTGACGAATCCACCAAGTTGCATAAGTCGAGAACTTATAACCACGACGGTATTCAAACTTGTCTACGGCTTTCATCAAGCCAATGTTACCTTCTTGAATCAAGTCCAAGAACTGTAAGCCACGGTTGGTGTATTTTTTCGCAATCGAAATTACCAAACGTAAGTTGGCTTCAACCATTTCCTTTTTCGCGCGGCGTGCTTTCGCTTCACCCACAGCCATACGTTTAGAAATGTCTTTAATGTCTTTCACATTTAAGCCCAATTCTTTTTCGATATCGGCAATTTTTTGCTGGAAGGCAAGCACGTCTGGACGTACTTTTTCTAAATGGGCTTTGTGCTCAGCAGGCGCTTTGGCAATTTGTTCATCTAACCAAGCTGGATTTGATTCTTGACCAGGGAACGATGTACGGAATTGAGTACGATCCATACGACCACGACGCACGGCATAACGCATCACTTCACGTTCTGAAGTACGGATTTGGTCGTGGGTACCGCGAATCATTTCAGAAATGATATCAAATAAACGAGGGGTAAATTTGAACATCATGAACACGGTTGCAAGTGCTTCAAGTGCAGCTTTCGCTTCATCACTATTGCGACCATGTTTGGCAATCACAGATTTGGTTTGGTTCCAAGCCGCTTCTAATTCATCAAAACGAACTTTGGCAACTTCTGGATCTGGGCCTGAATCACCTTCAGAGTCGTCATCGCCTTCAGACTCTTCTTCTTCATCGTCGTCATCCAGTTTTACATCTTTGGTTGACTTGCTTGAAGACTCTTCATCTTCTTCATCTTCTTCAATTTCTTCAGATTCGTCTTCCAGAACTTCTGGAATGTCATCGTCAGTTTCAGGGTCTAAGTAGCCTGATAAAATATCTGCAAGGCGGCGTTCGCCTTCTAGGTAATCATTATATTCTTGTAAAACCACTTCAACTGCATTTGGCCAGTAGGCAATAGAATGCAGGACATCGCGAATACCTTCTTCAATGCGTTTCGCAATGCTAATTTCACCCTCACGGGTTAAAAGTTCTACCGTACCCATTTCACGCATGTACATACGTACAGGGTCAGTCGTACGACCAGGTTCGTTTTCTACAGACGCAAGAACGGCAGCCGCTTCTTCTTCAGCAACTTCATCCGCAGCTTCTGCATTGTCTTCGAACATTGTATCGTCAGATTCAGGTGCACGTTCGTGTACAGGAATACCAACGTCTTGAAGCATCTGAATAATGTCTTCGATCTGTTCGCTTTCAGTGATCGAGTCTGGGAGATGATCGTTAACCTCGGCATAAGTTAAGTAACCTTGCTCTTTGCCTCGGCTAATCAGAGCCGCTACTTGCGAAGTAGGGGAAGTCATATCGCTCATCTTTGCTTACTCTTGGTTGAATCTGTGATGGTGAAAACTGCGCTGGATAGCTCAGTTCGCTTCATATATTTAATCTGTAAACTGCAACGTATCTCATCAGGAATAATCAGCCGTTAAGCTGCCTGATAAAATATTTAATTTAAATTCAGTGATAAAGATGGGGGTGAAATTGTTATTTTCAAGTTCATCCCTTGCGCTCGTCAGTTTAAAATCCACATCAAAATGTAAGAATTTGATATTAAAAATACCGAAAAACAGAAAGACGCAAGGTGGATTATATCATGCCATAAAAAATGGTTAAAAATAAAGACCAAAATTCAAATTAAATGGGATAAATTTAAATAAATCTTGACAAGAATTCTGAAGCACGATAAATAGCGCCTAGACCCATTATATTTTTATTCTGAGGTAGTTTGAGTGTCTTCAACAGATTTTGAATTAGATGATAACTACGGTGATGATGACGTCAATTTTGACGAGGCATCAGGCAAAATTAGCGCGAAAGAGTCGCTGGAAAAACGTCGCTTGATCGATGACTTACTCGCACAACGCCGTTTAGAGCGCGAGTTAAAAGATTTTGATTACGATATAGACGATGATGACGACTTTGATGATGAGGATGATTGAAACACACGATGAGAATCGTGTGTTGAAAGTGTTATGCTACGTCTTATAATTTTAAACTTGGATATGAAATGAGTGCTTTAGATTTAGACCTATTGAGTGAATATCTAGATGGTGACCAAAATGAGTATGGTCTAGATTTTGCGGCGACTCATGGTTTCTTATGTGCAATTGCTGTTGGTCCGCAATTTGATCGTTGGTTAGATGAGCTTTTTGAAGGCAATCAGAAAAAAGTTCCTGCTGAAATTGTTGCACAAGTAAAATCTTGGTTGGACAGTATCCGTCAGAATTTGGCCAATGAAGAAGGTATTGAGTTTCCTTTTGAAATTGAAGAAGCCGACGTTGAATCAAGTTTAGGTGACTGGAGTGTTGGCTTTGTCGATGCAATGTTCTTAAATGAAGATGCATGGTTTGCGCCAGAGTATGAAGAGCAATTGGTAGATTTAACTTTACCAATTATGGTGTTCAGTGGCATTGATGAAGAAGATCCACAAATGGAATCTTTCCGTCGCAATGGTCAATTGATGGATGAGTTGGCGGAAGAAATTCCAGACAATTTAAATGAACTTTATCTTATGTACCATACACCAGCATAAGACTCATGATGCCATGCTTCGTGGCATGTATGATCTATTGAAAGACAAAAAAAACGTCCCTCGTGGACGTTTTTTTATCTCAAAATTTTATACTCGGATTTTGACTAAATGATTTCGGATTAGATCAGTAACAAGCCCAATCCTAAGCAACTGAGAATTGCCCCGATTAGTCGGTTAATCGTCTTTTGTTGTTGCAGGATCTGATTTCTAATGGTAGGTGTAGAGCAAAAGCAAGCAACCAACATAAACCAGATTAGATGGCTGGTAGATATAAATACACCATATCCGATTAAGCTGAGCATCTGATTTTGGTTTGAGAGTAACTGCGCAAAGATGCTCATGACAAATAAGGTGGTTTTCGGATTTAAACTATTGGTGAGAAATCCTTGCCTGAAAGCCTGCTTACAATGGACGAAGCTCACTGCCGACTGTTCAACAACAGGAAGCTGGATAAAGGTTTTATAACCGATATAGATTAGATACAGCGCACCACCATACTGAATAACACTGAGAAGATTGGGCAGATAGTGTTTTAAAACACTCAGACCGAACACGCTATAGCCAATGTGGATCCATACCGCACAGGCAATGCCATAAGCGGTATAAAGACCACTTTGGCGACCATATAAATAACTATTACGGCTGACCAGTGCAAAGTCTGCCCCAGGGCTAATCATAGCCAGTACTGTAATCATCACAATTGCTATGATTTCATTCACTCATTGATCCTTTTTGGAAGAGAACTAAAGGATTTATATATTTTTCATATATTTGCTATATTTAAAATCGACTTTATTTCTTCTAGATTGATGAGTTTTTGGAATGATTGAGCGATTATCACTGAATTCCCTTAAGTTTTTTTAGTATGTCGCACGCTATGAGCGTGTTACTGTTGCCGCGGAAAAGTTATTTGTGACTCAAGGTGCGGTCAGTAAACAATTAAAAAACTTAGAAGATGCATTAGGCTGCGCTTTATTCGTTCGCGAAGGGAAAAAGTTACATCTGACGGTGGAAGGTAGAAAACTATTGGCATGTTGCGAACAAGTTTTTCCGCAAATCGATCGGTGTTTGCAGCAGCTTCAAAAGCAGGATCACGGCAAGCAGCCGCTAATTTTGTCTTGCGAACCGACGATTGCAATGAAATGGTTGATTCCACGTTTGGTTCAGTTTAAACAGCGCTATCCTGAGATTGAGATTAGTTTATTGATAGGCGGGGGCAGCCCTGATTTTAAAGCACAGCATATTGATTTGGCATTTAGGCGCAATGATTTTGATTGGGGCAAAGCGGTGTATAGCGAAAAGATTGCAGATGAGTATATGGTCTGCGTGGCGCACCAAAATCAGGAGGAACCGATGCAGCAATTATTTATTTCGGGTTCTCGAGCCAAAATGTGGACTCAATTAAGCACTCATTTGAAAGTGCCGTTACAAGACTTTGAAAAAGTATCCTTAGAGCATTTTTATCTTTGTATAGAAGCTTGCTTGGCGGGCTTAGGCGCAACAATTGCATCGGTCTATATGATTGAAAAAGAATTGAGCTTTCAGATGCTCAAAATACTTTCCCCAATCTGTGAAGATGACTCTGCGTACTATTTGCTTTCGGCATCTCCTTTTGAGGATGATCCGCGTAAAGTTATTTTTAAGCAGTGGATCACTGAAGAAATGTTAGCGAGTCAAACCAATTTTAGCATGTTGAAATAATGATAATTTTCAGCATTGGATGTGAAGCAATTATAGTTGCTTAAAACGATAAGCAGCATACCAACCATAGGCAAAATGAAAGATTGCAGCATGCACAGCAATCAGACAGAGCATGATCACGGCAGAAAGACCGAGTCCAGCCTCATCCGCGGCTTTTAAGATCTGTTCAGCATTTGGATTCATCAGTACCAAGAAAAACACAAAGAAACTGGCAATGATGATCGCGATGGCGCTACAGCCCCAAACCAATTGTATTTTTTCATCACTACTGGGCAGGCGTTGTTCTTTTTTGACGAAATGCGCTGCACTAATGAAAGCGGAAGCAATTAATGCAGGAATCAGGGTTATGCCACCCAAATGAAGCCCAAAGATCAGAATTGCCACCAAAAGCACCAAAGCGATGCTGTAGACGGCTGCAAAATGTTTGAGGTAATACTTCATGTAAATCCTTAAGTGTATTGCTCAATTTTTAAAATGTCGTGATTTTCGCTGATGTCGACGATATAAAATCCATAGAATGATGAGAAGGGCAATACCCAGCATCACATAACCGACTTGGCTAAAAATTTGATGCATCAACGCCTGATTTTCACCGAAATAGAAGCCCACGCAAGCCAAAAAACTGGTCCAAATGATGGTTCCTAAGCTGCTATAAAACATGAATTTCCAGAAAGGCATGTGGCTCATACCCGCTGGAATGCTGATTAAGGAACGTACTGCGGGAACCATACGTCCAAAAAACACAATCCGATGTCCATAATGTTCAAACCAGTCCAGTGCAGTTTTTACATCGGAGGCTTTAATAAAAAAGTATTTACCGTAGCGGTCAACAAAGCGAAAGATGGATTCGTGATTAAACTTGTAGCCAATCCAGTACAACAGCGCAGCAGCGACCAATGAACCGATACAGCCTGCAATGATGACCCCGATGAGAAGCAGCTCACCTTGGGAAGCAGAATAACCCGCAGAAGGCATAATAATTTCAGAAGGAACGGGTGGAAAAACATTGTCCAAAAACATCAGCAGGGCAATGCCAAGATAGCCCAGTTGCTCCATGATGGAGATAATCCAGTCTGTCAGGTTCATAGGTGTTTATGAAAGTGAAAGATGCTTTATCCTAGTGGGATTTGAATATCGGGTAAAGTATTGTTTTGTAGTTGATTGCTGTTCATTTAACATTAAAAAAGCCTCCACTGGGGAGGCTCATGAAAACGAGATAGGATCGATTATAGACGCTTACGTTTTGCAGCAGCAATTTGCGATTGGCGCATACGGAAGCCATCTTTTTGCTTGTCTGTAGTTTTGTCTACGCAGTATTTGCAAGATACGCCATGTTCATAACTTGATTCTTCCACTTCAGCAGGAAGCAAAGGCCAGCCACAGGCATGACATTTAATGTTTTGACCTTCTTCGACCCCGTGAGTAACCGCAGTACGACCATCAAATACGAAACATTCGCCTTCCCACATGCTTTCTTCGGCAGGAGTTTCTTCAAGGTATTTGAGAATGCCGCCTTTAAGGTGATACACCTCTTCGAAGCCTTCTTGTAAAAGCAATGAAGTGGATTTTTCACAGCGAATGCCGCCCGTACAGAACATGGCAATTTTCTTGCCTTTATGTTGTTCAAGATTTTGCTTTACGTATTCAGGGAATTCACGGAAAGTTTCAGTTTGCGGATCAATTGCACCTTTGAAAGTACCCGCTTTGAATTCGTAATCGTTACGCGTATCAATCAGGATCACGTCATCACGTGCAATCAGTTCATTCCATTCTTTAGGGTCAAGGTAGTGACCGACTAAATCGCGTGGCTTAACTTCGACGCCCAGCGTAACAATTTCTTTTTTCAGTTTGATTTTCATTTTACGGAATGGCTTGTCAGCGCTATGCGACTCTTTGTATTCCATTGCATTAAAGCCTTCGTTAAGGAGGAATTGCTGTACAGAATCAATCGCCGCACGGTCACCTGCAACCGTACCATTAATGCCTTCGCCTGCAACAATCAGAGTACCACACAGGTTGATAGAATTTACCAAGTCTAAAAGTCGTTGTTGTAGATCAGCAGGATCTTGAACTTCTTTAAATTGATAAAGTGCGGCAACCACCCAACCAGAGGTCGCTTGCTGTTCTACAGGTGCAAGCTGTTCTACAGTAGCGTTCATGGAGTACTCCAAAATATAAACGAAGGATAAAATTTAAGGCGCGTATTTTAGCGCGAATTGCCGCAATATGCGAGAAAACCCGTCAAGAATTATGGTTTTTTAATACGGTCAGAAAAGGTATGATGCTTGAGCAGTTTTTAATAGCTGTTAAAAACTTCAAGCATTGTTTTTATGATTGTATCTTGCTGATTTCAGGAGCTTATTTTGAGTAATGATCGTCGGATTGCTTCACTGACGCCGTGCGCAGGGCGTTGTTCTACGGTCTTTGGTGATGCGGTTTGTCGGGGGTGTCGTCGTTTTAATCATGAAGTGATTAAGTGGAATACCTATACGGCTCAACAACAACATGCGGTTTGGCTGCGATTAGATGCTCAACTGGATCAGATTTTAGTTCCGATGTTGCCTTTTGCCGATTTACGTCATGTGGAAGGCTTTGTGCTGTCCAAGCGCGTGCGGTTGCGATCAGAAGCCTCGAAAGGACGCAAGTTATATCATGCGCTCAAAATTTGTGAAAAGAACAAAAATTTTACCAATGAAAGTGGCTTAGGGATTAGCGAGCAACAAGTGAAAGCGTTGTGGCAAGAATTTGAGCGACGTGTGTTGGCATTGGCAACAGCAAGTTATGATTTGGCATTTTTGCGTGCAGATGGGATCAGTCATAGTTTATTGCGTGATCAGGAAGAGGATTAATCTCTTTACTCTATTGAAATTTGAATAAAAGAAAGTAATGACTTGTGAATTATATTGAATATTTTTTATATTGTTTTGCCGTAATCATAATGATTGCCACTCCTGGACCTGTGATGCTTTTGGTCGCCAGTGCAGGTTTAAAAGGTGGCTATCGTCGTGCTTTACAGACTATTTTTGGAACCAATCTTGCTTCTCTGGTGCTGATTGCAGCCTCGATTGCGATTCTAAAGGGTTTTCTGACCATTAGTGAGCAATGGTTTAATGCCGTTAAAATTATAGGCTGTCTGTATATTATTTATTTGGGGATACAGATTTTAAGAGAAGTCTGGCAGGGTGATGTCGGGGCTGAAAATGCTTCAAGCACTGTTGCCAATGGTGGATTTAAGCAGGGTTTTCTGGTGGCGATTTCCAACCCTAAAGACATTATTTTCTTTGCCTCTTTCTTTCCACAATTTGTACAGATAACGCCGAATTTGAACCTTAGTCTGGGTATTTTAACGCTCAGTTGGATTGCACTTGATTTTGCCACGCTCTCCTTTGTCTATCTGATGTTCAACCGCTTTTCTCGTTCCAAGATGTATCAGCATCTATTGGCGTTTTGTGGGGTGATTTTAATTGCTGTGGCGCTCTACGGGATCTACATCAGCATTAGTTAATCGGGTTGTATCATTCATTCATTAAGCATTTGATTAACTTATCCAGTAAGGCTTTATTTTGTTCTGCTTGAACAAGATCAAAGCCTTCGACCAGAAAGCGACTGATCAATGCTTCAAGGAAGTTATAAGTTAATTCAGTGATTTCATCTGCATGTTTAAAACTCATCACCTGTTGGTGAATTAAATTTTTGATCCAGCTTTTATGCTGTTGCGCAATCTCTACAAAGGCTTGATCTTGTTTAGTACTTTCTGCGACTGCCCGAATGAAAAGACAGCCTTTGAATGTATCTGTTTGAAACCAGTCCATATGCCAATCATAAATTTTATGGAGGGCATCAAGCTTATCGTGTCCTTGTACACATGTGGACAGGCTCTGTCTAAACTTTAAATCTCGCGCTTTCAGGACTTGAATCACCAATTGTTGTTTATTGCTGTAATAGGTATACATGGTGGTTTTGGAACAGCCCGATTGGTCGCGAATTAAATCGACACCAACTCCAGAAAAACTATGCTGGTTAAATAAGTGTTCTGCCGTATCCAATATTTTCTGTGCAGATTTTGACATCTATATTTATTCCTTGTAAATAGTACAGATCTGTACTATTTTGATTTTAAGCCATCGACTTGAAGAAAACAACAGCAGGGGAATTTAAATGCGCATATTTACTGGCAAAGAAAAACTTTCTACGACACCATCAGGGAGGGAGATTGTACTGGGTTTTATTGGCGGTAGTCTGAGCATTTTGGTTTTGCTCTGTTTGGGCGCTTGGAGTGGCCATCTTTTTATTATGGCTCCCTTTGGTGCCAGTTGTGTTTTGCTTTATGCGGCATCTCAATCACCATTGGCACAACCCAGAAACATCATTTTCGGGCATTTGATCTCGGCTGCGATTGGGTTATGTTTTTTGAAATGGTTTGGTGTGAGTTATCTATCTATTGCCTTTTCAGTCGGTGCAGCAATTGCATGCATGCAATATTTTCGTTGTATTCATCCCCCAGCAGGTCCGAATCCATTGGTGATTCTCTTATCGGCACCTCATGTGACTTATGATTGGAGTTTCTTATTGTTTCCTGTAGCACTAGGTGCCTGTGTGTTGGTTGGCATTGCTTATATTCTTCATCACTTAAAAGCAAAGCATCACTGGCCACTGTATGGATTGGGCTTGTGGCGCAGTAAAATGGACCAATGAGCATTTAAGTATGCCTCAGCACAGTGACTGAGGCATTTTCTTTTTAAATCTGATGAGCCAAGCGATATTGTACCAATTCTTCAATGGTAATCACGGTCAGCTGATGGGTTTGTGCATAAGCCAGTACTTGAATGCCAGAAGCCATGGTGCCATCTGGATTGGTTAACTCGCACAACACACCCGCAGGTTTCAGTCCTGCCAAACGGGCAAGATCAATGGTTCCTTCAGTATGTCCACGGCGGCTAAGTACACCACCATCACGTGCACGCAAGGGAAATACATGACCAGGGCGGTTCAAGTCACTGGCAATTGCACCTGTACGGGTCGCCGCTTGAATGGTGGTGACACGGTCTTGTGCAGAAACGCCTGTCGTGACTCCTTGAGCCGCCTCGATGGTGACGGTGAAAGCAGTTTTGAATTGGCTAGAGTTATCACTCACCATAGGTGGCAATTCTAAATGGTCGGCGAGTTCATTGGTGATGCAAAGGCAGACAATACCTGAACCATCACGAATCATGCGAGCCATGGTCGCAACCGTTAATGTTTCCGCAGCAATAATTAAATCAGCTTCATTTTCACGATCAAAGTCGTCCATCACCAAGACAGGTTTACCTTGGCGGATATCGGCTAAAGCTTGTTGAATACGTTGTTCAGCAGGTGGAAGAGCTGAAAAGAAGATTTCGGGTTGAATTAAACTAGACATTGAAACGCTCGCGTAACTTGAAAATACGATTGAACATTTCAGGACATTTGAAAATAGGCTCGTAGCAAAACCATCTTACTGTGCTATAGGCAATAAGAAGGGTGTTGATGACGTCGTCTTCTTTCATCCGGACTATACCGTCGGCTTTGGCTTTGAACCAAATCTGCATGTAGGGTTGAGACTACACGCTCGTGGGCTGAATCAGCAGAAATTTTGATCCTACTGAAATTACCACCGGTGGGGAATTGCACCCCGCCCTGAAGCGATGTAGGTTCATTATAGGCTAATTTACAGAAAATGTGATTTTTCATGTAACTTGAGCGTCATGATTATTTCTGACAAGGTTTGCAATTAAATTGCTAAGACAATGAATTGAAGGAAGGGGGAGAATTATAGGATGGAGAGCTTGGTTTTTTTTAGGAAATAAAAAAGCTCGCAATCAGCGAGCTTTTTCTACATCTTAAGCCACTTGCACAGGAATACAGTTTGCAGTGTGATTTACTGTATTGTCTGGGTTCGCGTAGACCAAACGTGGTTTATGCGCATTTGCTTCAGCTTCTGTGAACGCACCGAATGTTGCAATGATGACAAGATCACCAACATCAGCTTGATGAGCAGCACCGCCGTTGACAGAGATAATGCCAGAGTTGTCTTCACCGCGAATCGCATAAGTTGCGAAACGTTTACCGTTGGTAACGTTCCAAACATGGATTTCTTCGTATTCACGAATGCCAGCTAAATCCATTAACACACCATCAATTGCACAAGAACCTTCATAGTGAAGTTCTGCATGTGTAACTACAGCGCGGTGAATTTTGCATTTTAATAAACGAGATAGCATGGCGAGCGTCTCCTGAGTGGACCTAAGACCGTTATCTTATGGTTAAATCAATCGCTTCTTACAAAACCAGTAATCGGCAAAAAACGCATTTTGCTCTGAAATGAGCAACATGGCAAGAAGGATTGTTCAACAATTCAAATAAATTCAGTTGGGTTTATAAGCATTGATTTGATTCATTGCTTGCTGGATATCACCATTCACGAGTAACTTGAGTCGTGAGAGTGCATGGTCAATTGCATCATCCATTAAACCTTGTTCACTGCTTGGCGCTTTGCTAAGCACATGCCCAGAGACACGTTCTTTTGAACCAGGATGACCAATACCAATACGCAGACGATGAAAATTTGGACCAAGATGTGGAACAATGTCACGTAGTCCATTATGACCACCATGACCACCGCCTGTTTTTAGGCGAATCACACCAGGGTTCATATCAAGCTCATCATGGGCAATTAACATTGCTTCAGGTGCGACTTGATAAAATTTGCAGAAGGGAACAACACTTTTGCCTGAAAGGTTCATAAAGGTTGTTGGTAAAAGCAGACGGACGTCTTGACCTTCGATATTACCACGACCACTGATTCCGTGAAATTTAGGGTCGTTTTTTAATGTAATGCCATATTTGTCTGCAATGCGTTCTACAAACCAGAAGCCTGCATTATGGCGGGTTTGGGCATATTCCTTTCCAGGATTGCCCAAACCAACAATTAGCGAAATATTAGCCACTAATTTACACCATTAAACACTTATGCGCGTTTGAAGTCAGCGTGCATTGGAGTGTTTTTAGCTGGGTGACGTTGTAACGCTTGGATTTTAACGCTTTCAACTTTGTCGCCAACTTTGATTTCAACAATTTCTTCAAAGAAAGCGTTGTTTTCTAAAGCTTTAACAAGCTCACGAAGTTCTAAAGTAACAGCTACAGGTTCAGCGTTGCCACCGTAGATGATTGCTGGAACTTGTGCAGCGTGACGAAGGCGGCGGCTCGCACCTTTCCCTTGGTTAGCTGCTTCACGTGCTTGTGCATTTAATACGAAGTTTGCCATGATAGACATCCTTAATTTAAGTTTAATTAAACTAGATCTGCGACCGACCTAGTGAGACAAAGCCCTGCACTGGGCAGGGCTTTTAAAATTCAGCGCTATATTATAGATAAGAATCAAACATTGCGCTAATAGATTCTTCGTTGTTAATACGACGAATTGTTTCAGCAACCATGCCGGCAACCGAAACCTGGCGAATCTTACCAAGTGCTTGTGCTTCTTCAGACAATGGAATTGTATCTGTTACAACGAGTTCATCGATAACAGAGTTTTTCAAATTCTCAATAGCTTTGCCTGAAAGAACAGGGTGAGTTGCATATGCAACCACTTTGCGTGCACCAAATGTTTTTAGTGCATCAGCAGCTTTACATAACGTACCTGCTGTATCGACCATATCATCAACAATGACACAGTCACGACCCTTCACATCACCAATCAAATGCATCACTTGTGATTCATTCGCTTTTTGACGACGTTTATCGATGATCGCAAGATCAATATCACCCATTTGTTTTGCAACAGCACGAGCACGAACTACACCACCAACGTCTGGAGAAACAACCATTAGGTTGTCATGCGACTGTTGACGTAAGTCAGCAAGCAATGCAGGTGTACCGTAGATGTTGTCTACAGGGATATCGAAGAAACCTTGGATTTGGTCTGCGTGTAGGTCAATCATTACAACACGGTCAATACCAACAGTCGTTAGCATATCTGCTACAACTTTTGCGGTGATTGGAACACGTGATGAACGAGGACGACGGTCTTGACGCGCATAACCGAAGTAAGGAATGACAGCAGTAATACGACCAGCACTTGCACGACGTAATGCGTCAGCCATTACTAAGATTTCCATCAGGTTATCATTGGTAGGGGCGCAAGTAGGTTGTACGATAAATACGTCTTTACCACGAACATTTTCAGTGATTTCAACAGCAATTTCACCATCAGAGAAGGTAGAAACTGATGCTGCACCTAAAGGAATGTGCAAATGGCTTACGACTTTTTGAGCGAATTGTGGATGAGCAGTTCCACTAAAAACGACAAGATTGGGCATGAAGCACCCTTGGCGGTTGGTATGTTTGAAAATAGATGGCAGGGGCGGCTGGATTCGAACCAACGGATGGCGAGATCAAAACCCGCTGCCTTACCACTTGGCGACGCCCCTAATGCGGCAGAATTTTAATATTTTTGCATATTCATGTCAAGGTGAAATGACAAGAAGATCAAAAACGCTATTCTGTCTTTTAAAACTTGAAATTGGCAGGGGCGGCTGGATTCGAACCAACGGATGGCGAGATCAAAACCCGCTGCCTTACCACTTGGCGACGCCCCTAAGTTTGATGTGTGTATATGGCAGGGGCGGCTGGATTCGAACCAACGGATGGCGAGATCAAAACCCGCTGCCTTACCACTTGGCGACGCCCCTAATACATACATCTACAGGTGAAATTGGCAGGGGCGGCTGGATTCGAACCAACGGATGGCGAGATCAAAACCCGCTGCCTTACCACTTGGCGACGCCCCTATTGAACTTTAAAATGACGTAATGGAGATTCATTTAAACTATTGACCAAGTAAGCTTTACAAGGCGAATGCTTAAGAATTTCATTAACGTGCATTTCAGCAGTTACTTCAGTAAAAACACAAGCACCTGTACCTGTAAGTTTTGCAACACCGAACTGATCTAAATATTGCATCGCTACATCGACTTCAGGATATAAGCTTCTTGCCAGAGGCTCAAAGTTATTTCTAAAGTCAGATGGCTTTATCTGATAGGCGCAGAATTTAGATGGCTTCGTGTTTCTTGTCAATGTTTTTTGTGAAAAAAGCAGTTGAGTGCTGATAAAACAGTCAGGTTTAAGCACAATGTATTGTTTTTGATCTAAGTCTATGAATGTTAAGTGTTCACCAATGCCTTCTGCCCATGCATTTTGACCATGGACAAAAATAGGCACATCGGCACCGAGTTTCACACCCAGCTCTGCCAGTTGTTCAATGCTTAATCCACATTGCCAAAGTTGATTGACTACAATCAGGGTGGTCGCTGCATTCGAAGATCCACCGCCTAATCCAGCACCCATGGGAATGTTTTTCTCGATTTTAATCTTTAAGCCTGTGAGATGCTGGGCAAAGGGTTTTAGCATCTGTGTGGCTTTGTAAATTAAATTTTGCTCAAGATCGACGTTATTTAAGCCATCAATCTGAATGTGGTCTTCCTGCAGGGGCTTAAATTCCAGCCAATCATATAAATCAATCAGCTGAAAAATACTTTGTAGCTCGTGATACCCATTTTCACGACGTCCCGTGATGTGTAAAAACAGGTTAAGTTTTGCAGGAGAGGGTACGCGAATCATAGCCAGCCAGAATTAACGGTTTTGAATGAGCATTGTAATACGATTTTCTTTGCCAGATTCAAGTTCTTGTTTAAGAACTAATTTGTTTGGCAGTTGAGCTGTATCGTTATAACTGAGATCGACTTGCCAGCCATCTTCAATGATTTGTTGAGGGCGATTGCTGGCATCTTTATTGATTTGTGCTTGTAAAGTAGCTGGTCGCGCCTGCACCCAATCCACTAAATGGGTAATCGGTGCTTGCCAGCCTGTTGCCTGTTCCAGAAGTTCTTCGGGCGTCGCTGCTTGAATCAGTCCTGTTTTGGCACTGTTCAGGCTCACAGCGCCTGGTTTGCCTGTAATTTGGGTTTTACCTACGCCCAGAATGCCACTCAGCTCAATATCAAATTCTTGCTGTTGTTGCTGCCAAGTAAAAAAGGCACTCCCAGACTGTTGCGGCGTGCGTACACCTATTTTGCCTTGCAAATTAAAATTATTCTGTTCGGCAGCATTTGGACTTTCCGCAGGAATTTGCGGTTTGGTAAATTGCTGACAACCCGTAAGGAATAAAACACTGCTGGTCAATACGGTCAGACCGACTTTGGAAAATACACGCATCAAAATCAATTAGCTCTTTTTCATTTGTTCAGGTAACAGTAACGAATTCAGTTGTTCCAATTGAGGATCATTTGGATGTTTTTGTTTGAGTTGTTGTAACACCGCGCTAAATTCTGCAATTTTTCCTTGCATATATAAGGCCTTGGCATATCGTACGCCTATCGAAACACTATTGCTTAATGTGTAGGCTTTACCCAGTACTTGCGCTGAAGTCTCGAAATCGTTCTGCAAATAGGTGATATAGCCCAGCGTATCCAAAATCGAAGCCTGATCTGGGGTGTACTCTAATGCCAGTTCGACATAATGCCGTGCATCATCCAGACGTCGATTTTGCAGTGCCAAGGTATAGGCATAAGCATTCAAATAAGTGGGGCTATTCGGTTCAATTTCCAGCAAGCGATTCAACAGTTGTTCCAACTTGACCCGATCTTGAAAGGGATCGAGTAAGAGTACTTCGGCATAAATCAAGTCAGGATCATCTGGCAGGTTCTTAATGGCTTCATCCAATAAGCGACGTGCCGCCTTATTGTTGTTCATGCGCTTTAAAATGTCTGCTTGTGCCTGATATAAAAAACTAGCATGTTGTGGATAATTAACCCGTTCTTGAGTCAAAAAGCGCAAGGCATCCTGTAATTTGTCCTGCTGGGCGTAGATATTGATCATGCTGCGTCTAGACACAGGGTAGAGGCTGCCATCTACCAAGCGATAGTAAGCTTTGGCCGTTTCAAAATGCTGTTTCCGTTCTGCATTGACTGCCAAATAGTAATAGGCATCATTTTGATACTGTGCGGAATAGCGCAACTCGACCAAATATTTTTCCGCATCTTCATATTGCTTTAAGTCGATACTGGTTAAGCCTGCAAGAAACAGGGCTTCTTCCTGTTTTGGCCAGCTTTTTAAAATACTTTCCAGTCTTTTTAGCGCGATATCGGATTGATTGACTTTAATCAGATATTTCACTTCTGCAAGACGCACTTCGAGATTGTCCCGATGCCGACGACTGGATTTGTCATACCATTTTAGCGTTTCTTCCTGATTGCCTAATGCATTCAGTAAGTTCGCTTTCATCAGGATAAAGCCCGTGACTTTAGGACGTTTACGCAAGGCACGGTTTACGGTCAGCAATGCTTGCTCATATTGCGCATTTTGCGCTTCTAAACCTGCAATCAGCACTAAAATAGAAGGATTGTCTTTTTCCTGACTGGCCGATAAAGTTTTGAGTAGCTCTTCACGATCACTCTGCGTTTCAGGGGAAATACCTGCCAAGATTTGTTCTAAGTCTGCATTCGGATCAATGTTGAGAATTTTATCCAGTGTTTCCGCAGCCAGTTCATATTCATGTGCTTTTAAGGCAATATGTGATAAATAAAATAATGCAGGCACATCTTCAGGTTCTTGCACCACCCAGTGCGTGGCAATATCGAGTGCAGCTTTTAAGTCATCTTGTTCTAGCGCAATGTTTAAGGCACGCTGTTTGACCAAAGTGGAGTTGCTGCGAATCGCAAGTACCGTGTAATTATGCAAGGCAGTTGGAATATCGTGATAAGCCAAAGCGAATTCGGCAATCATGCTTTGTTTTATGGCATTATTATTTGAATTTGCATGATAAACTGCCTCCGATGCTCTTACATGAGTACCAGAAGCCATGCTACCAAGCAGTAAGAATGTGGTAGAATACTGCTTTATCGTCGTGCCGTTCATACGGCTGTATGTTTGACGCAATTTTTTCTTGATCCAAGTAATGCTTTTTATGACACCGATGTTGCACAATAGCATAAATTTAGTGAATTGATGATTTGATATGTCTTTCTTTGCATTGGGGGTCAACCATCAAACCGCGTCAGTAGAGTTGCGTGAGCAAATTGCATTTAATGCTGAAAAGCTGAGTGTATTGCTTGCCCAGCAAAGTCACAACACTGAATTAAACGATTTAGTGGTGGTCTCGACGTGTAACCGCACCGAAGTTTATGCCATATCCGAAAATGCAGATATGGTATTAAATTGGCTCGCCCAAGCAAATGATCTTGATGTCAAACAACTGGTCAATCATGTTTATCGTTATGAAGATGCACAAGCCGTTACGCATTTAATGCGGGTTGCCAGCGGGCTTGATTCGCTCATGTTGGGTGAACCGCAAATTTTAGGGCAAGTAAAATCTGCACTCTCTCTGGCAAAAGATGCGCATACCGTTTCAGGTAATTTAAACCGAATTTTTGAATATGCCTTCTATGCGGCAAAACGTGTCCGTTCTGAAACTGCGGTGGGCAGCCATGCCGTTTCAATGGGGTATGCGGTTGCGCAATTGGCCTTACAAGTCTTTAGCCAGCCTGAAAAAATGACCGTGTTGATCGTCGCAGCTGGTGAAATGAATAGCTTGGTGGCGAAGCATTTGGCAGAGATGGGTGTCGGTAAAGTCCTGATTTGTAACCGTACCCGCGAACGTGCTGAACTGTTGGCACAAGAAATTGCCCATCAAGTTGATGTTGAAATTATTGATTTTGCTGCGTTAGCTGAAAACTTATACCGTGCAGATGTGATTTCAAGTTGTACGGGTAGTTTACATCAGATGATTTCTTATCAGGATGTCAAACGTGCGTTAAAGAAACGTCGTTATCAGCAAATGTTGTTGGTGGATTTAGCTGTACCACGCGATATCGAGCCTAAAGTAGAATCTTTGGATGGAGTCTATCTTTACGGGGTCGATGATTTACAGTCTGTGATTGATGAAAATCTGGCACAACGTCGCCAAGCGGCGGTTGAAGCCGAGGTGATGGTAAATCAGCTAGCTGTAGAGCTGATTACTCATGAACGCGTGAATGAAGCAGGTGCAACCATTCATCAATACCGTGAACACGGGCATGAATTACAACAAGAAGAATTACAATTGGCATTAGCGCGCTTACAAAAAGGCGAAAATGCCGCACAGATTATGCAAGAATTTGCCCATCGTCTAACCCAAAAGCTGTTACATCCAACTTCGATTGTCCTGCGTGATGCAGCCAAGGCAGAAGATCCCGCCTATTTTGAACAGCTCCAACAAAGCCTTGCTTATGTGATCGAGCATCGTCGTAAAGCTAAAAAATAATCGTTTTTTCGATGACTTAAGATAATAAGCGCAGTCCGATTTTCTTGGTCAGTTCATTGAGTTGTTGGCGTAAATTACGCGATTCAAGCAATGAGTTTGGATCTTTTAATTTCTGACGTAAATATTTTTCCTGCAAAGCCAAAGCATATTCAGTCGCCAGTTTATCTGCCATTTCAGGCGCATGCGTCAGCACTTCAATATTAGTGCGTCGCATAATATCGGCAATTTCTAAACCGTAAGTGCTGCAAGCACCGAGTACATAATACGTAGCCAGTTCTTGATCATCAGGCAAATTATCAAAAATTCGATTCAGAATAGTTAAGATATGCGAAAGTAATTCATTGCTCGGCACAAATGCCCGCAACGTTTCAAAATGAATATATAAAAAGGGATGGTGCATTAAAATCGCGATGGCGAAATCTTCATCTTTGGTGCGAATGTTAAAAGATAACGATGCATCATTACTCAGTTGCGGTGTCCAGCGCTTTCCAAAACCCAGTTTTTCTTTAAAGGACTGATTCAACAGATAACGGAAGGAGCCTTTTTGAGGGAGCAGTTCAGTCAGTTGGCGCAGTTCTGCCATCACCAGACTTTTACCTTCAGGACTGCTGATGTCCTGATTTTGAGTTAAATGCGCAAATACAAAGTCAGAAAGCAAAGGCGCTTGCTGTAAGAGGCGTTGGAAATTTTCCAAGCCTTCACGTCGGATCAGAGAATCTGGGTCATGATCATTCGGCAGGACAAAAAACTTGAGTTCACGACCATCATTTAACAGCGGAAGTGCAATTTCCAAAGTGCGTCGTGCTGCTTTTTGACCAGCAGCATCACCATCAAAGGCAATGGTAATACGGTTATTCTGTTTAAACAGAATATTTAAATGCTCGGTATTACTCGCAGTTCCTAAGGTTGCAACCGCGCCATAAATGCCATTTTGTTGTAATGCTATGACATCCATGTAGCCTTCAACCATCAGCCAGTCTTGAGCTTTCTGCTTGCGTCCTTCATACAGTCCATACAGTAACTGATTTTTATGAAAGACTTCGGAATCTGGCGAGTTGATGTATTTCGGTTTAATTTCATCATTCAGGGCACGACCACCAAAACCGACCACACGACCTTTGGCATCACGAATTGGGAAAATCACCCGATCACGTAATAAGTCAAAATCGCGTCCCTTGTCACTGGTACGGATTAAACCCAGTAATTTTAAGCCTTGAACATCTTGGGGAAAGGCCTTTTCCAGATGTTGCCAATCCTCAGGTGCATAGCCTAAACGCCAGAATTGTATCGTTTCTGCACCTAAACCACGGTGTCTAAAGTAGTGTTGCGCACTTTGGCTTTGTGGCAATTGGCGCTCGTAAAACTGTGCCACATTTTCCAGTAAGTCATAGAGATTACCATCTTGCGCTGGAGCTTCATGAAACTCTTGAAACGGTTCAAACTGGGCAAACGGATCATCGACATTACGAAACTCTTCAAAAGGGTCGTGATCAATCGGCAGCTCAGTTGTAGCAGGCGATTGGACAGGGGCAACAGGCGCTGTCTTTGGCGGCTCAGCAACAGCTTTGGCTTCGCGTTTGTAAGAGAGACGCTTGGAATCTTGATTGTCTTTAGGGAGTTCAATGCCTGTTTGACTGGACAGGTCTTTCATCACATCGACAAAGTTACGATTGTCGATGTCCATCAGAAAACGAATGGCATTACCATTGGCTTGGCAACCAAAGCAGTGGTAATACTGCTTGTCACGATAGACGTGAAACGAAGGAGATTTTTCCTGATGAAACGGACAGCAGCCCGAATAGGTGCGTCCTGTTTTTTTCAGTTTCACGCGTTGACCAATCAAGTCGACAATATCAGTTCGATCGAGAATTTGATCTATCGTATGTTGAGGAATGGCCATAGTCGTTATCGTGATTGGTGCAACAAAAAGAAAATACAAAGCGAGATCTGGATAAATCCATGCTTTGCAAAAGAACACTATTTATTTGTATATGGTTTGACCAACCTGATCAAGCCCAATACCCAATATAAAAGGGCAAGTATGATAACTTGCCCTTGAATAAATTGCACGATGAGTTGCGAGTTTATTCGGCAGCCGCACCTGAAGCAGGTGTTTCAGTTGTCGTTGCTGGTCGATCCAGTAAACCGAAACTCATGCGGTTGGTTAAGCTACGTTGCTCAGCGGGTGCAGCCGTTTTTGGTGTTTCGATGTTGCTTTGTTCTTCACGACCAAAGACACCGAATGTTGCGCGGTTGACCCAGCTGCCTTCTTTACGTGCCGCACGTAAATTGACGCTGCCATCAGATTTCACCAAGTTTGGATAGTTCAGCTTTAATACATCTACATATTGTTGTGCTGTCGCTTGGTCACCCAATTGCTCATAGCCATAAGCCACAGTTGCTAGCGCTTCTGGAATTTGCGGGGTTTGTGGATAGTGTTCGATCACCCATTGTGAACGCTCTACCGCAGCTAACCACGCTTTACGCTTAATGTTAAAGCGCGCCACGTTCATTTCACTTTCAGCCAATTCATTGCCGATATATTTCATACGTTGTGCTGCATCTACGGCATACGTGCTAGATGGATAACGGCGGATGAAGTCGACAAAGTTTTGGTAAGCCAGTTTTAAGTAGCTGGTGTCACGGTGTGATTGCTTTAATGAGGTATAACGCATTAAACCATCATAGTTTTGTTCCATGTTCGCTACACCGCGAACATAGTAGGCATAATCCACATTTGGATGCTGTGGATTTAAGCGAATAAAACGCTCGGCAAGGCTAATGGTGCCTTCATAATCTTTTTGCTGGAATTTGGTGTACAACAATTCAAGTTGAGCTTGTTGTGCATAATCGCCAGTCGGGTAGTAAGTATCAATCGCTTCTAGGTACTTGGCAGCATCAGTATATTGACCATTATCTAAGGCTTTCTCAGCTTTTTGTATATACACTTGCTCACTTAATTGTGGGCCTGTATCTACCACTTCTTTTTTTGGATTACTGCTACAGCCCACCATTGCCGATGCAATGCCTAAAGAAAGAACGAGCATTGTAATTTTATAACGTGGCAGCGACATAAAAATTCCTCTGTTAATACGGGCAATGAGCTACAATTGCGCTATTAAACCACTTTTGTTTGAATGATCAAATGACCCAAGCACAATCTACTGATACAAATTTTGCAGAAACTGATTTCAATTTACTTGAAGAAACAGACGAAGCAGATAACCATACTTCCGATGCAACTGCAACACGTTTATCGTTGCAATTTCAATTGGATGAAAGCTATATCGGGCAACGTATTGATCAGGTGGCTGCCAATGTTTGGAGTGACTTTTCGCGTGAAAAACTCAAGCAGTGGCTGAAGGATGGGCATTTGTTGGTAAATGGTAACACTGTGAAGCCAAAGTACAAATGTGAAGGAAATGAGCTACTTACTCTGGATGTAGAGTTGGAAGCACAGACCACCAGTCAGCCTGAAAACATTCCTTTAAACATTGTTTATGAAGATGATGACATCATTGTCATTAACAAATCTGTAGGCATGGTGGTACATCCAGGTGCAGGGAATACCACGGGAACTTTAGTCAATGGATTGCTTTACCACTATCCAAAATCGGCTGAACTTTCACGTGCAGGTTTAGTCCATCGTATTGATAAAGATACCAGTGGCTTATTGGTGGTGGCGAAAAACTTAGAAGCGCAATTCTCACTGAGCAAGCAATTGGCGAAAAAAACGGTTTATCGTGTTTATGATTTGATCGTTTATGGCAACATGATTGCTGGCGGTACCATTGATGAGCCAATTAAACGCCACCCTGTTGATCGCGTGAAAATGACGGTATTGCCTGGTGGTAAAGATGCAGTGACGCATTACAACGTGAAAGAGCGTTTTCAGCATTTCACGCGTGTACAAGCACGTCTGGAAACAGGTCGTACTCATCAAATTCGTGTGCATTTCTCTTATATCGGTTTTGGACTGGTTGGCGACCAAGTTTATATGCCGCGTGTTCGCGTACCTGCGGGGGCGTCTGAATTGCTGAATGACACTTTACGTGCCTTTAAACGTCAGGCCTTACATGCAGCAAAGTTGGGACTGGTTCACCCACGTACGGGCAAAGACATGATGTTTGAAGCGCCGTGGGCGGAAGATTTTGCAGCATTGGTTGATGTGTTACGTAGCGAAGATGCCGCCTATTAAGTCTCTGACTAGAAATAACTTCACGGTATACACTTATTACAAGCAATACCGTGAAGAAAGATGATTTTATAATAAGGAATTCAACATGCAATTTGTTCAAGGATTGCCAGAGGGGATCTGTGTAGGGCAAACCCGAGTACATCACGAGCATGCCTTGGCGTCGGATAAACCTGAATTGGCAGGTTTTAATCTGGCATTGCATGTACAGGATGATGCGAAGCGGGTGCAACAGCACCGTATGTGGTTGCTACAAGAGTTTTCAGCCTTTGGTGTAGATAAAATTACGTGGATGACGCAAACACATAGCACCATTTGTCATACCGTGAATGAGCAAATCCGCTTCGAGGCATTGGAAGGCGATGGTTTGGTGACACAACGTAAACAGCATGCCTTAATGATGATGACCGCAGATTGCTTGCCGATTGTACTGGGTGATGCTGAAGCCACTGAAGTTGCCAATCTGCATGCTGGCTGGCGCGGGCTGGCGAATGGCATTGTGGAAAACACCATTGCAGCGATGCAACATCCGCCTGCATGGGCATGGTTGGGGGCTGCCATCAGTCAACCTTGTTTTGAAGTGGGGGCTGAAGTCAAACAAACTTTCTGTAGTAAATATGCTGCACTCGATTCTGCTTTTGAACCTTCGAAAGAACAGGGGAAATACATGGCAGATTTATACGCGATCGCACGTTATATTTTACAGCAGCATGGTGTCACCAAGATTTTGGGGGGTGACCAGTGTACCTATCGACAAAAGGATGAATATTATTCTTATCGCCGTAATGCCAAGACTGGGCGTATGGCAACTTTTGTGTTCATCAAATAAGCTGGTTTCTTCTGTTTGACTCGGGCGATTTCATTGTTGATGTGCTCGCCTCAAATCAAGTAAAAGTGTTAAACTTGACTGAATTATTTGGTTTTAAAAGTTTCCATGTCTGTTACTGATCTCGTTTCTGCTGCTCCTGTTCATGTCTGTGTGGTTTATCATAGTCCTTATGGGCATACGGCTAAAGTGGCTCAATATATTGCGCAAGGTGCAGAACAGGCGGGTGCAGATGTGCATCTGATTTCGGTAGCAGCAGTGCAATGGGAACTGTTGGATCAGGCGGATATCATTATTATGGGTTGTCCAACCTATATGGGCAGCCTGACCTCGGCACTGAAACAGTTTATGGAAGATTCATCTAAGCGTTGGTTAGCACGTGCTTGGCAAGGCAAACTCGCTGCAGGCTTTACCAATGGTGGTGGTTTAAGTGGTGATAAGTTGGCGGTCTTGCAGCAGATTAACTTATTTGCCATGCAACACGGCATGTTATGGGCAGGTTTGCCGTTTATGCCGACAGGTCGTAGCCAGCAAGATATTAACCGTATGTCTAGCTTTTTAGGATTAATGACCCAGTCCGATAATGCCAGTGTGGAAATCACACCACCAGAAGGTGACTTGGAAACGGCACGCAAGTTCGGAAAATATTTGGTCGAACTAAAAGCCGATTATTAAAAGATGAGTCATTAAAAAACCTCCAAGTGGAGGTTTTTTATTATTTGTGGAACAGGCGGGCTTTGTCACGCTGCCAATCACGGTCTTTTTCAGTGGCACGTTTGTCGTGTAGTTGTTTACCTTTCACCAAAGCAATTTCAAGCTTGACCAAAGGGCCTTTCCAATAACATGCCAAAGGTACACAAGAGAAACCTTTTTGATTCACGGCACCGAGTAATTTGGCAATTTCATTGCGATTCAGCAATAATTTACGCGTGCGTGTGGCTTCAGGCACCACATGGGTCGATGCAGACAATAAAGGCTGAATTTGCGCGCCAAATAAATAGGCTTCGCCATTTTTAAACAGAATATAACTTTCCGTCAGGGTCATGCGACCAGCACGTAAGGACTTTACTTCCCAACCTTGTAAGGACAGTCCTGCTTCAAATTTTTCTTCGATAAAATAATCATGACGGGCACGCTTATTTTGGGCAATCGTACCGCCATTATGTTTTTTAACTACAGTTGCTTTCGCCATAATCAGTTACTTCCAAAGTTATGACTATTGTGCCCCAACATGACCTTACTGACAATTCTTAAATCGAATCAGTAAGATTTAATCTAAATCAAATAGAGCGATAAAGGATGCGCAGCGATTGGGTGAAAGTGGAAACAGTAGAATAGTTTTGAACGAATAGTGAAGATTTTTCAAATTTATGCAGTTTCTTCGCTAATAAAATCAGATTTTGTTAAAATACCTCCCAATAAAATGAATCAGAGTACAAATGGATGTCTAAAACTCGCGTAATTTATCCAGGAACATTTGATCCAATTACCAATGGGCATGTCGACCTTGTAACGCGTGCATCAAAAATGTTCGACGAGGTGGTGGTAGCCATTGCGATTGGACATCATAAAAATCCATTGTTCAAACTAGAAGAACGCGTGGCCTTAGCTCAAGCTTCTCTGAGCCATTTACCCAATGTAGAATTTGTGGGATTTGATGGTTTATTGGTGAACTTTTTCCGTGAACAGAATGCGACTGCGGTATTACGTGGATTGCGTGCAGTTTCGGACTTTGAATATGAGTTCCAATTGGCTAATATGAACCGTCAGTTAGATTCACGCTTTGAAGCAGTGTTTTTGACCCCATCTGAACAATATTCATTTATTTCTTCCACGTTAATTCGTGAAATTGCTCGTCTGAAAGGCGATGTCACCAAATTCGTTCCTGAAGCGGTGGTCAAAGCTTTTGAGCAGAAGCATCAACAAGGTTGGTAGAGTGTCTTTATATATAACCGATGAATGCATCAATTGTGATGTTTGTGAACCTGTTTGCCCCAATGAAGCGATTTATATGGGTGAATTGATTTACGAAATTAACCCAGACTTATGTACCGAATGTGTGGGACATCATGATCAGCCACAGTGTCAGTTGTTCTGTCCTGTGGATTGTATTCCCTTAGATCCGAATCATGCGGAAACTCAAGAACAGTTGCTGGAAAAGTATCAACGTTTAATTGCTCAAAAAAGCACAAGCAAATAGTTTTTAAATTTGATAAGATGCGCCTTCGAAGTGAGCCAGACGATCGCTGCTGTGGAGGTCTCCGTGACTAAAGCAGGGGAGGAAAGTCCGGGCTTCAACGGGCAAGGTGCCAGGTAACGCCTGGGCGGCGTGAGCCGACGGAAAGTGCAGCAGAGAGTAGACCGCCTTCATTATGGTTTCGAGCAATCGGAATCGGAGGTAAGGGTGAAAGGGTGCGGTAAGAGCGCACCGCATGACTGGTAACAGTTCATGGCATGGTAAACCCCACCGGAAGCAAGACCAAATAGGGATCCTTTAGGCATGGCCCATGCTGGATCCGGGTAGGTCGCTGGAGCGTATGAGTGATTGTACGCCTAGAGGAATGATCGTTCACGACAGAACCCGGCTTATCGGCTCACTTCACCAAATTTTGATCAATTAAGCGCATTAGGTACTTGACGTACTGTAAATAAAACAACATAATGCGCGCACAGTTTACGGCTATGTAGCTCAGTTGGTTAGAGCACCGCACTCATAATGCGGGGGTCACAAGTTCAAGTCTCGTCATAGCCACCATTTTATAAATCACGTTCCTATAACGTGATTTTTTTTGTCTAAAATTTCTGGTTGGATCCTTTTCAAAATAACCTGTTCAATCGCACGGTTAAAATATTCAGAATCATCCTAAAAGCGCTTTGATCATTTTTTCATTGCCATGTGTCTAGTGTTCAGTCCATGCTGCTGTTTTTGATACCGATCTTCCTTGTTGTTGCTATGCCTATAGGGCAGTAATAAAGCTCCACCTAGTCATGGATGTGGATATTGGAGCTGTGTCTGAATAACTGTCGAAAAATATAAAAGCGGCGAAGGTATCTGTGTTTTTTAGACTGATAAAGTGATGAAAAATATACAGTTAAGGCTAGTTTTTATAGTGAGTTTAACTGGTTGTACAAACTCTGAACATTCAAGTGTAAAAAGGCTTGACGCATAGACATGAAATTTAGATAATGCGCACACAGTTTACGGCTATGTAGCTCAGTTGGTTAGAGCACCGCACTCATAATGCGGGGGTCACAAGTTCAAGTCTCGTCATAGCCACCATTTTTATAGACCAAGCTCTCAGCTTGGTCTCTTTTTTTGTGCCTGAAAAATATAGTCTAAAAATGATCCATAAAAAAGCCCAAACAGATGTTTGGGCTTTTATATTCTGATTAGTGCTTAGACACCAGCTTTCCAACCATTAATGATTGGGTAACGACGTTCACGGCTAAAGGCACGTGAGCTGATACGTGGACCAATTGCACCTTGGCGGCGTTTATATTCATTGAAGTCGACCAAACGAATCACTTTCTTCACCACTTCAGCATCAAAGCCTTTGGCGATAATGTCATCTTGGCTCATGTCTTCTTCAATATAGGCGTAAAGGATTGCATCCAGTACGTCATAGTGTGGTAAAGAATCTTGGTCAGTTTGATCTGGACGCAATTCAGCAGAAGGTGGACGGGTAATCACACGCTCTGGAATCACAGGGGTTTCAGAGATGCTGTTACGGTATTTCGCCAATTCAAACACGATGGTTTTGTACACATCTTTCAGTACCACAAAGCCACCCACCATATCGCCGTAGAGGGTGCAATAACCGACAGAAAGTTCAGATTTGTTGCCTGTAGACAGTACAAGGTTACCGAACTTATTGGATAAGCCCATTAACAAGGTACCACGTGCACGTGCTTGTAGGTTTTCTTCCGTGGCATCCGCAGGGGCATTGCCAAAGAATGGATACAATGTTTGCATGAAGCTGTTTACAATCGGATTGATTTCGGCAATACCAAAGGTAATCCCCATGGTCTTGGCTTGAGCTGCTGCATCTTCTACGCTGATTTGAGAGGTGTAGGTATAAGGCATCATCACTGCTTGTACCTTGTCTGCACCAATCGCATCTGCTGCAATTGCAAGCGTTAGGGCAGAGTCGATCCCACCTGATAGACCTAAAATCACACCAGGGAAACCAGAGCGTTGTACATAGTCACGGGTTGCCATCACCAATGCTTGATAAATCTCAGCCATGGTATCCAGTGTTGGGCTGCTTTCAGCAATTTTGTAGCTTTGATGTTCAGCAATATAGTCTGTATAGAACAAGGCTTCTTGGAAGCTTGGTGCTTGCAGAGCAACGGCGCCATCTTTGTTAATCACAAAACTGGTGCCGTCAAAAATCAAATCGTCCTGACCACCCACTTGGTTAGCGTAAACCAAATGGATATTTAACTGTTTTGCCAATTCTTGCATGGTGTTGATGCGGTGCTGCGGCTTGCCGACTTCATAAGGAGAAGCATTCAGTACCAACACGGTTTCAACATTGAGTTGAGCCAATTGCTGAACGGTATTGAGTGACCAGATATCTTCACAAATCAGTAAACCGAACTTATGACCTAGGTATTCAAACACCAAGTGCTGATGCCCTTCGTTGAAATAACGTTTTTCATCAAACACGCCATAGTTTGGCAGGTTTTGTTTATTGTAAATGCCCAGAATCTTACCGTCTTTCATCACTGCGGCAGAGTTATAACGCTGACCATCTTCAGTTTGATTCACAAAACCAAACACCATCACGATGTCTTTGACTTGGCTGAGTTGCTCAAAGGCTTGTTGGGTACGTTTAGATAGGCTCGGGCGTAACAGTAAGTCTTCTGCTGGGTAACCAATGGTTGATAATTCAGGGAAGATGATTAAATCTGATTTTTGCTTTTTGGCTTCGTTTGCCAATTGTTGCATTTTTTCAGCATTTGCTTCGATATTGCCAATGTGCGGAGAGAATTGTGCTAGGGCAATTTTAAAACTTTTCATTCCAACTTAATCCTAAAGCTATAGGGATGTGTACACAGACCACTGATTTTTTTAATCGTTATTGGGTCAGTGCTGTGTAATCAACGACAAAACAAAGAATAAATATTTGCGTTGATACTATATACGAATTGCGACAAATGTAGTGTATAAATCCAAAAAAAATTCTTATTTGCATTTAGAAAAGCACAGCATAATTGGATATGCAGTTTTATGGATATTTCACTGAAATGGTTAAAGATATGGCGCAATACTTTTCAACGCTGATTCAGAGCATTAAGCGCATCGGGGTTTTAGCGCAGCGTCCATTGACTGAAGGTGAAAAAAATTTGGTACGCAGTATTTTTGCAGACACGATTCAGCTCGATCAGGTGCAGATTGTTGCGCATAAAGCCATATTGAAAAATTATGCTATGAGTCCGAATGGACACATCTATTTTCATCAGCAAAATTACTGTCAGGACTTCTCCAAGTGTTCGCTTCGTTTACAGTCGTGGTTTATGCATGAGATGACCCATGTCTGGCAATATCAACAAGGCATTGCCGTGGTCCGTAAGGCATTGTTTGATCGCCGTTATGCTTATGTGTTAGAGCGGGGTAAATTATTTTTGCATTATGGAATAGAACAACAGGCGCAAATGGTGCAGGACTATTTTATTAAAAAAGCACAGGGTCAGGACTGCGTTGCTTATGAACAGTGTATTCCGTTCTTGGCATCTAAAGCGTGATTTTGTCCTGTGTAGATAATTCTGTCAGGAAACTGTCGGACAAACCTCAGGAAAGGCAGAAATTGCAAATCAAATGACTCGAATTGCTAATGGAAACTTAAATGGGCTGCCTTAGTTTTTTACTGTAAGCGTATGCAAATACCTCATACGTGCTACCCCAAAGTTGCCGTTACAGTAGAAAAATAAGGAATGGTCATGCAATTCATTTCACCACTTAAAAATACATTGAGCCATGTATTTTCTGGTCCACACTTTGATGGCTTAAAACAGTCACCCATGATACCGATTCGGCATATGCGGTTTGACTTCGATGCTAAAACATTAGATCCCAAATTTTATTTAAATGCAGAGTTGGCCAGTGCTTATTTTGCATCACTCTCCATTTTTCTGACGTTTGGAGAAGATTTGGTGATTGATACCGCACGTTATCACCGTGAATTGATCCAAGATCCATTGCTCAAGCAGCGGGTCACCGCCTTGATTGGTCAAGAAGCCATCCATTCCAAAATGCACAATGAATTGAATGATGCGCTGGTAGGTTTAGATTTTCCTGTGCAACTGTTTCGTACATGGGCAGGGTGGGTGTTTGATTATGGGTTTAACCGCTTACCGCAGCCCATGAAGCTGTCTTTAATGGCAGGTATTGAGCATTTTACTGCGGTATTGGCGGAATATATGATGAAACATGAAGACATCTTTTTTCATTCTCAGGATGAAAAGCAACGTGCCATCTGGATGTGGCATATGCTCGAAGAGTCTGAACATAAAGATATTGCCTATGATGTGTTTCAGTCACTTTCAAATAATTATGCATTACGAATTGCAGGCTTTTTTCCAGCACTGATCACGATTTTGGTGCTGATCTCATTCGCCTCATTACTGGTGCCATTTTATCGACGCCCCAAAAATTTGATTCGCTTGAGTTATTGGAAGGAAATGCCGTATAGCATCGCGCTGATTTTTGGACTGAAAGATGGTGTTTATGGCAGCACCATGCGACATATTTTTGATTATTTACGTCCGAACTTTCATCCGAATGATCATGATACTTCAGCTTATTTAAGCTATTACAAAGAAAAATTATTATATCCTGAACATGGCATTTTGACGCCTTACTTCACAAGGGAATTTATCCCTAGTTTACGCTCTTAAGCCAGAGGAGCATTCAAAATGACAATATGGGAAAAAAGAACAAAGCCTAGTCAGCACGCCTACGCAGTTGTGACGGGTGCAGGAAGTGGAATTGGGCGCAGTTTTGCACTCGAACTTGCTCGTCGTGGCGGCACAGTGGTTTGTGCAGATATTAATTTAAGTGCTGCCGAGCAAACGGTGGCACTGATTCGAACCCAATATCAGACCGCTGCTTTTGCAGTGCAATGTGATGTGGGTTGCGCAGAGCAAGTTCAAACCTTGGCGGAGCAAGCTGAACAACTGATGGGACATCCCGCAACGCTGCTGATTAACAATGCAGGTGTCGGTTTGGGTGGAAAATTTGATGAGCTGAGTCTGGAGGATTGGCAGTGGTGTATGCAGGTCAATTTGTGGGGAGTCATTCATGGTTGTCATTATTTTGTGCCTAAATTTAAGCAGCAAGGTTTTGGTGCCATTATTAATGTGGCATCGGCTGCGGGGTTTACCGCTGCTCCTGAAATGACAGCCTATAACGTGACCAAGTCGAGTGTGCTGTCACTCTCGGAAACACTTTCTGCAGAACTCCGCAATGCCCACATTCGTATAAATGTACTTTGTCCCACATTGGTGCCGACCAATATTATGAAAAATGGTCGCTTACCGCAGCATTATTCAGGGTTGGCAGATCATTTGTTGATGAACCATGCCTTTATCAACAGTGAGCAAGTGGCGATGCAAACCTTGGATCGCTTGGATGCAAACAAGTTGTATACCATTCCTCAGCCAGACGCCAAATTGTTCTGGTGGATGAAGCGTGCTGCACCGAGTTTGTATGCCAAGTTACTTGGAATGGGGTATCCGTTCTTTCAAAAATATGTGAAATAACAATAAGAGCTAAAACATGACAGAGAATACATTTCAGGACAATGCAGACCCTGAACTCGAACCTACTTTAGAACGTGGTACAGAGAATCATGGTGCAGATATGCATGAATCGACAATCAAGCAAAAGACATCCAAGCCACGAAGCAAAGTAAAGCAAGCACATGCCACACATGTATATGATTGCATTGTGATTGGTGCCGGAATTTCAGGTATTGCTGCTGCATATAAAATGATACAAGCGGATTATCATGACTTTGTCGTGCTGGAAAAAGCAGATCAAGTTGGGGGAACGTGGCGCGACAATACCTATCCGGGCTGTGGTTGCGATGTGCCTTCAGCACTCTATTCATTTTCTTTTGCCCCAAGCCATCAATGGAGTCATCTGTTTGCCAAGCAGGCGGAGATTCTGACGTATCTAGAACAAGTCACTCATCAATTTAAACTGATCGATAAGATTAAATTCAAGCATGAGCTTTTATCTGCCAAATGGGATGAGTCGCAGCAGCAATGGAACTTGCAGACTACAAAGGGGATATTTCAGGCCAAAACAGTTGTTTTTTCTACAGGACCCATTACGGAACCGGCTCTGCCTAAAATCAAAGGAATAGAAACGTTTAATGGTGAAATGTTTCATTCCGCACACTGGAATCATGACGTGGATTTAACTGGAAAGCGGATCGCAGTAATTGGTACAGGGGCATCCGCAATTCAGTTCATTCCACAGATTCAACCAGTGGCGAAACAACTAGTCGTATTTCAGCGCACCGCGCCGTGGGTATTGCCAAAAGTGGATCTCAGCTTAAATGAAACTGCAAAAGGGGTAATGGAAAAATACCCTGTGATTCAGCAGTTATGGCGCAGCAGTGTGGCGCAAATTCTGAATGGAATCAACTTTGGATTGCGGCATCCGCAGCTGCTTGAACCGATCAATGTATTAAGTAAGCAGCTATTAAAGCTACAAATTCAAGATTCAACATTAAGAAATCATGTCACGCCAAATTTTTCCATTGGTTGTAAACGGCTGTTATTTGCCAACAAATACTATCCTGCACTGCAGCAAGCCAATGTACAGCTCGTACCACAGGGTTTAGTTGAAATTCAGGGAAATCAGGTGATTGCCGCCAATGGTGATCGACATGAGGTCGATGTGATTATATGGGGCACTGGCTTTGAAGTGTCACATCCACCAATTGGTCAACGAGTTTATGATGCTAAAGGTCAGCTTTTGGCTGAGCGATGGCAGGACAGTTCTCCAGAAGCCTTCTTGGGAACAAGTTTGGAGCGGGTGCCGAATGCCTTTTTGGTGCTAGGCCCCAATATATTGGTCTATGATTCCTTTATCGGGATTGCTGAGGCGCAGTTGGATTACATTATCAGTGGTCTGTTACAGATGAAAAATCGGCAGAATAAGCGTATGGAAATCAAGCATGAGGTGCTTCGTCAGCACAATCTTGCTGTGCAAACACATTTACAGAGCACAGTGTTTAATCGGGGCGGTTGTAAGTCGTACTATTTAGACCAGAATGGACGAAATTTCGCTGCGTGGCCATGGTCGCTTAAGCAATTGAAGCAAAAACTGAAAAAGTTAGATTTAGAGCATTATCATGTAAGTTAATGCTTAAGCCTGATCAAATCCAGTAAGTTCTGATCAATCATAATTTTCTTAAGGCGTAAAAAAACCACCCAAAGGGTGGTTTTGTTAATCATCAATTTTTACGAATTAACGACCTTGGATGTCACGTTGAACTTCACCAGTGTAAAGCTGACGTGGACGACCAATTTTGTAAGGTCCGCTGTGCATTTCTAACCAGTGGCTGATCCAACCAACAGTACGTGCAAGTGCGAAGATTACAGTAAACATTTCTGTAGGGATACCAATCGCTTTAAGGATGATACCTGAGTAGAAGTCTACGTTCGGGTAAAGGTTACGCTTGATGAAGTATTCATCAGATAACGCGATACGCTCAAGTTCCATAGCAAGTTCAAGCTGTGGATCGTTGATACCAAGTGCACCAAGAACTTCGTCGCAAGTCTCTTTCATTACTTTAGCGCGCGGGTCAAAGTTCTTATAAACGCGGTGACCGAAGCCCATTAACTTAACTTCTTTGGTCTTCACTTTTTCCATGAAGCCAGCAACGTTTTCTACAGTGCCGATTTCATCAAGCATCTTAAGAACAGCTTCGTTCGCACCACCGTGAGCAGGACCCCAAAGTGCAGAGATACCAGCAGCGATACATGCATACGGGTTAGCACCAGTAGAACCAGCTAAACGTACAGTAGACGTAGATGCATTTTGCTCGTGGTCAGCATGAAGCGTGAAGATACGGTCCATTGCTTTTGCAAGAATTGGGTTTACTTTGTAATCGCGGTCTGCTGGAGTAGCAAACATCATATGCAAGAAGTTTTCTGCATAGTTCAAGTCATTACGTGGGTAAACAAAAGGCTGACCTACAGTGTACTTGTAGCTCCAAGCTGCAAGTGTAGGTACTTTCGCGATTAAGCGAATTGCAGTTATTTCACGGTGGTTCACATCTTCGATGTCTAAACCATTGTGATAGAACGCAGAAAGTGCACCCACTACACCAACCATGATTGCCATAGGGTGAGCATCACGACGGAAACCATTGAAGAAACGGCTTACTTGGTCGTGAACCATCGTGTGGTTGCGTACTTTAGCATCAAATTCAACTTTTTGCTCAGCAGTTGGAAGCTCGCCATTTAATAATAGGTAGCAAGTTTCTAAGTAGTCAGCTTTAGTTGCAAGTTGGTCAATTGGGTAACCGCGGTGTAAAAGTACACCTTTGTTACCATCAATGAAGGTAATTTTTGATTCGCAAGCTGCTGTAGCCATAAAACCAGGATCAAAAGTAAAGTGACCTGCGGCCAACACATCCTTAACGTCGATTACATCTGGGCCCAATGTGCCGCTGTAAATTGGTAATTCAATTTCTTTGCCATCAAGCTGTAATACGGCTTTTTTGCCAGTTGCTTCAGACATTCAATAGATCTCCTGTCCTGGTGAATGTTTAATCTGACTCGTAGTACTAATCTTTTAATGCGCGAATCAGACGGATCAAAAATTTGCTAATTAGATTAGAGCGTACTGGATTTTTGTCAATTATACTTATGGATAAAAAACTGACGTCCACACAGAGGCTTAGTCAAATCCTTCCTTAGAGATATGAGTAAAATCACAGCACCGCCGCGCTATGATATGTCAAAAAATTATAGAGGTGCAGAAAAAAAACGGGGCAGTCGCTGAATTGTAAATATTTATATAAATTATGGGTCTGTGTTTTTTGAACAAATGGTGTGAGCATTTACATCTGAAATTTATCTAATTTTCATAACTTACATATTTTTTTGTTCAAATTTTATTTCATTTTATTGAGAAATTTGGCATTTAATTCTAAGACCAAAGATGTGTTTAATTGATCAAAAAATGACTAATTGAATTTGCGAAATGGCTTAAAAAATAGCCATTGCACGTCATTTTTTGCAATTTTTGCGTAATTTAAACCCGTAAAATGAATCAGTGATATGTATTTAATTTTGGCTAAGTCGTTATTTAATCTGGTTATATCTGGAAAATATTGCTCTAAATAAATAGTGAACATTTTGATAGGAAATGCAAGTCTTTCCATATAAAGGAAAAGATTATCAAATAGAGCGAATATTCTAATTATCTTTAGTCTAAAGTTGAACAGGGGAATAGCGGTAGTCCATGCCCTCAAAAAGAGTGGATAAGTGATAAAAACCAATAGCATAGCATTGGATTTTAGCTAAATTATTGGTTTATATAGAATGTTTGCTTTTGTGAATGATTCTTATTTAAGTGTTTTTTGTTAAAAAACCAGTCTTTGATTGTTTGTATTTTGACTTTTCGCGTTTTATAATTCGGTGTCGTTTTAAGTTTAGGCATTTGCTTGCCTGACAATGCCAGCTTTCCTTCGAATTAATTCCAACAAACTCCGGATGGAGTTTTTACTTACAGGATGCCCGCTGTGAAAAGCAACAGACCTGTCAATTTGTCCATGGGTCAAGTTTTAGAAGTAAACTTAAAATCCCCTGTGGCTATTGCATCAATTTTACACCGTCTATCTGGTGTCATCGTATTTTTACTCGTACCGGTACTTTTATGGATTTTAGACAAGTCATTGTCTTCTCCAGAAGGTTTTGCGCAAGTGCAAGCTATTTTCAATAGTTTCATCGTGCGATTTGTCGTATGGGTATTTGTAGCCGGCTTAATTTTCCACTTTATTGCGGGTGTTAAGCATTTACTTGCGGATCTTGGCGTTGCTGAAGAACTGCAAAGTGGTCGTGTCGCAGCTACTATTTCATTGATCTTGTCTGCAATCGGTATCATTGCGGCATTTGTATGGATTGTTATCTAATGAAAAGTGCTACTGGTTTAACGGGTTCAGGTTCTCGTGATTGGTTTATCCAACGCGTAAGTGCTGTCGTATTAGCAGTTTATACGGTTGTTGTTTTAGGTTGGATCCTATGCAATGGCGGTTTTAGCTACGAACAGTGGTACGGCTTTATGATGACAGCTCCAATGAAGATCTTATCTTTATTAGCCGTCTTATCTCTTGTTGCACATGCATGGATTGGTATGTGGCAAGTATTCACAGACTATGTGACTACTCGTCAAATGGGTCCTTCAGCTTCAGGTTTACGCCTTGTACTGACTTCAGCAGTAATTATTGCTGTATTTGCATATGCGATCTGGGCAATCCAGATTTTTTGGGCGAATTGATAGGAAGAGATCATGGGCGCTATAACCCCTAAAGAAGATTACACAAATATTCCACACGAAACTTTCGATGCTGTCATCGTTGGTGGTGGTGGTTCAGGTATGCGCGCGTCTTACCAACTTGCTCAAGCTGGTTTAAAAGTAGCGGTTCTGACAAAAGTATTCCCAACACGTTCACATACAGTTGCAGCGCAGGGCGGTATTGGTGCATCTCTTGGTAACATGCAAGAAGATAACTGGCACTACCACTTCTACGACACTGTTAAAGGTTCTGACTGGTTAGGTGACCAGGACGCGATTGAATTCATGACGCGTGAAGCACCGCAAGTAGTTTATGAACTAGAACACTTGGGTATGCCATTTGACCGTAATGCAGACGGTACGATTTACCAACGTCCATTCGGTGGTCACTCTGCAAACTACGGTGAAAAAGCGGTTCCACGTGCTTGTGCTGCTGCCGATCGTACAGGTCACGCACTTCTTCACACGCTTTATCAAAGCAACGTGAAGATGGGTACTCAATTCTTCGTTGAATGGATTGCGCTTGACTTAATCCGTAACGAAGCGGGTGATGTGCTTGGTGTAACTGCTTACGACCAAGAAACGGGTAAAATTGCAGTATTCCAAGCAAAAGCAACATTGTTTGCTACAGGCGGTGCGGGTCGTGTTTACCGTGCATCAACTAACGCATATATCAATACTGGTGACGGTCTTGGTATGGCGGCTCGTGCAGGCATTCCATTACAAGATATGGAATTCTGGCAATTCCACCCGACAGGTGTTGCGGGCGCAGGCGTATTGTTGACAGAAGGCTGTCGTGGTGAAGGTGCGATCCTTCGTAACGATGCTGGTGAGCCGTTCATGGAGCGTTATGCACCAACTTTAAAAGACTTGGCGCCACGTGACTTCGTATCACGTTCTATGGACCAAGAAATTAAAGAAGGTCGTGGTTGTGGTCCTAAGAAAGACTATATCTTGCTTGATATGACGCACTTGGGTGCTGAAACGATCATGAAACGTCTTCCATCTGTATTTGAGATTGGTAAGAAATTTGCGAACGTTGACATCACCAAAGAGCCAATTCCTGTAGTACCGACAATCCATTACCAAATGGGTGGTATTCCGACTAACATCCATGGTCAAGTTGTTGTGCCTGAAAGTGTTGAAACTTCACCACTTGAAGCGAACTACAACAAAGAGACTGATGTTTATTCTACCAATGCGGGTGAACGTAACTTCACTAAGCCGGTAAAAGGCTTCTATGCAATTGGTGAATGTTCTTGCGTATCTGTACATGGTGCAAACCGTTTAGGTACTAACTCACTGCTTGACTTGGTTGTATTTGGTAAAGCTGCGGGTGAACACATCATCGACTACGTGACTAAACACCACGGTGATGAATACCAACCGCTTCCTACAACTGTACTTGAGCAAACTGTTGCACGTATCCGTAAATTGGATGAGTCAACAACAGGTGAAAATGCACAAGAAGTTGCTGATGCAATTCGTGACATCGTACAAGACCATGCTGGTGTATTCCGTACAGAAGCATTGCTTGATAAAGGTGTGAAAGAAATTCTTGCGATTGAATCACGCGTTCGTAACATTCATTTGAAAGACAAATCTAAAGTATTCAACACTGCGCGTATTGAAGCTCTAGAAGTTGAAAACTTGTATGAAGTTGCTAAAGCGACCTTGATTTCTGCTGCTGCACGTAAAGAATGTCGTGGTGCGCATACAGTTGTAGATTTTGAAGAATCTCCAGATCATCCAGAATACCCATATGGTCGTCGTGATGATGAGTGGATGAAGCACACATTATGGTTCTCTGCTGACAATCGTCTAGAGTACAAGCCAGTGCGTTATAAGCCGCTTTCTGTAGCTGCTATTCCACCTAAACCACGTACATTCTAATTAGGAGAAGTAAGATGAGTAGAGGTACTCGTACATTTAATATCTACCGCTACGATCCTGATAAGGATGCAGCACCGTACATGCAGACGTTTAAGCTTGAATTGACTGATAAGCATCGTATGTTGCTTGATGCGCTTCTCGCATTGAAAGTTCAAGACGAAACTTTAACGTTCCGTCGTTCATGCCGTGAAGGTATTTGTGGTTCTGATGGTGTAAACATCAATGGTAAAAATGGTTTAGCGTGTCTTTGGAACCTAAACGACTTGCCAGACGTGATTACTGTTCGTCCACTTCCTGGTCTTCCTGTAGTGAAAGACTTAGTTGTAGATATGAACCAGTTCTACGATCAGTACAACAAAATTCATCCATTCTTGATTAACAATCAACCTGCGCCACCGAAAGAGCGTTTACAGTCTCCTGAAGATCGTGAACACTTAGATGGTCTTTATGAATGTATTTTGTGTGCATGCTGTTCTACTTCATGCCCATCATTCTGGTGGAACCCAGACAAATTCTTGGGTCCATCTGCATTGTTGAACGCGTATCGTTTCATTATCGATTCACGTGATACAGCGACTCAAGAGCGTTTGGCGCGTCTTGACGACCCATTCTCATTGTTCCGTTGTAAAGGGATCATGAACTGTGTATCTGTTTGTCCTAAGGGCTTAAACCCGACAAAAGCAATCGGTCACATCCGTAATATGCTTTTAGATATGGCTGGCTAATTGCTGCATATTTAAAGGTTGAAAAAAGCACACTTTCGGGTGTGCTTTTTTATTGCGGTCATTATTTGGGGCGAAACTTTGTATTTACTGCTGAGTGATGAAAGGCTAAGCGGAATTTGTGCAATTCATGTAAAAAGGAGCGGATTATTTGTGTTGTAAGTGCGCTAGTCGCGTAGAATAAATGCTATTATATAACGTTAGAAAAGGGCAGTTTGTGAGAAGATGCTCTTTTTTGCTATTTGTAAAACTGGAATTGGACTTTGGTCTAAATTGCATGTTGTTTAACGATAAAGCACCATAGTTTACATCATGAAATTTAATGTGTATTTCGCTGATTTATGAATGGTATGTGTCAAAAAAATCAATTGATCTTATGGGATCATGTTACGATTTGATACATCGTTATATTGAAAAAATGATGGTTATTTTATACACATTTTTTCATAAAAATTGAGAGCTTAATGGCTTGAAAGTGGTTTTAGAAAAGCTAAATCGAGAATTTATTTTTTCTAAAACGATTTTGCAAAAAATTGCTCGGTTTCGGTCGAGTATTTATGGATGAGTGATGATGCCATTGAGGGTGTTGTTGTTCATTTTACACATCAGGATAATCCTAATGTGGTGATAACGCCCTGAGGCTAATGTCTGCTGGGGACTAATGTCATGTTACCAATTTGACATTATCAATCATGGGGTTGCTTAAAAGGCACCTGAAATATTTTTGCAATAGGAAATGGGTCCACAAATGCAAGAAGTTGCTGACGCTCTGCGTCTTGACACTGAACTTTCCGCTGATAGTGCAGCGTATATTGAAGAACTTTATGAGCAGTATTTGACGTCACCTGAATCAGTTGGAGCTGATTGGCGCACTTACTTCGATAAATTCCCGAAAGGTGATCAACCACACAGTAATGTACGTGAGCAATTCCTCTTATTAGGTCGCAATTCAAGTCGTGTTCAGGCCGTGGTTCAAAGCACAGTCAGTACTGAACATGAGCGTCGTCAAATTGGCGTATTACAACTTATTGCAGCGTATCGTAACCGTGGTCACCAGAAAGCAAAGCTTGATCCATTAGGTTTGGCGAAACGTGAAATCGTTCCAGATCTTGATCTTGCTGCACACGGTTTGACCCAATCAGATTTAGACACTGTATTTAATACGGGCAATTTGCTTATCGGTAAAGATGAAGCAACCTTAGGTGAAATGGTTCAAGCCATGGAAGCAACGTATTGTGCTTCGATTGGTGCAGAATACATGCATATTGTTGATACCAAAGAAAAACGTTGGATTCAACAACGCCTTGAAGGAGCACGTGGTCAATTCAATTTCACTGCAGAACAAAAGAAACACGTATTAGAGCGTTTGACTGCAGCTGAAGGCTTAGAAAAATTCCTTGGTAACAAATACGTCGGTGCGAAACGTTTCGGTGTTGAAGGTGGTGAATCTTTCATTCCAATGGTTGATGCTTTAATTCAACGTGCAGGTTCTGTAGGTTGTAAAGAAGTTGTGATTGGTATGCCTCACCGTGGTCGTTTAAACCTTTTGGTTAACATCATGGGTAAAAACCCAGCAGACCTTTTTGGTGAGTTCGAAGGTAAGAGCTTACATAAAAAAGGTTCTGGAGACGTTAAATACCACCAAGGTTTCTCTTCAAATGTAATGACTCCAGGTGGCGAAGTTCACTTGGCATTGGCATTTAACCCATCGCACTTAGAAATCGTTGGACCAGTAGTTGAAGGTTCTGTTCGTGCACGTCAAGTACGTCGTAAAGACATTGGCGGTGACGATGTATTACCAGTGATCGTTCACGGTGATGCTGCATTTGCAGGTCAAGGTGTAAACCAAGAAACCTTCCAAATGTCACAAACCCGTGGTTACACAGTAGGTGGTACGGTTCATATTGTTGTGAACAACCAAGTTGGTTTTACAACATCTGACCCACGTGATGCGCGTTCTACAGAATACTGTACAGACATCGCGAAAATGATCCAAGCACCGATTTTCCATGTAAACGGTGATGATCCTGAATCAGTGTTGTTTGTTGCTCAATTGGCACATGATTTCCGTCATACATTCCGTAAAGACGTAGTCATTGACATGTTCTGTTACCGTCGTCGTGGTCATAACGAAGCGGACGAACCAGCAGCAACACAGCCGATGATGTATCAAGTCATCAACAAGAAAACGACGACACGTGCGTTATACGCAGACCAATTGGTTCAAGAAAACGTGTTGGATCGTGCTAAAGCGGATCAAATGATTGAAGACTACCGTGCTGATTTAGAAGCAGGTAATCACGTTGCAAATGCCTTGGTACTTGAGCCAAATACAAAAATGTTTGTAGATTGGACACCGTACTTGGGTCACGAATATACCGATATTTGGGATACAACGTTCTCTGAAGATCGCTTAAAAGAACTTGGTCGTACCATGCGCGAGCTTCCTGAAGGCTTCGTAATGCAGCGTCAAGTTGCAAAAGTGATTGATGATCGCTTGAAAATGCAAACTGGTGAAATGCCGTTGAACTGGGGTGCAGCTGAAACTTTAGCGTATGCAACTTTGTTGGATGATGGCTATTTAGTTCGCTTAACTGGTGAAGACGTTGGTCGTGGTACATTCTCGCATCGTCATGCGAAATTACATAACCAAGTTGACGGTTCTACTTATATTCCACTTTGCCACATCAAAGAAAACCAACCGCGTGTTGCTGTTTATGATTCTTTATTGTCTGAAATGGCAGTATTGGCATTTGAATATGGTTATGCAACGACATTGCCAAAGAGCTTGGTCATTTGGGAAGCTCAATTCGGTGACTTCGCAAACTGTGCACAGGTTGTAATTGACCAGTTTATCGCTTCTGGTGAAACCAAGTGGGAGCGTGTGTGTGGTTTAACTATGTTGTTACCACACGGTTTTGAAGGTCAAGGTCCAGAACACTCATCTGCACGTTTAGAACGTTTCTTACAGCTATGTGCTGAAGACAACATGCAAGTGATGACACCGACTACACCTGCTCAGATTTTCCATGCTTTACGTCGTCAGGCTGTTCGCCCAATTCGTAAGCCAATGATCATCATGTCACCGAAGTCTTTACTTCGTCACAAACTTGCAACTTCAACTTTAAATGAACTTGCAACGGGTACATTCCAGACTGTGATTGATGAAGTTGATCAAATCAACAAAGCTGACGTAACACGTCTTGTTCTTTGTGGTGGTAAAGTTTATTACGACCTATTAGAAAAACGTCGTGAGCAAGGTTTAAACAACGTTGCAATCGTTCGTATTGAACAATTGTATCCGTACCCAGAACAACGTATTGCTGAAGTCTTTGCTTCTTATCCAAACCTTAAAGATGTTGTTTGGACGCAAGAAGAGCCTAAGAACCAAGGCGCTTGGTTATTCATTGCTCCTCGTTTATATGACGATGTAATGAAATCAGGTAAACAAGTTCGTATCAGTTATGCAGGTCGTGAAGCTTCTGCTGCACCGGCTTGTGGTTCACCATATTTGCATGCAAAACAACAAGCTCAGCTGGTTAATGACGCTTTAGCGATCGTAGCTGAACAATCAGGAGATTCTAAATAATGGCAACCGAAATTAAAGCACCGGTATTCCCAGAGTCAGTTGCAGACGGTACGATCGCAACTTGGCACAAACAACCAGGTGAAGCAGTATCACGTGATGAAGTGATCTGTGACATTGAAACAGATAAAGTTGTTTTAGAAGTAGTTGCTCCTGCTGACGGTACAATCGTTGCAATCATTAAAAATGAAGGTGACACAGTTCTTTCTGCTGAAGTAATTGCTCAGTTTGAAGAAGGTGCGGTTTCTGGTGCTGCTGCAACTGAAGCGGTTCAAGGTGAAGCAAAAGTTGAACAAGCTGCTGCAAACACTCAAGCGGGTGCTGCTCCAGTTGTAGAACGTGCTCAACAAGTTCAAGACCAAGCTCCTGCAGTTCGTAAAGCATTAACTGAAACTGGTATCGCTGCTGCTGATGTAGCGGGTACTGGTCGTGGTGGTCGTATCACGAAAGAAGATGTTGCAAACCACCAAACTAAACCAGCTGCTGCTGTTGCACCTTTAAGTGTTGCAGTTGGCGAGCGTATTGAGAAACGTGTTCCAATGACACGTCTTCGTAAGCGTGTTGCTGAGCGTTTACTTGCAGCGACTCAAGAAACTGCAATGTTAACGACGTTCAACGAAGTGAACATGAAGCCAATCATGGAAATGCGTGCGCAATACAAAGATGCATTCGAGAAGCGTCATGGTGCGCGTCTTGGCTTTATGTCTTTCTTTGTTAAAGCGGCAACTGAAGCACTTAAGCGCTACCCAGCGGTTAACGCATCAATTGATGGCGACGACATCGTTTACCATGGTTATTATGACATCGGTGTAGCAGTATCTTCTGACCGTGGTCTAGTAGTTCCTGTACTCCGTGATACTGACCGTATGAACTACGCTGAAGTTGAAAACGGTATCCGTGACTACGCTTACAAAGCACGTGACGGTAAATTAGGGATCGAAGACATGACTGGCGGTACGTTCACCATTACTAACGGTGGTACTTTCGGTTCATTGCTTTCTACGCCAATTTTGAACACACCACAAACTGCGATTTTAGGTATGCACAAAATCCAAGAGCGTCCTATGGCAGTAAATGGTCAAGTAGAAATCTTGCCAATGATGTATTTAGCGCTTTCTTATGACCACCGTTTAATCGATGGTAAAGAAGCTGTAGGTTTCTTGGTAACAATCAAAGAATTGTTAGAAGAACCAGCTAAATTGATCCTTGACCTTTAATCGATAGAATAAAAATAACAGGCTTAGAGCGATCCTCTAAGCCTGTATTTGGAGATAAACATGTCTCAACAATTTGATCTTGTTGTAATTGGCGGTGGCCCAGGTGGCTATGAAGCAGCGATTCGTGCAGCGCAATTAGGTTTTAAAGTTGCTTGTATCGAAAAACGTATTCACAAAGGCAAGCCATCTTTAGGTGGTACTTGCTTAAACGTGGGTTGTATTCCTTCTAAAGCTTTACTTGATTCTTCTCACCGCTATGAAGATACAGTTCATCATTTAGATGATCACGGTATTACAACAAGTGAAGTGAAGTTCGACTTGGCTAAAATGCTGGATCGTAAGGATAAAATCGTTAACCAATTAACTATGGGTGTCGATGGCCTTCTTAAAGGTAATGGTATCGAATGGTTAAAAGGTACGGGTAAATTACTTGCTGGTAAAAAAGTTGAGTTTGTTTCTCATGAAGGGGAAACTCAAATTTTAGAGCCAAAATATGTGATCCTTGCATCTGGTTCTGTTCCTGTAAATATTCCTGTAGCTCCTGTTGATCAAGACATTATTGTTGATTCAACGGGCGCTTTAGAATTCCAAGAAGTTCCTAAGCGTTTAGGTGTAATTGGTGCTGGCGTAATTGGTTTAGAACTTGGTTCAGTATGGCGTCGTCTAGGTGCTGAAGTTGTTGTATTTGAAGCAATGGATGCATTCTTACCAATGGCTGATAAAGCATTGGCTAAAGATTACCAAAAAGTATTGACTAAACAAGGTTTAGACATTCGTGTAGGCGCTAAAGTTGCTGGTACTGAAGTTAACGGTCGTGAAGTGACAGTTAAGTACACGCAAGGTGGCGAAGACAAAACTCAAACTTTCGATAAATTAATCGTTTGTGTTGGTCGTCGTGCTTATGCAGAAGGTTTATTGGCTGATGATTCAGGTATTAAACTCACTGAACGTGGTTTAGTTGAAGTGAACGATTGGTGTGCGACTTCTGTTGAAGGTGTATATGCAATTGGCGACTTAGTACGCGGTCCAATGCTTGCGCATAAAGCAATGGAAGAAGGCGTAATGGCGGTTGAGCGTATTCACGGTCATGCTGCACAAGTCAACTATGACACAATCATTTCTGTAATCTATACACACCCAGAAGCGGCGTGGGTAGGTTTAACAGAAGAGCAAGCGAAAGAAAAAGGCCATGAAGTTAAAACGGGTCAATTTGGTTTCGCTGCAAATGGTCGTGCAATGGCTGCTGGTGAAAATGCTGGTTTCGTAAAGTTCGTTGCGGATGCAAAAACTGACCGTTTATTGGGTATGCACGTGATTGGACCTGCTGCGTCTGATATCGTTCACCAAGGTATGATCGCACTTGAGTTTGTATCTTCTGTTGAAGATCTTCAGTTGATGACATTTGGTCACCCAACTTTCTCTGAAGTTGTACATGAAGCTGCCTTGGCCGTTGATGGTCGAGCGATTCACGCAATTCAGCGTAAGCGTAAGTAAGATCAAAAAAGAGCGGTTTAAACCGCTCTTTTTTACTTTTAACGGTTGTTTTTAGCGAAACAATCTACTACAAATAAGAAAGAAAAATCGAAATAAGGACTAATACCAAGAAGACGTAAGTCCGAGGATTAGTCAGTCCATAACAAAGCGAAAAAGTAGTAAAAGGTTAGTCAATGAATCTACATGAGTATCAAGCCAAAGCGTTATTAAAAAAATATGGTATGCCTGTTCAAGAAGGTGTATTGGCAACTAACGCAGAAGAAGCAGTGAAAGCCTTTGAGCAGCTTGGTGGCAAGTTTGCGGTAATGAAAGCACAAGTTCATGCAGGTGGTCGCGGTAAAGCGGGCGGCGTGAAGGTGGTGAAGTCCAGTATAGAAGCAGCGGACTATGCCAATCACATTATCGGTACTCGTTTAGTAACGTATCAAACAGATGCAAATGGACAGCCTGTTAACAGCGTACTGGTTTGTGAAGATGTTTATCCTGTAGAACGTGAATTATATTTGGGCGCGGTCGTAGACCGTTCTAGCCGACGCGTGACTTTCATGGCATCCACTGAAGGTGGCGTTGAAATTGAGAAAGTCGCAGAAGAAACACCTGAGAAAATTATTAAAGTTGAAGTTGATCCATTGGTGGGCTTACAACCATTTCAGGCACGTGAAGTAGCTTTTGCTTTAAAACTTAAAGATGCTCAAGTCACTCAATTCGTCAAAATTATGACTGCGGCCTATCAAGCCTTTGTTGAAAATGACTTTGCTTTATTTGAAATTAACCCACTCTCTGTCCGTGAAAATGGTGAAATTTTATGTGTCGATGCCAAAGTCGGCATTGATTCAAACGCCTTGTATCGTTTACCTGAAGTTTTAGCTTTACGTGATAAATCTCAAGAGAACGAGCGTGAGCTGAAAGCTTCTGAGTTTGATCTAAACTATGTGGCTTTAGAAGGTAACATTGGTTGTATGGTCAATGGTGCTGGTTTGGCGATGGCAACCATGGACATCATTAAACTGTATGGTGGACAACCTGCAAACTTTTTGGACGTGGGTGGTGGTGCAACCAAAGAACGTGTGATTGAAGCGTTTAAACTGATTTTGGCAGATACTTCGGTTCAGGGCGTATTGATTAATATTTTTGGTGGAATTGTTCGTTGTGACATGATTGCAGAAGCGATTATTGCTGCGGTAGAGGAAGTTCATGTAGAAGTTCCTGTTGTGGTTCGTTTAGAAGGAAATAATGCCGAGTTAGGGGCAAAAATTCTGGATGAATCAGGTTTGAAATTAACTTCTGCAAATGGTCTGGCTGATGCTGCAGAAAAAATTGTTGCCGCAGTAAAAGCATAAGGAGTTCCACAATGAGCGTATTAATTAATAAAAACACAAAAGTATTGGTACAAGGTTTTACAGGTAAGAATGGTACGTTTCATTCTGCACAAGCGCTGGATTATGGGACCAAAGTGGTGGGCGGCGTAACCCCGGGTAAAGGTGGAACCACACATTTAGATTTACCTGTATTTAACACCATGAAAGACGCAGTACGTAAAACTCAGGCAGATGCTTCTGTGATTTATGTTCCTGCACCGTATGTACTAGATTCAATTGTAGAAGCGGTAGATTCAGGCGTTGGGCTGATTGTCGTGATTACGGAAGGTGTCCCAACGATTGATATGCTGAAAGCCAAGCGTTATTTAGAGACCAATGGCAATGGTACGCGTTTGGTTGGTCCAAACTGTCCAGGCGTGATTACTCCAGGGGAATGCAAAATTGGCATTATGCCAGGGCATATTCATCAACCAGGTCGTATCGGCATTATTTCGCGTTCAGGCACGTTAACTTACGAAGCGGTTGCGCAGACCACTAAATTAGGCTTAGGGCAATCGACTTGTATCGGTATTGGTGGTGATCCTATTCCGGGGATGAACCAAATTGATGCATTAAAACTGTTCCAAGATGATCCAGACACTGATGCGATCATTATGATTGGTGAAATTGGTGGGACAGCGGAAGAAGAAGCCGCTGAATATATTCAGTCGAATGTGTCAAAACCTGTTGTAGGTTATATTGCGGGTGTAACAGCGCCAAAAGGTAAGCGTATGGGACATGCTGGTGCAATTATCTCAGGGGGTAAAGGTACAGCCGAAGAAAAATTCGCAGCTTTTGAGCGTGCTGGAATGGCTTATACCCGTAGCCCTGCAGAGTTAGGTGCGACTATGCTACAAGTATTAAAAGAGAAAGGTTTAGCTTAAGTTACTGAATTCGTATCAGATAGTGCGTATGTTGCAACAGCAACATACGCTTTTTCATATATGGAATTTACATTTGGTATACAAATTGCACTGCACGGGCATAAGTGTGAACAGTGTTTAGATACGATGCAAGCGGTAAATTGGAATCAATTCAGTGAAGAATTTAGTCGCAACCTTCAGAAAGTTATCCCATTTGAAGGATTGGTTGCTTTTAATATCGATTCAGAAACAACAGCCAGTCAATATTTATTCAAAGGTGTGAATCAAGTTGCTGTCGAGGAGTATCTTGGACATAAGCAGCATTATGATCCAGTACATTTTCGACATGCTTATCAACAGACAGACATTAAGTTAAGTGTTTTACATCAAGCGACTTCTAACGAGGAATACGAAGACTTCAGAAAGAAGTGGGACATTCAAGACACCGTCGAGTTATTTTTCCGCCAAAATGGTATTCCTGTACGAGGGATGAGTTTGGTTCGTTCTTCTGCTCATGTCGCTTTTACAGCACAAGAATTAAGCATGATTGAATCCTTTTATGATTTAACCGCCTGTTGTTTTAATCAAATTTATGATCTTTCGAGCCATCAGGTGAGTGTCTTTAATGAAGGATTAACTGAATCTTTAACTCGCCAAGAATCTAAAGTACTGAATTTATTATGCAAAGGTTTAAATAATCAGGCACTTGCCAATGAAATGCATTGTGGACTTTCCACCATTAAAACCCATTTACAGCATATCTATCAAAAAGCTCAAGTGAAAAGCCGTCAGGAATTAATGAGCCGAGTGTTATGTGGTCTTCAACTTTGAAGCAAAATGCCGAATTTGTCTTCAATTTAAAAAATCATCCTTTGGGATGATTTTTTACTTAGGGAACAGCGTAATTTTTCAGCATAGAAAAACAGTTGTAAGGCTAAGGAAATCCTAGATGAAAACATTACATTCTCACATGTTGAAAAAATACCTTAAACAAATGTCGAATGTTATTGGCGTAATGGCGATTGGTGCATGTGCGACTCAAGCGATGGCACATGGTGAAGCTGCGAAAATGTTACCGCTACAACAAGCCATGCAGTCAGTTGGCGCAACGGTACAGCAAGATCAATATGCCAATGTATATACCATCAGCAAAAACTCAACCTTAGTCCGTGCGAAACCAAATTCAACTACAATTATGGTGAATGGCAAACCATTAAAAATTTCAGCACCAATTGTCGTGAAAGATGGACAGGCGATGGCATCTGAAACTTTGGCGAATGAAATTTTCCAATCTGGTTTAGATCAGACTTTCCAGGTTGAAACCGTCAAGCATCCATTAAATACTTTAACAGCAGACGAAATTCAGTCGGTCACTAAAATTATTCAGGCAGACCAACGTGCACCGAAAGTGCTGCGTTTCAGCCGTGTTCGTTTACAAGAACCTGAAAAAAATGCGGTTTGGAACAGCGTACTCAACCATACAGAATACAAAGGTCCTCGTTTAGCTGAATTCAGCTTGTTGCAAAATGACAACATCATTGAAGGTGTGGTCGATCTGAATAGCCAAAAAGTGACCAACTGGAAAGTCTTGCCTGCAACGCATGGTATGGTGTTGTTGGATGACTTCATGATGGTGCAAGAGATTATCCAAAAGAGCCCTGAATACCATGCAGCATTGGCAAAGCGCGGTATTAAAGATGTGACTAAAGTCATTGGTACGCCACTTACTGTTGGTTATTTCGGTGGAGAAGATGGTCTAAACAAAGAACTCAGTTTACTGAAAATTGTCAGCTACTTAGATGTAGGTGATGGTAACTACTGGGCACATCCAATCGAAAACTTGGTGGCTGTTGTTGATTTAGAGAAAAAGAAAATCATCAAAATTGAAGAAGGCAGTTTAGTGCCTGTGCCAATGGCGGCTCGTCCTTATGATGGTCGTAATAAAACAGCACAAACACGTAAGCCATTAAATATTGTAGAACCAGAGGGTAAAAACTACAGCATCACGGGTCAGTACATTCACTGGGGTAACTGGTGCTTCCACGTCGGGCTAGATTCACGTGTGGGCTTACAATTGGGTACAGTGACCTTTAAAGATAAAGGTGTAAAACGTAAGGTGATGTACCAAGGCAACCTTGGCGGCATGGTGGTGCCTTACGGTGATCCAGACATGGGTTGGTACTTCAAGTCTTACCTCGATTCTGGTGAATACGGTATGGGGACTTTAACCTCGTCTATCGAACGTGGTAAAGACGTTCCAGAAAATGCGGTACTCATGGATGCTGTGATTGCTGATTATCAAGGTAACCCAGTGACGATTCCAAACGCAATTGCGGTATTTGAACGTTATGCAGGACCTGAATTTAAACATCAGGAAATGGGGCAGGAGAATGTCAGCGTAGAACGTCGTGAATTGGTAGTTCGTTGGATCAGTACTGTTGGTAACTATGACTACATGTTTGACTGGGTGTTCTCAGACAACGGTACCATGGGAATTAATGCTGGTGCGACAGGAATTGAAGCGGTTAAAGGCGTAAAAGCTAAGACCATGCATGATGCAACTGCCAAAGAAGATACGCGTTACGGCACTTTATTGGATCACAATATTGTCGGGACAACCCATCAGCACATTTATAACTTCCGTCTAGATTTAGATGTGGATGGCGAGAACAACACCTTAACCCATATGAATCCTGTGGTGAATGTGAATAAGAAAGGCGTGCGTAAGAGTGCGATGGAAATTGAACAGCATGTGGTGCGTACTGAACAAGATGCTGCGGAAAAATTTGATCCATCCACCATTCGCTTAATCAGCAATTACTCGAAAGAAAACAAAGTCGGCAATCCTGTTTCGTATCAATTGATTCCATTTGCAGGCGGTACACATCCAATTGCCAAAGGTGCGAATTTCAGTCCAAATGAGTGGTTATTCAAGCGTTTGAACTTTATGGATAAGCAAATTTGGGTCACTAAATACAATCCAACTGAACTCTATCCAGAGGGTGCGTACCCGAACCGTTCAGACAAAGACACTGGTTTAGGTCAGTTTGTTAAAAATAATGATGCAATTGATAACAAAGACTTAGTTGTATGGTTAACCACAGGGACAACCCACGTGGCACGTGCTGAAGAATGGCCAATCATGCCTACGGAATGGGTGAATGTCTTGCTTAAGCCGTGGAACTTCTTCGATGAAACACCATCTTTGAACTTGAATGCACCAAAAGATACTACAACACATCAACACTAATGCTGCGATAGCAATGAAATATGCCATATCAAACATTTGATATGGCATGTCTAAAGATTTGGGGAAATCTATGTTAAAAAAATATGCTCAGCAGCTTTTGACTGCATCACTTGTGATGACATCTGTTTCAGCATTTGCCGAAGAATCAACAACTGAATCGACTCCAGCGATTACAGTAGCAGGCTCAATGGCAATGTTGACCGATTATCGCTTCCGTGGTGTATCGATGTCGAACCGAGATCCATCTGTTCAAGGGGCTTTAAACTTTGCACATAAATCTGGGGCGTACTTCAGCCTTTGGGCATCAAATGCCGATGTAGGTGCAGGTGGGAATGTCGAAGCTGACTTTTTTGTGGGTTATATTTTACCCATCACAGAAAAATCATTCTTAGATATTAACTATGCCGATGTCAATTATCCTGGCACGATCAAAGAATATCACACAGACTTTAGTGAGTTTGGCGTGAACTATAATCATAGTGATTTAGTGACGGCAGGCGATTATTTCACTGCGGGTGTATTCTATTCACCTGAATTTGCCTTCAAGTCATGCACAGAAATTTATCTCAGCACAACGTATAAATTCCCTGTGTATAACAGCATTAAATTTGTTTCGAGCTTGGGCTATACCAAACTGGAAGATAATGAAAAATTCGCTCAAGCTTTCGGTGGGGATGGTCAGCAAGATGACTATTTCGACTATAAAATTGGTTTCGGTGCAGACTTCCTTGGTCTAAGTTCAGAATTGGTGTGGATTGATAATAATATTGATAGCGATGCCAATATAATGAAAGGCAGTGTGGTCTTTTCTGTCACAAAACAGTTCTAAGCCTAAAATAGCCCACGCAAGTTTAGGATGATTCAAGGAAAGGGTTTCATGATAATGAGGCCCTTTTTTATGTTTTCATGAGTATTGAGTCAATTGGAGATATCTAAAGCATGCTATATGAAGTCATATTTCAACATGCTATAGTAAATTTAAAATTATGCTGTGAAGACATAGTGTTACAGATGCTCGGCTCAATTCAGTTGTTTGCTTGTCGCTGCTTTTTCTTGTTGTTGCTGTTCATCAATAGCTCCTATGCCGAAAATGAAGATGTGCATATGGATGAATTTATTGGGGATGATATTTTTAATTATTATCAAAAGCTTGCGGAAAAACATGACGAAGAAGAAAAAGATTATACCGTGCTGAATAATGATTTCTATGAAAATGAATATATTCGGGTGTTTAACTATACTGCTTATAACTCGGATAATTTCAGTAATAAATTGGGGACAGGGGAGTTTAATGCTGATTTGGATGCCCTCAGTATTTCCTTTGGCTATGGCATTGAAATCAAACTCAATAAGCGCAATAAATTAGGCTATGAATACCTTTCTAATTTTCCTTATGACCGCGGGCAGTTGATTCGTTTATATTGGGTGCATTTATTAAAATTTTGAATATGTAAAATGTGCTATTTAGCTTTTAAACCAACAGGTTCTGAATAATGATTTTCTTCATGCGGGTTAGTGCCGATAATGCTTGTGGTTTGCCTTTTAAAATGGCGCTGATATTTTCAGGTACGATTTGCCAACTGATACCAAAGACATCTTTGCACCAGCCACACCAGCTTTCTGTTCCATGCTCGGTAAAATAATTCCAGTAATAATCAATTTCTTGCTGAGTTTTACATGGAATGACAAAGGAAACCGCTTCATTAAAGTCGAAAATATGCGTATTGGGGCTATCCTTCGCAATCAATTTTAGATGGTTGATGCTGAAACTACAGTCCTGTATCTGTCCTTTAAGTTCACCTGATGTATAGCGAGTTCGTTGATGGCGCTGAAAGTCGGGAAAAATCTTTTGATAATATTGCAGGGCTTGTGAACACTGATTTTGATGAATGCCGCAAAAGAGTAAATTCGGCATGATTTTTTGTTGCTGAATTTGTTTTGCTTGACCTAATTGTAATTGCCATGAATAGCCATATTGATCCTGCACCCAGCCATAGTAAGCATTCCATGCATAATGTCCGAGTTCTTTAAGACTCGAGCCACCAATCATCAATTTCTGCCATAGCGCATTGATTTCTTGACGACTTTCGCAAACAACAGTGAACGAGATGGCGGGATTGGGTAAAAAGTAGGGACCGCCATTAATGCCAATAAATAATTGATCGGCAAGGAATGCTTTTACCACAGTCGCATTCTGTTCAAGGATTTGGCTATGGGGAAAAACCGAACAATAAAACTCCAACGCTTCTAACGCTTGATTGTCAAACCACAAAGCAGGATAGATCCTAAGATGCATGCACGGTCCTTGTGTTAAGAGTTTATATGCTTGAATTCTAACCGAATATACCAGACCTATTTGTAATTTTTTTGCTGAAAAAAGCGCAACTGGTGTTGCGCTTTTCGTTATGGGTAGGCTTAAACTTTGCTTTGCGGCTTTAACTGCTGGGTTAGACCATTGATGTCACCACCTTGTAGCCCTAGTTCACTCATTAAGCTGTCAATGAGGGGGGCTTGAGAGCGATAACGCAGCGCACTGTTCACCACTTGATCTGACAATGAAGTTGTCGCATGTTCGCCACCAGCGTCTGTGCCATGAGGATGAGCCACATTACCTAAGCCATTCACTTGCAAGATCTTGATGTCATCAATGTTTTCCATTGGTTTAACACTTTCACGAATGATTTCAGGTAAATATTTGAGTAGGGCAAGACGAATTTGCATTTCGACTTGTTCACTGGAGAGTGTGTTATTGGCTTCATGGACTGCACGGGTACCTTCGGCATCGACTTGATACTGTTTTTCCATCGCTTGTGCCAAGAGGACTTTCGCATCGGCTTCACCTTTGGCTTTTAAGCGAGCTTTTTCAGCTTCAGCTTCTGCTGCAATGCGAATTGCCTCGGCCTCATCGACTGCGGCTTTTTTACCTGCTTCTGCCGCAACAGTAATAGCAATCGCATCTTTTTCCGCAGCTTGTTTTGCCGCAACCAGTTCAACTGCTTTTTCGCGTTCAGCACGTTGAGTTTCGCGTACAGTTAATACTTCTTCTTCAGCTTTTACCGCTTGAGCACGTGCCTGATCAGCTTGCGCTTTGGCTTCCGATTCTGCACGTGATTTTTCAGCAATGGCAATGGCGCGATCTTGCTCTGCCAGTTCAATGGTTTTCTTTTGCTCCACTTGTGCTTTTTGAATGAGTTGCGACTTTTGAATATTTTCATTTTCGACATCACGTGCCGAAGCAATACGTTTCAATTCAACTTCACGTTCAGCAGCAATACGTGCTTCTTCAGCCTCACGTTTTTTAGCAGCTTCTTGAGCCGCAATTTCCGCAAGCTGTTCTGCGCGACGGACTGAAATCTCTCGTTCTTGCTGCAATTTGGCATATTCTTCTTCACGTAGAATTTGTAAGCGTGCCTGTTCTGCCTCTAGGTTTTTGGTTTTGATCGCCAAATCGGCATCTTGCTCAATCACATTACGTTTTTTACGTCGGTCTTCAATGGTTTCTGTAAGTTTGGTTAGACCTTCAGCATCGAAAGCATTTTGCGGATTAAAATATTTAAAGCTGGTTTGGTCTAAGCCAGTCAAAGAAACAGTTTCTAGTTCTAGACCATTTTTGAATAAATCTTCAGAGACGACCTGTTGAACCTTTTGTACAAAGTCGACGCGCTTTTCATGCAGTTCTTCCATCGCCATTTCTGCTGCCACAGCGCGCAGAGAGTCGACAAATTTACCTTCAACCAAATTCTTTAACTCATTTGGCGACATGGTTTTTTTACCCAAAGTCTGTGCCGCAGTTGCAATGGATTCCGCCGTGGGTTTGACGCGCACATAAAATTCAGCCATGACATCTACCCGCATGCGATCACGGGTAATTAAAGCTTGGTCTTCTGCACGTACCACTTCAAGACGCAGGGTATTCATATTTACAGGAATAATTTCATGCAATACGGGAAGAACAATCGCACCACCGTTAAGGATGACCTTTTCACCGCCAAAACCCGTACGGACAAATGAAATTTCTTTACTGGAACGTTGGTACAATCGGGCGACAATAAAGCCAATTACGATGATGGCGACAAAAATAATGCCAGTGATGACTAACAGATTGATAATATTTGGATTTAACATGGAATACTCAAAGTTGAAGTGTTATTAAGTTTCTGCACGAATGGCTTGAAAGCCAATTTTAGTTTTTTGGGTCAAAATGACGTGTTGACCCTGTTTAAAGGACTCATCCTGTTCAGGTTCAACCAAAACATAATGAATCTGTCCAAATTGATCTTTGACTTTGGCTTGAGCTGGAGAATGAGGTTTGGCAATGCCGAGTATAATGATGGCTGTTCGTCCAACCAGCTCTTCACTAAAAATAGCGGTACTTTCATCTTGGGGTAAAACCCTAGAAACAATTTTTGCCGTGAACCGAACCAGCGGCATGCATAAAAAGAAGCTGGCTGGTGCTAAAATCCATGCACTCCAATAAGCTCCCGTAAAGAGGTGAGCGAGACTTTGCAAAAAAAGCCCAAACAGCCCAAAAATGGTCAGGAAAATAATGAACCAGATTAATAATGGAACACGGCCAAGATATAGCCAGTCTAAAACCTGTAACAGCCAACCTGCTTCAGTATCAATATCGACTTCGGGAGAGGTCAGATCTGCAGGTAAAAGTTGATCGAGGATGCCCTGAGTTCCGCCACCAAGTAAGAGCAAAGTCAGTTCAAAAAAGGCAAAGAGAAACAGTAGGCATATGGAAATGCTAAAAACCAGATTTGACGGGTGCGTCACAAGTTCCCACATGTTTGAATTCTCAATTTTTTAAGTTATTAATAACAAATAAAGTACAAATTTCTTCTTTATTGATTAAGATAGCATCGAAATGAGAATAAGTCTAAAAAACTTTGAGACAAAAAAATACGCAACGATTGGGGTGATCATTGCGTAGAACAACGAATCTGTTTGCACAGTTCGGTTAAGGAGAAATGTTACAAGTTTAGGTGCTCTAAACTATAGATTTAGAATAATTGGAAACAGGTCTGCATTCATGAGCAATCACGTTATTTACTGTTAAATCACGTTAAGAATTAGAGAGTATTGTGAGAGAGCTGGATAATTTTTATTCTATAAAATTAAAGGCCTTATCAAAGACCTTTAATTTTTGCATTTTTAAAACATGTTTAGAAGTGGAAAACGCCTAAACCTGATTTCACTTCATCTAAAGTTTGTTGGGTAATATCGCGGCATTTATCTGTACCTGCTTTCAAAATATCCATAATGTAGTCTGGATCTTTTGCCAGTTCGATACGACGTTCACGAATTGGTCCGATGAGTTCTTTCAATACACCTTCCAAACGTTTTTTCACAGTACCATCACCTAAACCACCACGACGATAATGTGCTTTAAGTTCTTCAACTTCTTCTTTGTTTGGATCAAACGCGTCTAGGTAAGTAAATACAATATTGCCTTCGACTTGGCCTGGGTCTTCAATACGCAGGTGATTTGGGTCGGTGTACATTGCATTGACTGCTTTCTTAATGTCTTTATCAGAAGCATCAAGCACAATGGTATTGCCTAATGATTTCGACATTTTCGCTTTTCCGTCAAAGCCTGGTAAGCGGCTCATATTCGAAAGCAATGCTTTACATTCTGGTAATAAGTCCTGACCGATTTGACGGTTAATACGACGAACAATCTCATTGGTTTGTTCAATCATTGGAATTTGGTCTTCACCCACAGGTACCACAGTCGCTTTAAACGCCGTGATGTCTGCCGCTTGTGCAACTGGATAGCACAGGAAGCCAGCAGGAATATCGCGTTCAAAACCACGCATCTGAATTTCAGATTTAATGGTCGGGTTACGCTCTAAACGAGAAACAGTCACAAAGTTAAGATACAACATGGTGAGTTCATTTAATGCAGGTAAGCATGACTGAACACAAATCGTAGTTTTGGTTGGATCAATACCAACAGCTAAGTAATCTGTTGCAACTTCAAGAATATTACGACGTACTTTTTCAAAATTGTCGGCATTATCAGTCAATGCTTGTGCATCAGCCAATAACAGGTGTTGATGATGTGAATCTTGTAAACCCACACGTGAACGTAAAGAACCAACAAAATGACCTAAGTGAAGTTGCCCAGTCGGACGGTCGCCAGTCAAAATGACTGGACGATTATCTTGATTACTCATTTTCTTTTCCAAAAAGTAGTGTTTTTACTACATCTGCAGTCAATTAATGGGCTACATTGTACGGCATAATTTTTTTTAATGTCAGCAGAAAAAAATAGAAGTGGAAAAAAAATAAATCCGAACATAAATCATCATGCAAATACAGTTTTTTTCATCAGATCTCATTAAAATAGAGCAAAGTTCTTAGGATAAATATAATGGCGAGTAGCTTATTAATATTATTAGATGATATTGCGACGGTATTAGATGACGTTGCGGTGATGAGTAAAGTGGCAGCCAAGAAAACTGCGGGCGTTTTAGGGGATGACTTGGCGCTGAATGCACAGCAAGTAAGTGGTCTACGTGCTGAACGTGAATTACCAGTGGTGTGGAGTGTCGCCAAAGGCTCTTTTGTAAATAAGCTGATTTTGGTTCCACTGGCATTATTAATTAGTGTGGTTGCGCCATGGTTAATCAATCCATTATTGATGATTGGTGGTTTGTTCTTATGTTACGAGGGTGTGGAGAAAGTTTTACACAGTCTGCAACATCGTAAAGCGAAAGATGAAAAAGAAGCAGAACAAGAGCTGCAAAGCATTGAAACTGACCTCGCCACTTTTGAAAAGGAAAAGATTAAAGGTGCAGTACGTACTGACTTTATTTTGTCTGCGGAAATTGTGGTGATTTCGTTGGGTACAGTTGCGACTGCTACTTTTATCAGTAAATTGACGGTGCTTAGCATCATCGCAATTGTCATGACGATTGGGGTGTATGGTTTTGTCGGGCTGATTGTCAAAATTGATGATATTGGACTGTATCTGACTCAACAAGGCGGCAATTTTAAGAAAAGTATTGGTCGATTCTTGTTGGCATTTGCTCCAAAGTTGATGAAAACATTGACCGTAGTTGGCACCATTGCCATGTTCTTGGTGGGCGGCGGAATTATTAATCATGCCGTGCCTTTAATTCATCATTTTACTGAAGATACGGTTGACCATTTAGAGCTGATTCCAAGTTTTGGCAGTATTTTTGGCGCATTAACCCCAATGCTGATTAATTTGATGATAGGTATTGCGGCAGGTTTGGCTGTCATTCTTGTATTGACTGTGTTTAAAAAGATTTGGCCGAAATCAAAACAGGCATAATCTATAGCGATCTACTTCATAAAAATAAGGAATACGGCTATGCAATGGAAAGGTCGTCGTGTCAGTAGCAATATTGAAGACCGCCGTGGTGGCGGTGGTGCCCGTAAAGTCGGGGGGATCAGTATTTTGGGGCTGGTCGTTGCCTTTGTTGCATGGAAATTTTTTGGTGTAGATCCGCAGCAAGCTTATCAAGCTACGCAGCAAGTGACCCAGCAGACTTCAGTGGCAGAAACCAAAGGTTTGGATAATCCAACGCCTGAGCAACAAGAAGCTATGGAGTTTGTTGGGACAGTGTTGGCAGATACCGAAGACACATGGAATTTGGTATTTCAGCAACAGTTAAATCAGTCTTATACGCCGCCCAAACTGGTGATGTTTACAGGTGCGGTGAATTCTGGCTGCGGTGCAGCTCAGGCGGCGATGGGACCTTTTTATTGCCCGATAGATCAGAAGGTTTATATTGATACTACGTTCTTTAAAGACATGCGTCAGCAAATGGGCATTAGTGGTGAGCAAAATCAGACTGAATTAACCCGCCAAGATCAAGCTGGAGATTTTGCTCAGGCTTATGTGGTTGCGCATGAAGTTGGGCATCATGTACAAAATTTATTGGGAATCTCAGATCAAGTCCATAAAGCCCGCACACAAACTTCACGAGTAGAAGCCAATCAACTCTCAGTGCGTCAGGAGCTGCAAGCCGATTGTCTAGCGGGAATCTGGGCGTATCACAATCAACAACGCACCCAATTTTTACAACAAGGGGATGTTGAAGAAGCCATGGATGCCGCACAGAAAATTGGCGATGATTATCTGCAAAAACAGGCAACAGGACAGGTGGTGCCAGACAGTTTTACCCATGGTTCTAGTCAACAACGGATGAAGTGGTTCCAAGCAGGCTTGAAGTCAGGCAATTTAAAAGATTGCGATACCTTTAATCAGCCGATTTAAGCGCTAACTGAATGCGAAAGGCGTAAATTTAATTACGCCTTTTTTGTTTTGTTCCTACCCAGTCTAATCAGTTCAGCTTGCAAGCTACACGGCATTTTAGAATTGCTTTTGTATGCTGCATGGTCTCTAAGTCTAGAAGCCTATATTAGTGCTCAAAATCAAAATTTTGCCAATTCGCTATGGAATCTAAATGACAGGTTTTCTTAATTTGGGAATCATGCATTTTAAAGAGGCGTGCTCGGTTGAATGACCCTGTAACAAGCTATAGATGAGTAAAACGGACGTTTTTTGCAGTTCTGGATGAAATATTCAGGTATGAATTCAAGAAAAAAAGACATTTAATAGGTTGATTTTAATACCTTAAAGGTATGAGTTTTGATCAAAATTTCCAGATAGGAGAGGCAGGTAATTTGAAATAATGAACCATAATTCATTATTTTTGAATATTTATTCAATACTTATGTATAAAAGACAACGGTTTAGCCTGATTTACGGTGCAAACGGAATGGTAATTTGTATAAAAAACAAAATTATAGGCTTCGACTAAAGCATATATAGTCGATATTAGACTTATCTGTCACATTTTGGCTCAAGAAATGTTCAGTGGAATGAACAACCAATAATTCACACAGTGATGGATAAGGAATTTAGGATGACGACTCAAAAGATGTCTGTACGTTTAAAAACATTAGTTTTGGCGATGGGTGTAGTAGTAGCGGGAACGGCACAGGCAGATACCAATACGGAAGTTGAACAATTACGTAAAGAAGTTCAAGAGTTGCGTGGCATGTTAGAACAATATGCACAGCAACAAAAGCAAATGAATGTGCAGCAGCAAAATTATCAAGCTCAAGTTGCGGCACAAACTTCACCTGCAAAACCAGCTCCAGAGAAAAAAGGTCTAGGGATTACGGTTGGTGGTGCGGAAGTTAACTTCTACGGTAATGTGCGTGCAGATGCAACTTATCAGATTGATGGTGGTCCAAACAAAGGGCATCCATATAACCAAATTAATAAAGCTGCTTTAGAAGGTACAACGGGTAACAGTGATATTTTCAAATCAACTTTGGCTGCAACACGTTTAGGCTTTGATTTTAAAACTCCAACCCAAAGTGGTGATGTTGCGGGTAAGGTTGAAGTTGATTTCCTTGGTGCCAATGACACTTTACGTATCCGTCACGCCTATTTAACGTATGCAAACTGGTTGATTGGTCAAACATGGTCGAACTTTGCCGTACCTGACTATATGCCAGAATCAATTGATGCTTTAGGTTATGTTGGTGGTGCAGTTAAACGTACACCTCAAGTGCGTTATACCAGCACCTTTAGCCCACAAACCAATTTAATCTTTGCACTTGAAGATTCTAAATATAGTGATAACACAACAGGAACGAAAACTGTTGTAGTAAAAGATCCAGCTACTCAACAAGTAACGGGCATTACTAACGTTACAACTGTGACAGCATTAGGTTCTGATCCTGATAATCAAACACGTTTACCTGCACTTAGTGCGCGTTTTAATCATAAGTTTGCAGATAATGCAGGCATTGTGACTGCACGTACAATGTTGGCAGAGAAGAATACTAAAGATGATAATGACTTGGCATGGGGTGTAGGTTTAGGTGCTAAATATAATGTAACACCAAGCACCACTTTAAAAGCCGACTATTACCATGTCAAAGGTGACAGCAGCTTTGTTTCTTGGTCGAACCCAGGTTATGCAATTGATAGCAATGGGAATATTCAACAAAGTGAGTTTGACTCGATTACTGTAGGTATTACCCAACAGTTCAATCCGAAGTGGCGTGGTACATTGGGTTATGGTTATATGAACCATGATACAGATTTAGATTATATCAATGCTTCTGGTATCCCGAGTGCATTAAATAAGGATTTATGGCAAGCGTGGGCAAACGTATTCTATAGCCCGATCAAACCAGTCAGCCTAGGACTTGAATATACGTATGGTGAGCGTGAGACCTTCTCGGCACCAAATGCGACTACACCATTAACCAGCAAAACAGGTGAAGAAAATCGTGTAAATGTGGTGGCGATGTATAATTTCTAAAATATACAGTGCTGTTGAAAAAAAGAGGCGTATGCCTCTTTTTTTTTATTTATTTTTACAATAAGTTAGCATAATGGTTCCGCTAAAACAGGTTGTTTTGAAAGGTAGCGATTAGATTAAATTAGAATCAATTAAAACTGAGTTTATAAAAAATAATAAAACTTTTGAGCAAAAGGCAGCATAATGTTGCGCTTTCATTTCGACAGTTATCAATTGTGAAATTGATATGGTCGTATGGATCTATTTGTTTACCCGATACAAATAGATCTTGATGAACATGCAAAATACTAAAGGAACAAGGAGTTTGGAATGAGTTTACCCCTCATGAAGAAGCCTGCGATTCGACAAAGTTTAGCAGTTAGCATAGCGACTTTGATGATGACAGCGACTCACGCGGCGTCTGCTGAGCAACAGGAAATTGCACAATTAAGAGCTGAAGTTGAAGCACTCAAAGCTTTGATTCAACAAAATTTTCCACAAGTACAACAAGCATCGGTGGTAGCAAAATCAGCACCACTTACGACAACATCACCAGCCGTTGAGAAAACGCCTGTAGTTTCTGCTGTGACAGCAACCAATAGCGAAAAATCATCGCCTTTGCAGTTTAAAACCGCAGGTGGTTCAGAAGTCAAATTATATGGGTTTGTCCGTGGGGATGCGTCTTATCAAGTTGACGGTGGCAATGCCATTTTTAACCGTATTAATGCAGTGTCATTAGATAACACCGCAGATCAAAATAAAACACAAGACCGTTTTTATAGTACCGCAACCACAACCCGTTTCGGTTTGGATTTTAAAACACCGATTGAAGGTCAAGAGCTTGGTGCTAAAGTCGAAGTTGATTTTCGCGGCAGCAATGATTCGCTCCGTATCCGTCATGCTTACTTAACCCTTAATCATTGGCTCTTTGGTCAAACGACGTCTAGCTTTTTAGCGACAGATTTACAGCCAGAAATGCTAGATTTTAACTCGCCTTTGGGCATCGGTACTTTCCGTACACCCATGTTGCGTTATAGCAATAAATTAAGTACAGACACCTCCTATTTTTTAGGTCTGGAAAAAGGGCGTGATGACAATCGTTTCCCCGCATTAACTGCGAAACTGAAACAGAATTTTGCTGCGGGTAAAGGAACATCATCACTACGTTTATTGGCACAGGAATTACGCGTAACCGAAGCGGATAATGAGACTGCTTTTAGTTGGGGTGTGGGTTTAGGCGCAAGCTATAAAGTTACAGATCAGCTCCGTGTGCTGGGTGATTATTCGCATGTCAAAGGGGATGATAAATTCCTGCTCTATACCAATACGGCTTATAACGTTGGACCTGAAACGACAGATCTAAACTTAAATGAATTCGATGCCTTAACTGTAGGTACGACTTATCAATTTAACCCGAAAGTACGGGGTACTTTGGGCTATGGATTGATGTTGGCAAATGACAGTAATGATTTTGCTGATTATTTGGCTGTGACAGATAGCGTACAGAACAAAACCTTACAACAAGGTTGGCTCAATGTGATGTACAACCCCGTGACGCCTGTCACGCTTGGGGTGGAATATATTTATGGTGAGCGTGAAACTTTCTCTGGGGTAAAAGGGAAAGATAATCGCGTAGGCGCAATGGCACGCTACAACTTCTAAATTCTCTTGCTCAAAAGTTGGACCTGCACGCGGATGCTGTACAGAGTGTTTCACTGTTTGTACAAATTGCCGCTTGTAGCTTTTCATACTTAGGGCGTTATTATTTATCTGTATAACAACAGATAAAATTGACGGACAAGAATTATGGCACTTACTTTTAATGCGTTTTATACGCTGATTGCAGCAGTCATTGTATTGTTGTTGGGTCGATTCCTTGTGAATCATATCGACTTTTTACGTCGTTATAATATCCCTGAACCTGTTGCTGGTGGTTTGGTCGCGGCTATTCTCTCCCTAGTCGTGTACAACATCTGGGGTTTTAGCATTAGTACCAGTAGTGAACTGCAAACCAGCTTCATGTTGATTTTCTTCGCTTCGATTGGTTTAAGTGCAAACTTCTCCAAATTGAAAGAAGGTGGTATGGGGTTGGTGATCTTCCTGATCGCTGTGGCTTCATTCATTGTGGTTCAAGATTTTGTCGGTATCAGTCTCGCGACTTTATTGGGTATTGATCCACTCATCGGTTTGATCGCAGGCTCAATTACCTTGACGGGTGGTCACGGTACTGCGGGTGCATGGGGCGAAATTCTAGAAGTTGAACATGGTATTCAAGGTGCTTTGGCTCTGGGTATGGCAAGTGCGACTTTTGGTTTGATTATCGGTGGTTTAATCGGTGGTCCTTTGGCAAAAATGTTGATTAACCGTTATCAATTGGCTGAAGCAAAAACTGATGCGCAAATTGAAAAGCGTGATCATACGCCAATGACCGAGAAAGAAGCAGAAGAAACAGCTCCGTTTGAATATCCGCATCAAGTGCGTTTAATTACTGCGGACAATGCAATTACCACTTTAGGTATGTTTGCAGCATGTTTGGCTTTTGCTGAATTCATGACGGGCTTTAGTAAAGGCACATGGTTTGAACTTCCGACCTTTGTTTGGACTTTGGGTGGTGGCGTAATTTTACGTAACATCCTTGAAGGTGTATTCAAAGTCAGTATTTTTGACCGTGCGATTGATGTGTTTGGTAATGCTTCACTGTCATTGTACTTGGCGATGGCATTGCTTTCGTTAAAATTATGGCAACTGGCAGACCTTGCGGGTCCATTGGTTGTCATTTTAGGTGCGCAAACCATCACCATGGCATTGTATGCCGCATTTGTCACTTTCCGTGTGATGGGCAAAAACTACGATGCAGCAGTCCTTTCTGCGGGTCACTGTGGTTTTGGTATGGGTGCTACCCCAACTGCAGTTGCCAATATGCAAGCCATTACCAATATGTATGGCGCCTCACATAAAGCCTTCCTGATTGTTCCACTCTGTGGCGCATTCTTTGTTGACTTGATCAATGCAACTGTAATTCAACTTATTCTTAAGTTCATCGCTTAAGTGATAGCAAAAGGTCTTGTTCTCAAGGCCTTTTTTGAATTGCCAAACAATATCTGCTGAGTCTTAAGGAATAAGAAAATGGATGAACAATTAAATGCGACCCTGATGTCATGGGTACAAATGCTGAATGATCCTTTATGGAACTTTCTGGTTGTATTTTTGGTTGTGGTTGGGGTGTTCTATACCTTAATTACGGGTGGGGTACAGCTTCGCTTATTTTTGCACAGTATCAAGGTCATGAAATCAAGCCGTAAAGAGGGCGATGATGATCATGGGATTACCCCGTTTCAGGCTTTTGTAACAGGTCTCGCGAGCCGTGTTGGTGTGGGTAACGTCGCAGGTGTAGCGATTGCGATTGCTATTGGTGGTCCTGGTGCGGTGTTCTGGATGTGGCTTACTGCGTTTTTAGGGATGAGTTCGGCATTCGTTGAATCATCACTTGCACAGCTATTTAAAGTTCGTGATACACAGAACCAGCAATTCCGCGGTGGTCCAGCATACTACATTACCCAAGGCCTAAAACAAAAATGGTTGGGTGTGGTTTTCGCACTGTCCCTGATTTTAGCCTATGGTTTCGTGTTCAATGCAGTACAAGCCAACTCGATTATTGATGCAACCTCACATGCATGGGGCTGGGATAAAGCCAATGTCATGTTGAACTTGGGACTTTTCTCTTTTGAAATTTCTTGGGTGGGTCTCATTTTAGTGTTCATGACAGGTGTCATCATTTTTGGTGGGATTAAGCGTATTGCAGTGGTTGCTGAACGTTTTGTACCCCTCATGGCGGTGATGTACTTGGCCGTTGCGTTGTACATTGCTGTGAAAAACTTGCCAATCTTGCCAGACATTTTCCAATTGATTTTCTCGCATGCCTTCCAGTTTGATGCTGCGGCAGGTGGTTTCTTTGGTGCCATGGTATCTATGGCAATGATGATGGGGATTAAACGTGGTTTATTCTCGAATGAAGCGGGTATGGGTTCTGCACCAAATGCGGCAGCAGCATCTGATGTAAAACATCCTGTAAACCAAGGTTTGGTACAAATGCTGGGTGTATTTGTCGATACCTTCGTGGTGTGTTCATGTACTGCTATCATCATCTTGTCATCAGGGTTGTACCATGATGCAGGTTTTGCGGGTGTACAGTTAACTCAGATGGCGCTGGTAAGTCAGATTGGTAGCTGGGGCGATGACTTCCTTGCGATCATTCTGTTTATGTTTGCTTACTCTTCCATCATTGGTAACTATGCCTATGCTGAAAGTAATATGCAGTTCATCAACAATAACCGTAAAGTGATCTTTGTGTTCCGTTTACTGGTGTTGTTTATGGTGTACTTCGGCGCCATCACCAGTGTTCCATTGGTATGGTCTATGGCCGATCTATCTATGGGCTTAATGGCAACCATTAACTTGTTTGCAATTCTGTTGTTAACACCTTTTGCATTAATGCTGTTGAAAGACTATACCTCGCAGTTGAAGCAAGGCATTAAAGAACCAGAATTTAAGCTGGATAATCATCCGAAATTTAAAGATAAAGTGAATTCTGATATTTGGTAATACAACCAATCATCTGAATTTGAAGAAGCCAGTCTGCAACCGCAAGGCTGGCTTTTTTTATTTAAGGTCTTGTTATCCGTATTAAAATACCATCTAAGCAGGTGAATTGAAACTCAGTTGCGAAAATGCAGCACAGTCTCCATGATTTTACGGTTTTTCTTCATTATCTTAATGCTGCAAGATGACATTTTTACGAAATGCAACAGTGAAAAACTGTCGTTTGCATAGAATAACCATCAGTCCCGATCAGAGAGTTTAGTCCGCCTTGAAATTGCTTCAATCTAATTTAGTTATTGGCATTATCTGCATGTTTTCAGGGCAAGCCATGGCTCAGTCATCGCTATTTTCTTTTAATCAGAACCCTTCCAAGCAAATACAGGTTGAGGCTCAGGTCAAAGCAGATCGTGTCGATTTTAAAAAACTGAAGCAAACTGAACACCGTCCTATTGTGGCATTGGTGCTGGGGAGTGGTGGGGCGCGAGGCTATGCCCACATTGGTGTGATTCAAGTGCTAGAACAATATGGCATTCATCCCGATATGATTGTGGGCACCAGTGCCGGCAGTGTGGTCGGTTCCATTTATGCCAGTGGAAAAAACGCACAGCAATTACGCGACATTGCGCTGAATATGAAGGCGAATGATGTGCGTGATGTGAAGTTAGCCATGACAGGCTTTTTTGATGGTCAAAAGGTGGAAGACTATGTCAATGAACAAGTCTTGAGTACGCCCTTAGAACACTTGAAAATTCCGATGTACGTGGTGGCCACTGAGCTGAGAGAAGGTAAAAAGGTCGTATTTAATTATGGCAATACAGGGCAAGCCGTGCGTGCTTCTGTTTCGATTCCGAGCATGTTTATTCCAACAAAAATTGCTGGTGAGGAATATGTTGATGGTGGCTTGGTTAGTCCAGTGCCTGTGAATGTGGCGCGTGAGTTGGGTGCAGATATTGTGATTGCCGTGGATATCTTGGCGCAGCCTGAACATACCGAAACCAGTAATGTCTGGGGATTGTTCAACCAGAATATCAACATTATGCAAAACCGTTTAGCACAAGAAGAACTGAAACATGCCGATGTGGTGATACAACCCGATTTAAGGGAAAAGTCACATATTTTTGATGTGCGCGGGCGTGAAGAAACCATGCAAGCAGGTGTTACGGCTGCGGACAAACAATTGAGCAGTATTTTCAAAGTGTTTGATCAGCAGAATTTTTCACACGGTTATAAAATTCCTCAATTTACTGTGAAGAATTAAGGCATGACTGAAAAGGGGAATATTAAAAGCCTCCTTATTTATATGCAAAAACTTGCAGTACAAGATGATGAGTCGTCAGACAATAAACTTTATAAATCACATAACTTATCTTAAATTGTATTTTTATAATCTATTGAAATAAATTAATTTATTTTAAAATGGTCAGAGATGATGCTGTTTAAAGAAATTTATTTACAGTGATATTCTTGCTCAATATACTGCACTTTAAAATTTTCTTCTTCTCCTAAAAATGAAAACAGCATCCATGTCTTTACAACAACTTGAATTGGGTCAAACCGTAAAATTGGCATCACTTCCAAATATGTTATTCAAAATTGTGGCGCTACATTGCGATGGTTCCTACCAAATCAGCGCTGATTTAGATGTTACAACTCAACTCAGTTATGACCATGTCTGTCGAGAAATGCTGAGCGTCATTGAAATCGATGCTACATAATTCCCTTAAAATTTCTTAAAACCTATAAAATTGGGCTGAATCCATCGTTTCATGCAGATTCATATTGATGCATCAACTTCAAGGCAAGTGAAGCTGAAATCAATATTATTCTAAATAAATATAATGAAATTATGAGTTTAAATTAAAGTAGACTGCTTTAATATATATTTTACTGAATGATGTGCTAATCACTATAAATAATAATGATGACTTTATTGCCGATTTGAACATGTTATTTACGACAAAAGTTATATAATAATGACCACATATTCTACTATCTTTGTAAGAGTCTAGAGAACGCGATGTCCCCATTAGATCAAATTACTCCAATTTTAGATGATCAGTCGGAGTTGACCATGTCTGTATTGATGACTCCAGATATGGCAAATTTCTCGGGTAATGTCCATGGTGGAACTATTTTAAAGTTGCTGGATCAGGTGGCATATGCCTGTGCAAGCCGCTATTCAGGTAGTTATGTTGTGACACTATCGGTTGATAAGGTGAACTTTAAAGAGCCGATTCATGTTGGCGAACTTGTAACCTTCCTTGCCAGTGTGAACCATGTTGGTCGTACCTCTATGGAAATTGGTATTCGTGTAGAAGCGCAAAATATTCAAAAGCGTACTATTCGCCATACCAATAGCTGTTATTTCACCATGGTTGCCGTGGATGAAACAGGTAAGCCAAAACAGATTCCACCATTGGATTTAAGCAATGAATGGAAACGTTGCCGCTTTGAAGCTGCGGAACAACGTAAAGTGGCGCGTTTACAAGAGAACCACCACCCATCTTGCAGCATTTATAAAAAGGCGTCGACACCGAGCTAAAATTTAGCTTTGTTTAAGCGCAACCCGTGAGTTTCAGATTCACGGGTTTTTTTATCTCTAACCTTTCTCTAAATCATTAGTCCTTGGTCTTAATTGGCTGGTACATACCTAATATTTAGATTATTATAAAACGATACGTATCGTTTCGTTTATGTGGTGAGCTATGTCAGAGCTGGAAAAAACTTCTCGGCGCAAGCAATGTATTTTGGATGCCGTAATTGCAGCCTTGGAAGACTATGAATACAGCAAATTGACAGTCGAAGAGATTGCCGCACGGGCAGGTGTGGGTAAATCCACCATTTACCGCTGGTGGAAGCACAAATCTGATTTGGTCTTTGAAGCCTTTAAGCAAGAAACGGCTTCGGTGTTTGAACTGGACTATGCGCAAAGTCTGGAATTTAATTTAAAACAGCAGTTATTAAAATTATCGCATGCATTGAACCGTCCAATAGGGCGTGCCTTGATGGTGGTTTTATCGGAACATCGCGAAGCGGCAGGGGAGTTTTTTAGTCAGTACTTATTGCCGCGCCGTGAAGCGACCCGAAAGTTGATTCAACTGGCGATTGAGCAAGGCGAGATTCGAGCTGATTACCCTTTTGAACTGATGCTCGACACTTTATATGCCCCAATTCATTATCAGATGATTTTCTTTAACCGACAGCCTGATGAAGCTTATATTCAAGCTTTGCTAAATCTAGTGCTGCAACCTGCTCGGATAAATGTCACCCCTCAGGTAGATTCCTAATGACGACGGACCTGCATGAAAGTCGGCTGTGGAATCGGGCATTTATTTTTTGTGTACTGAATAACCTGTTTTTATTTACTTATTATTTCGCGATGTTGGCGATTCTTCCTGTCTATATCATGAGAGATTTGGGTGGGTCGGTAAAAGAAGCCGGTTTGGCGCTGACGCTATTTTTAATTTCCTCCATCTTAGTACGTCCATTTTCAGGACTGATCTCGGAAAAAATTGGCAAGAAGCTGAGCTTCCGTGGCTCGGAAGTTCTCTTTGTCTTGTTTGCCTTCAGTTATCTATGGATTGACAGCATGTGGAGCCTGCTCCTGGTGCGTTTTATTCATGGCATCTGGTTCAGTATTTTGACCACTGTGACCGTACCTGTGGCGAATGAATTTATTCCTGAACAACGCAGAGGCGAAGGCATGGGCTACTTTGTGATGTCGACCAATTTAGGCGTGGTCTTTGGTCCTTTGCTGGCATTATCCATCACCCAATATGCCAGTTTTACTGTGCTGTTTGCTGTCCTCTCTGGATTAATTACCATCGGGTTTTTATTCTGCCTTTGCATTCCAGTTCAGGATGATGAGCAGCAATCTTCAATCGAACCCGCATCTTCCAGTTTAACGGTACACGATATTATTGAGTTTCGAGTGTTGTCGGTCGGTGTGGTGGCGCTATTAACGGCTTTTGCTTATTCGAGTGTGATGAGCTTTATTGCGGCTTATACTGAAACCAAACAGCTGATGGCATATACCAGTACATTTTTTCTGGTGTTTGCCTGTTCTATGATTTTTGTTCGCCCTTGGGTCGGACGTTGGTTTGACCAGAAAGGTGCCAGTGCCGTGATTTATCCCTCCTTTCTACTGTTTGCATTGGGGCTAGCGGTGGTGAGTCAGTTGCATCAGGCATGGGTCTTGTGGTTATCGGCTGTGCTCATAGGCATTGGCTATGGCACCTTGTTTCCGTGCTTGCAAACGGTGGCCATTCAAAGTGTACCCAAACAACGGATCGGACATGCCATTTCCACGTATTTCACCCTGTTTGATTTAGGTTTGGCAGTAGGTTCCGTGATCATGGGATTATTGATTGCATATTGGGGCTATACCGCAACGTATCTGTTTTGTGCTGGAATGACTTTAGTGACACTATGGGTGTATCGGGTCAAAGTGGCAGCTCAAGTTGTACGCGTTCAACATTAAGGAGAACATAGATGGAACTACGTCATTTACGCTATTTTGTTGCAGTGGCTGAAGAGCTAAATTTCACCAAAGCAGCGCAACGCATGTGTACAGTACAACCTTCTTTGAGTCAACAAATCAAGGATTTGGAACAAGAAGTTGGAGTACAGTTATTGGTGCGCTCCAACCGTAAAGTTGAACTGACTGAAGAAGGTAAAGCCTTTTTGAAAGAAGCCTTACTCAGTTTGGAACATGCAGAAAAAGCCATTCACGATGCTCGGAAAGTGGCAAACATGAGCAAAGACCAACTGCATATTGGTTTCGTGCCTGTCGCCGAGATGAAGATTTTTCCTTACATCATGCCCAATATCCGCGCGCATTTTCCTGATTTGAAAATTCACTTCCACAGCCTGACCGATGCAGACCAATTCAAAGCCTTAAAGAAAGGCGACATTGATATTGCATTCACCCGCTATATTGATGAATCCAGTGAACTGGAATATGTACAAATCTTTAATGAACCCTTGGCATTGATTGTCCCGAAAGACTCAGCTGTAGCCGCACAACGGCATGTCAGCATCAAGAGTTTCAATCAGCAAGATTTTATTATCAGCGATGAAGGGGCTTCGCCGCAGTTGTATAAAATCATTCAGGATTTTTTTAAACAATCCAAACTCAATGTGAATGTGGTTCAGCACTCCACCAACATTTTGCTCAATGTAAATTTGGTGGGGATGGGGGTCGGTTGGAGTCTAGTACCAGCCTATGTCATTCCATTATTGGGCGATAAAATTGTGGTAAAGAACACCATCGAACCTTTACCGACCATTGGTTTGTACGCCAGTTATCGTAAGGAACAGCGCAGTGAAGCGATTGAACTCATTTTAAAAATCTTAAAAGAACAATTCTATACAGGCATTCTCTAAGCTTGGGATTGCAAACTCTAGCAGCAGCGAAAGTCATGGATGACAGAACAACCACGTTGTTATGGTTCAAGCTATGCTAAGGTAGCGCAAAATAACAACAGTAGAAGCATAACAATGATGCAGTTGTATACCAATCCGCAATCGCGCGGTAATACCATTTTGCCTTTTCTAAAAGAACTGAACATTGAAGATCAGGTTGAACTGATCAATATTAGCTATGAAGATCTTCATCAAGCACCGTATTTGGCTATTAACCCAATGGCAAAAGTACCTTGTTTGGTTGATGCTGATATCGTGGTCACGGAGGTGCCTGCGATTATTGCCTATTTGGCGGATAAGTATATTGAGCAAGATTTTGCCCCAGCACTGAATGACCCGAAACGTGGTGCGTATTTGAAATGGCTATTCTTTATCCATGGTCCATTAACTGAATATATGGATGTAAAAAATCTGAACGTTGCAGCGGATCTGATTGAAAGTAAAAAGTCAGGCTTAAGTTTTGGTGATGAACAACGCTTATTCCAGTTTTTAAAACAAGGCTTGAGTCAGGCGAAACCGTATTTGTTGGGAGAAAAATGTACAGCCGCAGATTTATATTTGGCGTATTGGTTGGTCTATGCCATGGCGTTTAAGCTGCTCACGTATTTTGAAGAAGCCAAACCCTTTTTAAGACAGATGAAAAGCCGAGCCTCGGTGCAAGGGATTGCTTGGTTCGATGCTATTGAATAATTGCTTTTAGCAATAACAAAAGCCCAGAATGTGTTCTGGGCTTTGTCTTCGATCAGGGTTGAGCTCAGGCAATTAACTGATTCGCTTCAGCTTTGCTATGTAATTTCGTGAACAAGGCTTGGCTAATCTGATCGGCACTTTGTGGAATCGCAAGTGCGGCTACAAAGCGGTCAGGGCGTAAAATCACCATCGAGTCATTGGTACGACCAAACCACGTGCGGATTTTAGTGCCAATATCCCCCACACAAATCACACCATCGTATTGTTTGCGCTTCTCGTTTTGCAGCTGAATTGCAGGTAATACTTGAATAAATTTCACCCCCAATTTTTTCCATTGCTGCATGCTGGCTGCTGATAAGCCCCATTGTGGGTCTACCCCCCAAGCCAAGATTGCGAAGTCATTGCCAATCACTTCGTCTAACAGCACTTGTTCACCTGTGACCAATTGCACTTTGGGTTGAATAAACATTTTACCCACAGGCGAGTTCTTTTGCGTATTTGGAATCAGTACGCCATCATGATATTGCGGCATCGGCTTAAAGCGCATTTCCAGTAAATACTGTTTAATTGGCTTGATATAGTTTAGTGCATAGGCAATTCCATCACGGACAAAACCTTGCCATTTTTTAGGTGGCGCGAGGACATGACCTGCCATCACGGAAAGATCAATCATGGCTTTGGCATGATCTTTACGTTCAATTTGGTAAGAGTCTAAGAGTTCAGGACCTGCTTTGCCTTGAATCACCAAGGCCATTTTCCAGCCTAAGTTAAAGGCATCACGCATACCACTGTTATACCCTTGACCTTGCCACACAGGCATAATGTGGGCAGCATCGCCGGCCAGTAAAATTCGATCTACACGAAACTTCCCTGCAATGCGGGCATTGTGGGTATAGACACGTTGACGAATTACTTCAATGTTTTGGGTATTCGGTAAGACTTTGGCCAACAGTTTATTGATGTTTTCTGGTTTGCTCAGTTCTTCTTGGGTTTCACCTGGCATCACCATAAATTCAAAGCGACGAATGCCATGCGGTAAAGCAGCCGAGACATACGGGCGCACAGGATCACAGCATAAATAGATATGCGGTGTTGCCAATGGGTCATTTTCAATATCAATCACAATCCATTGGTTAGGTGCTGTTTTACCATCAAAGCCGATATTTAATGTGCGACGAACAACAGAGTTTCCACCATCACAAGCAATCAGATACTGCGCTTTAACGACTTCATTTTGTCCCTGTTTATTCTGCATTTTAAGTGTTACGGACTGCGCATCTTGGCTAAATTCCATCAGTTGACGTGAAAATAGCACTTCAGTTTTTGGATATTGCTTCAATCCTTGAAGCAACACATTATCCACTTGCGGTTGAATAAAGGCATTTCGACGTGAGAACCCAAATTCGCGGGTTAAAGGTTGAATATCTGCAAAGCAATGACCTTTAGGCGTTAAAAAACGCATAGCATGGTTAGGGGTGGTATGCGGTAATACTTGCTCCACCAACCCTAAAGATTGAATGGTGCGCAATGCCTCATCATCAATACCAATGGCACGCGGGTAATCAATCAGTTGATCCAGTTGTTCAATGACAGTGACCTGTACGCCTTGCTTGCTTAAATAATTGGCAAGTGTTAGTCCTACTGGACCAGCGCCAAGGATTGCCACTTCTGTCATAAATTCAGTCTTGTTTGTGCTCACAGCGAATTCCATTCAATCCATTCACAATGTGGCTATTAACGGTCAAGCGCAGGCTGTAAACAAGCTATGCCATAGTGTAGAGCTAGTATGAATAAGGCCGAAGATGGTTTCTATTTTTTTAATATTTTATTGATTTAAAATGACTTATTATATTTTTAATGATAGTTGATCGCATGGGAATCATCATAATTAACTATCTTCATGGTCGAGGTTTCTGAAGTTTTGGCGGTTCCTAAACGTAAACAGGTGAATCAGAACAATCTGAATCACCTGCGATTTTCTAGAGCTTTCGAGTGAATGAGGTGGAGTGAAAGTTCTAGAAAAACTGGTTTATGCGACCTTATTGAGCAGGTGTCGCTTCACTTGCAGAATCAGCTGCAGGTGTTGTGTTTGGTTGAGCCGCTGTACCTTCGCCCGCAGCAGTCGTAGGCTGTTCTTGAGTTGAAACAATCACTTTTTCTTCTGCTTGAGCATGCTCGTGTGTCGCAGCAAAAGTCGTTGTTGTGGCAGCAGCAAAAGTCATTGCAAGTAGGATATGAGTTAATTTCATAATAGGCATCCTGAGTTATAAATGAGATAAAAATTAAAGCTGTTCTACTTATCATCACTTAAGTAAGAACAGGACTCATGCTAAGGATTCAGGGCATTTCAGGCAATTCAAGCTACAAAGCGAAACAGAATAAATTACGTGAATAATACAATAATGTGCAAACTGTGTAGCCTAAGTAACGATTGGAGGAAACATTCGGCAGAATTTGTATTCAAATATTTCAATTGCATTAAATTGAATGAGATGCGCTTACTGAAAAAAAACATAACAGCAGAAAAATCAGTGCTTTTTCGCTTAAGTAATCTGGTTTGACTTGTAAGGAAATATTTCTAAATTGAATAAATTGATTATAAATTCAACATATTGAAAATTAATAATCTATTTTAGTGGAAACTTGGCAGATGTTTCTTCATCTGTGAAAGACAGAGAGAATAGCTCAAGCTGGCTTGCGCAATCTCATAGAACTGTAAAGCACACAGCAAATCCATCAAGAGTGTTACAGTCGATATGCTTTGGATGGTATAAAATATAGACTCGAATGCATAAAAGTCTCAAAGAAACTGAAAGCAAGGCTATAACAAAAAATGAACATGTTGTTTGTTTTCTATCCATGCTTCTTCTGAATAATGAAAGAGAATACCCAGTAGACAAGGGGAATATAATGATAAAACTAGTCTTGCTCTCTACTTTGTCGGTTATGCTGTTATCGGGATGTGTTTGGTACGATGACGATTGGTATGACCATGATCATCGCTATTCATATGGCTATGATTATGATCATCGTCGACCTTCGTATGGCTATGAATGGAATGGACGTCCAGAATATCGCCCACCACAGAATCGACCTCCAGAGAATCGTCCACCGAGTCATCGACCTGATCGCCCGAACTATAAACAGACTAAACCTCTGCCACATTAACGCGGGTTCACTTTGTGATAGGCGTAGTTTTGCGTCAATCCATTCAGTCAAATAAGGGGAAGCAGAAACTTTTATTTGACAGGATTTTGAGAGGATATATTGGGCAAAATAAAATGAAAAATTGAGCAAGGCAGCAGAATCTTGAGCGTCTGATACTAATTCATCGCAAAGCGAATCTCTTGCGATCGGGTTGACATATGACAAGAAATAGAACAAAAAATGCACAAATTTAAAAGTTCTGGTCTATAGATAAGGTGAATAATAAAGATTCGACCCTAGTTAAAAGGGGATTGAAAATGATTAAAGCAACCTTATTGCTTGTACTGACTGCAAGCTTGATGATGGGTTGTATGTCAAATAGTACTGGCATGGACAAATCATATTCGAGTCCAATGCTCCAACAAACTGATTATCAACCAGAACCGTCTCATCAAAAATATATGGACAAAAATGGTTCATCTCCCACAGTTGATTTTATCCGATACCCATTAATTGAGCTATGAGTATCCTGAGACCAGACGGAGACTGTATTCTCCCTCTGGTTTTTTAAATTGCGTATTTTTATCAACTGCTTTTTACAGCAAGATCTGCTAGTTTAACTCCGAACAGAAAATAAACAAAATAAATGCCTGTCGGTGCAGCTGATCATAAATAATTAAAAATGAAATTCAAAGGCTGGAGCAAAATAATGATTAGAAATATTATGCTGTTGGTTTTGACTGCAACATTATTCACAGGATGTTTATGGTATGACGATGATTATGACCATCGCCATCATAATGGTCCTCCGCAGCACCATGACTCGGATCATCGACCAGATTCAAATCATCATGATCATATGAATAATAATGACTATGACGATCATAACCGGCCTGCACCGCGTTAATGACTTTGGTGTCTGTGTATAACTTACAGAGCAAGATCAAAGCCCAGTCAAAGTTCAGTGCGCAATGACGGGTTGATCTTTGCATCAAGATTAATTTGTTGTGACTTTCTTATATAAAGCCGCGCGTACGCTTCCAGCCTTGGTTTGCTTCATTGCTTGCCAAGTTGCTGGCAGATTCAGACTGTTCAGATCACGGTCTGCTTCGACATAAATCAAACCGTTTTCAGCAATCAGCGGATCAGCCTGTTTTGCCAGCTCCTCCCATAGATCCAAGCTATAAGGTGGATCTAGAAAAACCAGATCAAAGTTAGATTTCAACGTCGATAGGGCTTGTTGTGCCGTGGTGACTTTTAACAGGCAATTCTCTGCTTTTAATAATTGTATGTTCTGTTTCAGAAACTGTGCCTGTGTACGGTCAGGTTCAATCATGGTCACATGCTTGGCACCACGAGACAAAGCCTCAAAACCTAAAGCTCCAGAACCGGTACACAAATCGAGAACTTGCGCATTTTGAATATCCCACATGAGCCAGTTGAATAATGTTTCACGCACTCGATCTGGGGTCGGGCGTAATCCGTCAATGCTGGCAAAGGCGAGTTGGCGGCGTTTCCACTCTCCGCCAATAATTCTGAGTTGATTTTTCATTATTCGACATCCTCCGCAGCTGCCACAGGTGCAGCTTGGGTGGTAGCTGTAGCGAGTTGTTGGGCTGTTTGGGTAGTAGCGGTCGCTGGTTGCGCCTGAGTATTTGTCGCTGGGCGTGCCTGAGTAGTTGCTGCTGGGGGAGTTGTACCACTTGGCAATTCGCCAGGCTTAATTCCTGCAGTCATTAAGCCACCACTAATTTGATGCCCTTCAGGTTTAATCGGGTTCTTTTTACGTTGCAATAACCAATAGTCAAAAACAGGGCGGGCTAACTGCGCTGCAGAACCACCATGACGACCATTTTCCCATACCACCGCAATCGCAATTTCAGGATTTTCGGCAGGTGCAAAACCGACAAATAAACCGTGGTCTAACTGGCGCTCAGTCAGTAGCGCTTCATTATAGCGTTTACCCTGTGCAATACTTTTAACCTGTGCTGTACCAGTTTTACCTGCAATTTTATATATCGGGGTACGAATCCCTCGACCAGTACCTGTTTCAATCACATCGACCATGGCATCACGCATTTTGACCCAGTCTTCATCTGTACCATTAAACAGGATATGCCCATCAGGTGCATTCAGTACTTTATGCGGTTTCGCCCCTTTACTGGCTTGCAATACATGTGGAATCACATGTGCTCCATGATTGGCGGTAATGGCTGTTGCCATAGCCAATTGTAATGGTGTTGCAGTAAAAGCACCTTGACCAATACTCACGGAGATGGTTTCGCCCTTGAGCCATTTGCTTTTTCGGGTACGCATTTTCCAGTCTGGGTTTGGATAGAGGCCTTCACTTTCACTCGGTAAATCCACACCAGTTTTTTGACCAAAGCCAAATTGGCGCATCCACGAGTTCATTTTCTCAATACCCAGACGGTATGCGAGCACATAATAGAATGTGTCACATGAGACGACTTGGGCTTTATGCAGATTCACCACACCATGACCTGATTTTTTCCAGTCACGGAACTTATGTGAATCGCCGGGTAGGGTAAAGTAACCGTGATCGGAAATCGCTGTGCCCCAGTCGATATAACCATAGTGAATCCCCCCTAAACCAAACATCGGTTTAATGGTAGAACCCGGTGGATATACCCCTTGTACGGCACGGTTATACAGTGGCTGATCCAAATTGTCGCGTAAGCCGCTATAGTCGGTATGGCTAATGCCTGTGACAAAAAGGTTTGGGTTAAAACTTGGACTGGAAACCAGCGCCAGAATTTCTCCTGTACGCGGGTCCATGGCAACAATCGCACCACGACGTCCCGCCAGTTGCTCGGTTGCAACAGTTTGTAAGCCATAATCCAGTGAAAGATATAAATCATTACCACGTACAGGTTCTTTACGTCCTAAATGACGTAGGACGTTCCCGTGAGCATCGGCTTCCACAGATTCATTGCCCGGAACACCATGCAGCAATTCTTCATAAGACTTTTCTACCCCGATTTTTCCGATCAGGTTGGTTCCCGCATACAAGTCTTTGTCAATGCTTTTGAGTTCTTTGTCATTAATTCGACCCACATAGCCAATCACATGTGCGAACAGCTCACCATGTGGATAATAGCGGGTCATTTGAGTCTCTATATTGACCCCGGGAAACTGGAATTTCACCTCACTGAATTTGGCGATATCGGTTTCTGTCAAATTCAGTTTAATAGATACGCGTTCGGTTTTTTTCGAGGTTTTAATGCGTGACAGGAAGCGCTCAATATCCTCATCAGTCAGACTTAAAACTGGGGTGAGGCGCTTAACTGTATCGTCAATATCGTCCACATCTGCACGGCTCATGGTCGCGGTGAAGACGGGATAATTATCCGCTAATAAAATCCCGTTACGGTCATAAATATAACCACGTGCAGGGGCAAGCGGTTGCAAGCGAATACGGTTCTGGTCCGATGCAGTTGAAAATTGCTGATATTGCATAATTTGCAAATAGGCATAGCGTGCAACCAACAACAGCATAAAGAAGCTGACAATCCCGACAGAGATAAAGACTCGATTGCGATAAATGCGCTTTTCTTGTTGGACATTTTTTAAAGGAAAGTGCTGCTTCATACGCGATTGACTTACACAGTGGGGGAGAATCAGGAAGGCGCTATTCTACCCCAAGTCAGAGTCTTTGATAATGTTTATCTACGGGAACACCTCTGGGCTTGGTTGTTTTATTGCAACAGGGTGTTTTGACCTTTTAGACAGTAAAAACAGCAGGCGTTGTATATAAGATTAGAAACAATTCTGTTAAAGTCAAAAACATGCAAAAAATTTGGAATGCATGCACAATTAAAATAAGGACAAAGGTGACAATAATGACAAGAGTTTATCCCTTGTTAGCATTGATAACATTATTCAATACTGCTTATGCACAGGATCAAAATTATCTGCCAGACGCCAAATTGACACCTGAGAGTGCCAGAATGTGGAATATAGGTGCAGGAGTCACCCAACAGTTGGTGCATTTAAATACCGAATGGGTCAATCCTTACGGGATAGCTTATGCCAAGGCGGGTTTTTTCTTAACAGATGATTCACCTTTTGGGGCACAGCTTGGCTTTAGATATCCTTACTATTTCACTGGGAAGGATAAAAACGGGTATTATGTCGGCGTCTATGCAGGGCATATTGCCAGTAAGCAAGTGGACAATAAAGATGAAACGCGTTTAGGTGCAGGTGTAGATCTTGCATATGTATTGTTGGATCGAGATCGAATCAGTACGTTTAGTGTGGGGATTGGGGCAGGAGAAGAATTAAAGAATCGTGAGGGTGAGGTTGTGGAACACATTGAACCAAAAATACAATTCTCTTATACATTAAGTATGGGCTTAGGCAGAAAATAACCTGTTTAAAAAATTAAGAATTAATCTCTGTTATTTCGTTATTATTTTGGAAAATTATGCATGCTTGAGTACATCAATCAGTTGTGGCAAACCTTTTTGAATCGTCCCGATTTTTGGGCTGTGCTGAGCATTATTCCAGTAACTGCATTTGTGACTTGGGCGCACGTTTGGATGGCGCTCAAAATGGTGTTCTATCCAATTAACTTCTGGGGCTTCCATTTAGGTCCTTTACCTGTGGGTTGGCAGGGGATTGTGCCACGTAAGGCGGGACGTATTTCAGGCATCATTACTGATAATACCTTGTCCAAATTGGGTTCTTTACGTGAATTTCTCGATGCCATGGACCCTGAAGACATGGCACGTATTATTGGGGAGCAGGTCGGATTTGAACTGGAACATCTGATTGATGAAGTAATGGTCGACCGAAATGCAGTGCTTTGGGAAAATTTACCCTATTCGATTAAACGACGTATCTATGCACAAGCACACAAGCAACTTCCAGGGGTGTTGAAAGAACTGGTAACAGAATTAACTGTGAACGTTGAGTCATTGGTCGACATGCGTGAAATGGTGGTCAGCCAAATGGAAGGCGATCGCCGTTTGATGGTACGCATGTTCCTCAAAGTTGGGCAGAAAGAAATTAACTTTATTTGGCATATTAGTGCCTTGATTGGGATGTTCTTTGGTGTGTTCCAGATGATTGTCTGGTTCGTGGTGCCATGGCACTGGACAGTCCCATTTTGGGCATCAGTTTGGGGCTTTTTAACCAACTGGATTGCAATTTGGATGGTCTTTAACCCGATAGAACCACATTATGTACGTTATCTGCAACTGACTGAATTAACTAAAGATCGTAAGTTTCCTTGGGTGAAACCTGTCTGGCCGAGAATCGGAACGTATAATATCCAAGGCGCGTTTATGAAGCGTCAGGAAGAAGTATCGGATGTATTTGCCAGTGTCGTTACTGAAGACTTGATTACGTTAAAATCTATCATGACCGAAATGATGTATGGCAGTAAAAAGGACAAAACTCGTCGTATCGTCAAACGGCATATTAACCAAATTATGGAAACTCCACTGGTTCGCACGTCATTACAGCTCTCTTTAGGGCCAAAAGAGTACGCAAAACTCAAGACGGACTTGATTGATCGCTCAATTGAAATTACGATGGTGCCAGTATGCGACCCTGCGTTCAATGCGAGCCGTGCACAGAAAATCTTTCAAATGTTCAGAGAGCGTATCCGAGAGTTAACGCCGAAAGAGTTCCAGAACCTGTTACGTCCTGCATTTCAGGAAGACGAATGGATTCTGATTGTATTAGGTGGGGTCACTGGATTTATAGCTGGTACAATACATTTGTTTGTGGCTTTCTTATAATTAGATACTCATGCTGACTGTTTAGATCTGCATAATTGTTGGCTCGAAGTATCATACATATTGTTTTAAATGAGGATGTTTTTTTATGCGCATTATCTTACTCGGACCACCTGGAGCAGGTAAAGGTACACAAGCTCAGTTGATCTGTAAGCGCTACAATATCCCACAAATTTCAACCGGTGATATGCTCCGTGCTGCAATTCGTGAAGGTACTGAATTAGGTCTTAAAGCTAAAAGCGTAATGGAAAGCGGTGGTCTGGTTTCTGATGAACTGATCATTGGTCTTGTGAAAGAACGTATTGCTCAACCTGATTGTGTGAACGGCTGCATTTTCGATGGTTTCCCTCGTACAATTCCACAAGCTGAAGCTTTGGAAAAAGAAGGGATCAACATCGATCACGTGATCGAAATTGATGTACCTGACGAAGAAATCGTTCAGCGTTTGTCTGGTCGTCGCCAGCATCCTGCATCTGGTCGTGTTTATCATGTTGTTTACAACCCACCAAAAGTTGAAGGCAAAGATGACGAAACAGGTGAAGACTTGGTACAACGTCCTGACGACCAAGAAGAAACTATTCGTAAGCGTCTAGGTTCATATCATACAGAAACTGAGCAGTTGGTTGGATTCTACCAAGGTCGTGCTGCTTCTGGTGAAAATGCTCCGACTTATGACAAATTAAATGGTTTACGCCCAATTGAAGACGTACAAAAAGATTTGTTCGCAATTTTAGATCAGTCAAAATAATTCAAACCTGAATTTTTGACTTTAAAAGAGTCCTAAGTCATATTAGGGCTCTTTTTATTTGTCCTAAATTTTTGAGGATACGATTTTGTTAAAAATTGGTTTATTCATTTTAGTGTTGGCATGCTTGGTCATGTTACTGGGTTTGTTATATATCAGCTTTAAAATGTTAAAAGAAACCCAACAAAAGCAAAAAGAAGAAAGTAAAACTGCGGAAAAACCCCAATATCAGTTACATCCGAAATTGAAACAAAAACAGCCTAAAAAATAAGAGCGTGATTTTTGGATAACAGCGTATCTTGTGCTAGATGCGCTGTGCTCCTTAAATATTATTAACAGGAATTGCGCGGGTAGCCCCAAATTCAAAACGCTCTGGCCAATTACACACATCTGACACCACGCATTCAGCACATTTGGGTTTACGTGCGATGCAGCAGTAACGACCATGTAGAATCAGCCAGTGGTGCGCATCGACCATAAATTCTTTAGGAATAACTTTGACCAGTCGGTGCTCAACTTCGAGGACATTTTTTCCTACTGCCAAACCTGTCCGATTGCCTAATCGAAAAATATGCGTATCCACCGCCATGGTGGGATGTCCGAATGCAGTATTCAACACCACATTTGCAGTTTTACGTCCAACGCCAGGTAAGGCTTCTAAGTCGGCACGATTATTCGGCACTTGACTGTTATGTCGTTCAATTAAAATTTGGCAGGTTTTAATGACATTTTCAGCTTTGGAATTATATAAACCAATGGTTCTGATGTATTGCTTGAGCCCTTCAACACCTAACCCCAAAATGGTTTCAGGTGTATTAGCGATTGGAAACAATTTATCTGTGGCTTTATTGACACTGACATCAGTGGCCTGAGCTGAAAGGGTTACCGCAACTAATAACTCAAATGGTGTAGAAAAGTTTAACTCCGTTGTCGGGTTGGGGCGCTGATCGCGTAAACGTTCAAAGAAGGTTTGAATTTGCTTCTTGGTCATGTTTTTAACGGTAGAGGTTTTGGTCACCATGTTTAAGCTCCTTGCCAAGCATTGAGTTGTTCGGTCAAGGTTAGCAATTGAGCACGCTTGTTTACATCTTCACGAACGCTAAGTTGTTTCTCTAACTTTTTAATTTGTGTTCGTAATTTTGCCAGCTCAATGGTTGATTTGGCATCTTGTTGGGTGACAGTAGGTGTTTTGTCGGCAACTTCAATTACAGGTACTGAATCAAGTTGAGTGGAGAATTGAGCAAATAATGCTGTATCAATTTCGGCACGTACTACAGGGCCCTTACGTTGCAAGCGACGAGTTTCTTCACGTTGAATATGGGCATAGTAGCGTTGGCGTAAATCGTTTTGTTCTATTGTGCGTTCAATTTCATTCGGTAAGCTATTTAAATCTTCGACTAAATCAATACAGTCAACTGGACAGGGTGGAATACAAAGTTCACAGCCCGTGCATAAATCAGTCAACACACTATGCATGAGTTTCCCCGATCCGATAATCGCGTCAACGGGGCATGCACTAATACATTTGGTACAACCAATACATTCATCTTCTCGAATAATGGCTTTCATTCGTTGTGGACGACCATCCGATTGAAGAGGCCATACGCTTTCCTCTGCTTTTAGAGATGGGCGTTGTAATAATTCAGCTAAAGCATCAGCCACAGGCTGTCCACCTGGGACGCATTTATTGGCAGCTTCTCCTTCAGCAATTGCTTTGGCGTAGGGAAGGCAACCATCGCGATGACCACATAAACCACATTGAGTTTGGGGAAGTAGCGCGTCGATGTGTTGAATGAGAGCAATTTGCGAAATCATGCGAAAACCACGCCTGCTTTTAGAACAGGATTAGAGAGATAGAGTCAAATTTTTCTGAATTTTAGCATGATTTAGGTGATTAATCTTGTGTTCCAAATTAATGCATTAAATGTGTTTATATGGTGCAAAAAAAGGTGGGATTGTTAAGTCAGGGTTTAAAAATATGAAAGACAAACTTTATTTAATAGTTAAAATAATTATTTGTTATATATTGAAAATATCAAGTTATTTTAAATAAATATTGTGGAAGGTGGATAAAAAGTATTTAATGTTTTGCGCCAAAATTTATCACTTAATTTAATTTTGACCTATTTTGATTCATAAATTGCTGAGGATGAAGTGTTGAAATACAGTAGCCTAAACGACTTTTTGGATTACGTAAAAACACGTGATGCACACCAACCCGAGTTTCTACAAGCGGTAGAAGAGGTGATGACCAGTCTGTGGCCATTCATTGAAAAGAACCCAAAATATGCGGCACATGGATTACTTGAGCGTTTAATTGAACCAGAACGTGCCATCCAGTTCCGCGTATCATGGGTAGATGATCAAGGCAACACCCATGTAAATCGAGCATTTCGTGTTCAATACAACTCAGCAATTGGTCCATTTAAGGGTGGGATGCGTTTCCATCCCTCTGTCAATTTATCCATTTTAAAATTCTTGGGTTTTGAACAGACTTTTAAAAATGCCTTAACAACGTTGCCTATGGGTGGCGGAAAAGGCGGTTCTGACTTTGACCCTAAAGGGAAGTCAGAAGGCGAAATTATGCGTTTCTGCCAAGCATTAATGATTGAGCTATACCGTCACTTAGGTTCTAACACAGATATTCCTGCTGGAGATATTGGTGTTGGAGGCCGTGAAGTCGGCTATATGGCTGGGATGATGAAAAAACTCAGTAATGATACTTCTTGTGTATTTACTGGAAAAGGTTTGGCATTTGGTGGGTCTTTGGCACGTCCAGAAGCAACGGGTTATGGCACAGTATACTTTGCTGAAGAAATGCTAAAAACGCGTGGTGACAGTTTCCAAGGAAAAACTGTGACCATTTCAGGTTCGGGTAATGTTGCACAATTTGCTGCCGAAAAAGCCATGTTCCTAGGCGCAAAAGTTGTATCACTTTCAGACTCGAATGGTACAGTTTATGTCAAAGACGGCTTTACTGATGAACTTCTGAGCGAAGTCATGCATTTGAAAAATGTGGCGCGTGGTCGTATTTCTGAGTTTGCATCTAAGCATGGTTTTGAATATTTGGAAGGCAAACGTCCATGGGGCATTCCGTGCGATATCGCTTTACCGTGTGCCACCCAGAATGAATTGACTGGTGAAGATGCGGAACTGCTTTTGGCGAATGGCGTACTGTGCGTGGCTGAAGGTGCAAATATGCCGTCGACCCTAGATGCAGTAGAAAAATTCGTGGCTGCCAACATTTTGTATGCACCGGGTAAAGCATCCAATGCAGGTGGTGTGGCGACTTCTGGTCTTGAAATGTCGCAAAATGCATTGCGTTTAGGCTGGAGTTTTGAAGAAGTCGATGAGCGCTTGCATGCCATCATGAAAGACATTCATCGTAATTGTGTTAAATACGGTACGAAAGCAGATGGTAGCGTCAATTATGTGGATGGTGCCAATATTGCGGGCTTCGTGAAAGTGGCAGACGCGATGTTGTCTCAAGGTGTGTTCTAAATCATAGCCGCCTAAGTTATAAAAAAGCCGATGGACATCCATCGGCTTTTTTATTGAACGGACTTTATTTGACAGTTTCAGTCTCAACCACCATGTCTTTGACATAGGCATATTTCGATTGATCTGCAGCTGGGTTTTGACGTTCAAAACGTTTTACACGAACAATTTGACGAGTTTTCGGATTGTGCGTGTAGCCTTCAATATGGTCGTAGAATAAGGTCCAGTCTTGATTCACCGCGGTTTTTACACCTTTGTCATCGTATTTGATTTCACGGACTTGTAGGCAAGTCATTGGACCTACGCCAGAGCAGGCTTTGGTTTCAGGTGAAATTTCTAGAAAAATGGTTTCACCCTGAGATTGGTACTTGGTTTCAGGTGTCATTTTACCCACAAAAATGTGTTTTTCACCTTTGGCAGAAACTAGGGTTAAAGTTGGCGCTTCCACATTTTCGCTATTCAATGTGAACTGAATGGCACGCTCGCCCAGTAATTCTGCGGCTAAATGCTCTTGTTGCATTGCTGGTTCAGCACAAGCCATTTGTGTGCCCATCATTGCACCTGTGACAATTTTGTCGCCTTCAATTTTCCAAC
>NZ_JBSYVT010000005.1:0-165885 GCF_054112845.1 Acinetobacter sp. NigerLNRRAM0016
GAATGCTCAGGATACTTGTTAATGATGCTATCGGCAGTTTGCACATGGCTTAAATCCAATTCAGCTAATTCCAGTGTGTCTGGATGCGCTATAAGTAGTTGATTTAGATCGTCAGGCACTTGAGTTTTATCCCGAATAGTTGCGATTACACTCCAGTGTTGATTGAGTAACTCGCGAACCAATCCTAAACCAATGCCTCTTGAAGTTCCCACTACAATTGCACGTTTATTCTCTTTAGACATAAAATTTTCCTATTCATTATATATTTCGTGGTCTAAGAATCATCTTAAAAGTAAATGTCATTCTAGGATGTTTGAACTATAAATTCTGTTAGATATTAACAAGGGTTTTATCGAATGGATTGTTTTGATAAATAAAAAAGCATGATAACAAGAAGGCTGATTACATCCTTTCCATTTCTAAAATGCTGCGTACAGGTATATGATGTCGCACGGCTGATCATTGATTTATTTCGAGTATGATGAATACGTTTTCTGAGAATAAGCAAGTTAAAGTAGTTTCGAGTTTTCATGAACTCGTGAATTCGCATTTTCAGGGGACGATGAATGCGCTTTGCTGGTCTCGAAATTTGATGGGCGATTTTCAAGAGATCGTGGCTAAACTTGAATTAAAAGAGAATATTACCGAAGTATCTGTTAATGATCTTTTAGCACTGCAACTTTCTGAAAATGGTAGTTTAGCAAGAGTCGTCCTTTTAAGTGATATACAGCTACTAACAGATTTTGGTGCATCCCCGACACTGAATTTATTGAAATGTTACGAGCGCGATGATGAGTTGGATTTCATTTCAACCGATGTTTACTCGTATCATGTTGATCGCTCTCCCATCGCCACAGATACTTTTTTATGTACGTATCATGGTGCTGCGAGTGATATTCTGCCGAATGATCAAGTTGAACAGAAAATTTTGATTCCAGAAATTCGGGCAAAACTCCAAGAATTATACGACGGTCCTGAATCTGAGTTTGACGCTTTTCTAGAAGAGTATTTCTTTGATCTACATTACCAGCCTAAACCCAATGTTACGCCTGTGAATTTGGGTATGGGACATCTTTGGCGCTTGGCAGTAGACCATCCGAGGCAACAGGTTTTACCTTGTGTGCACAGAGCACCTGTTGAAAAAGATGGTGAATATAGACTGCTTCTGATTTGTTAAATAAGTTTCAAAGAAATTCTAGAAAATTGAATTTACGATTTAAGCGGATGATCTTTAAATAATTGTAGTAACCACTCAATAAAAACTTTAAGTCTCGGAGTTAATCGTGTTCTGGAAGCATACAGTAAGGAAACTGGCAAAGATGGTACAGCATAGTCCTTTAATATTTCTTTTAAACTGCCCTGCTCTAGTTCTACGATATGCCCGTAGCGTGGTACTTGAATGATCCCCAAATGTTGTTTTGCTGCAGCCGAATACGTATTTGCACCGTTGACCTGAATCTTAAAAGGAAGTTGGTAGTTTTTTACTTTTTTCTGCACTAAAAATTCTAATGGCAGTACTTGATGCTGTGCTGTGGAATAATATCCCACCATATAATGCTGTTTGAGCTCATCTAAAACTTGTGGTTCACCATGTTCAGCTAAATATTCTGGGCTGGCCAAGGTGATTTGCTGGATTTCTCCAAGGTGTCTGACAATAAGGTCACTATCATTGAGTTGACCTATGCGAATTACGCAATCCATTGCTTCTCTAATTACATCGACATATCGATCATTTTCAATTAGTTGTATTTGAATTTCTGGAAATTCTGATAAAAACTCAGGTAACTTGGGCAGAATAAAGTTCGAGGAAAAAAGACCATGCACGCCAATTTTTAAATTTCCTTTGGGTTTTGCATGCAGAAACTCATGATCTGATTCTTCTATAAAGCCCAAAATATACTTACAACGCTCGTAATAGAGTTGTCCTTCATTGGTCACACTGACCTGTCGCGTGGTGCGAATCAATAAACGCGTATTTAGTTGTATTTCCAGTTGCTTAATTGCATCGGTCAGCGTTGAACGTGGGATATTTAGAATCTCTGCCGCTTTGGTAAAACTGCACTGCTCTACTACATGAATGAAAGCCGTCATTGCATTGAGTTTATCCATATTCCTTTCTTATATTGTCCGAAATACTCGAACAAAAATGTCAGATATTTCCAGATTATGCAATTAAATATGAACAGTATCATGTGACTTAAGCAAAAGTGAGAGCGACTATGAGCAAGAAAGTTATTTTAATTACGGGTGCTTCAAGAGGAATCGGTGCATTTACTGCGAATATATTGGCGCAACAAGGTCATAGCATTATTACCAATTATGCACGTCATGACGAAGAAGCAAATAAGGTAGTGAATAAGATACTTGCCTCTGGCGGATCAGCGAGTGCATTTAAAGCCAATATCGCGCATTCAAATGAAGTCAAGGCGCTATTCGAGTATGTCATTCAAACCTATGGCAGATTGGATGTTCTGATTAATAGTGCGGGGATAATGGCTTTAAGTAAAATTGAACATGTAGAAGATGACAGCATCAATCAGCTTTTAGATGTCAATTTGAAAGGGTCTTTGTACACCATGCGTGAGGCGGCTAAACATTTGAGTTCTGGCGGAAAAATTATAAATTTATCAAGTAGTGTGGTTGGCATGAATCTCGAACAATATGGAGTCTATACGGCAACTAAAGCAGCGATTGAGTCCCTGACCGTGATTTTGGCGAAAGAGCTAAGAGGTAGAAACATTACCGTAAATGCGATAGCACCAGGACCCACTGCAACGGAGTTGTTCCTAAATGGAAAAAGTGAAGAACTGATTAAAAAGTTAAGTCAAGCAGCGCCTTTAGAGCGATTAGGAACAGTAGAAGATATTGCAGCTGTGTTAGATTTTGCGGTGAATGAGGCTAGTAATTGGGTCAATGCTCAAGTTCTGCGTGTTAACGGCGGTATGATCTAATTGTTTTTATTAAATAAAATGAAACTGAGCGCTTAAATTTAATTTGCTATTTTTCTATGTTAATCGATTGAAATTAGGGCATATCTTGATGAGTTATGCCTTAATCATTTAAATCCCACGTAGTGTTTTTCTGAATGTACTAGGCGAACAACCAAGATATAATTTAAACGACCGAGAAAAATTGGAGGCAGAGGCAAAATCCAGTTCTTCTGCAATTTCAAAAATACTTTTATTGCTTTGACTCAACATGTGTTGCGCTTTTTGCATAGCGACATCCATTTTAATTTGCTGAAACGTCATTTTTTTGACTTTTAAATGACGCTGTAATGTCTTTGTGGAAATGTTTAATAGCTGCGCACATTCTTGCATGCTCAGTGCTTCGGTAGAGCTCATTAATAATTGTTTCAGCCATAACACCAAATCCATATTATTTTTTATTGCGTAGATTTGCTCTTGGCATTTTAGCTCTATCGCCCTACGCGTTTCCTCATCGGCTAAACGTAAAGCTTGGTGCAGTAATTTTTGATTCAGTCGAACTCTAAAGCTCGGTTGTTTTAAAGTATTAAAATGAAATTTGACTTTGGACAGCTTCTGATAACGCTGTATATGTAAGGGTTCATTGATCGACATGAAAATATCATAAGGGATTAATCGATCTTCAAGTAATTCATGAATAGAACAATGCAGCGCAACGGCAATTGCCTCTAAATGGAAATTTAAGGCCAGTCGGTCCATCTCATAAACTGGCTCGCAGACCAATTCCATCGATTGATCTTCGTGGTAAAAATACGAAACTCTGAAACTTGGAATAATTAAGGTGAAATATTTCGAGATATAGATGAGAGCTTGTTCTAAATTACTACTGGTTAAAATGGCATAGCCGACCAAGTTGTGAGAACTGACCTTTAAAGATCGCCCAATTTCAAAGGCTAAATCATAATTTTTAGGATATTTCAGACAGAACGAAACAAACTGACGCACTTGTTCTTGGGTAATGGTTAAATCAGGGGCAGTTAAATATTTTTTTAAATCGACATGAATACTCGAAAGCACTAATTCCGTAGATATCTGCCTTTCTTCAAGAATATTCAGAATTCTAAAATAATAGCGTGCGGGTATGTTTGGAATTTGATTTTGCATCGTCTTATCTTTGTTATGGGTAGCAAATAATAGAAAGCATTTGATACCGTCATTGACCTAAATTTCGACCATCTCGAAATCAGCTTTTGAAACGCCACAGTCAGGGCAAGTCCAGCTTTCTGGAATATCTTCCCAAGCCGTTCCCGCAGTTATACCCTCTTCAGGGATGCCATGAACTTGCTCATAAATCCATCCACAAACAATACATTGATAACGTTTCATAAGGTAGTCACCTCTGCTGCCGCATGTTGAAACTCATGCGCATATTTTTCTGAAATCCTTTTATACTCAGGAGCATATACGTTTATTTTATGAATATCGCCTTGATAAAATTGAATTACCTGTTTGTCCATAATACTAAACCAAAATGGTGGAATGAAAACTTGTAAAAATAAGCTGGCATAGCCCGAGGGTAATAGCGGCACATTTTCATAATGGCGTAAAGCCTGATAATTTCGTGTTGGATAAGCATGGTGATCTGAATGGCGTTGCAATTGATACAGTAATACATTGCTAAATAAATTATTGTTATTCCAGCTATGAACAGGCATGGTGCGCTCATAACGCCCATTTTCTAATGTTTGACGTTTTAAACCATAATGCTCCATATAGTTCACTGCTTCAAACAGAGTAATGCCATATAAAGCTTGTGCAATTTGGGTGGGGATAATGTTTTTACCAAATAGTTTCAACATCAAAGCATGATACGTGGCTGACATTGCTCAGCCCTGCAGTAACTCATTGTGGATGGACCAAAATGAATATCCCTTACGTTCTAATCGGCGCTTTTCAATGTGAATGGCAGATTTAAAACTGCCTCTGACGGTTCTTGGCCAGAATTTCCAGAAACTTTCACCAAATTGCGAGGATGCAGGGTCTTCAGGTGTGGCAACACGTAAATGATGACCATAAGGATGTTCAATCCTAAAGTGGTTGTAACCCGTGGGTGCTAAGCACAAATGAGATAAATAATGCTGCAATTTACCCGATTTATGACTTAATTCATGTGCAGTGTTAATGGCTACACCATTCACCACGCCTAGTGTCAGCCCAATTAATATGCGATCGCTCAAAGGCGTAGTTTCTTTACTGGCAATGTAGTTTCCATAGAGGTTGGCAATATATTGCAATGGAATATACAGGTGAATAATTTTGGCGTAATACAGGTCTGCTTCTAGTTCGGCAATCGCCTCTTCGGGGGGATTTTCAGGGTCTTGACCTATGTATTTATCTAATAAGGGAATTAAGCCATGTAACACCAGTGGTCCTGCGGCAGCCAAATAGTTTTTTGGTCTTTTTCGGACCGAATTGATAGCCCAGCATGGTAACATTCGCGATGTTTGGAATAACCAGACCAAGCATCCACAGTTTTCTTTTTTTATCTTTAAATTGAGCAGCTTCCGTTGCAAGTTCTGTCTTTGCATTCATTGAACAACCTTATCACCTTTGACTTTGGGTTGTATTATCATTATGGATTAGGCGTACTCTGTAGATGCTTGAAAAGACACAATCTATTCTTTACAGGACATTTGGTATTTTTAAAGTTTTAAAATGATCAATAGAAAAATGGCGTATTAGGGTCTAAAAATATCCTGTGACTTGGAGTAATTGATGAGATCACTCCAAGTCATTCATTTCAAAACGTCGAATTCAAGAAGAAAGAGCCAAGAGTTGTATAAAATCTTGGCCTATCCCCGCTTAGAATGCCCATTGAAGGGTTGCCGTTGCTTTAAGTGGTTCACCTGGTTGTACCCAGTTATTGGTATAACTAGCGACGTAGTAGTCCCGATCAAATAAATTCTCAATATTTAACTGGACACGTACATCTGGGCGTACTTGAACATATCCTCCTAGATTTACCACGGTGAACTCAGGTAAGCTGCTGCCATTATCGATATAATTAGCACTACGCTTGCCATAATAATTTAAATTGCCAATTAAACCTGCTGCATGCCCGACCAAATTAAACTGATAGTCGGCACTTAAGTTGGCAGTATGCTTTGGAATATTTTTAAGTCTCGCCCCTTTTGCTTCAACTTCACTTTCTACGATTGACGCATCGGTATAGGTATAGTTGGCATTGACCCGCAAATGATCTGTGAACTGGTGTTGCAACTCCAACTCCAGACCATGGCTTTGCACTTGACCACTATCGACATAGTTATCACTAATACCTTCTGTAAGTAAATGCTGTTTATCCATATCGAAATAGGTCAAGCCTAACCAGTTTTTTTCCAAGAACTGATACTTGCCGCCAATCTCCCAACTTTCAGTTTTTTCAGGGTCATACAGCTCATTGTCTTTATTCAAGCCTGTATTCAGCTCAAAAGCTTTGCCCCAGTTGGTATAAAAAGAAAGTTTTTCGGTGGGTTGATAGTTAATCCCTGCGCGTGGGGTAAATGGTGTAAATGCCTGCTCCGATGAATTTCCCGTACGATGATCATCAATTTGCTGTTCCAAGCGATTGAAACGACCACCAATCAAGACATTCCACTGATCATTAAGGAAAATCTGATCTTGAATATTTACGCCCAACATATCCTGCGTTTCTTTCGTATCTTTGGTGATGCGGGTTAATGGAAGAATATCCTGTCCATACACAGGATGGTAGAGATCAATCTGGCTGGATGCCCCTGCCGCACTACGGCGTTGGATCTGATCAATGGTATAGTGCCCCGCTTCTAGATTACTGACCAGTTCATGTCGGATCACTCCTGTATCGAACTTGCCGCGTAAAATGGACTGAAAATTGGTGGTATTGGTTTCAAACTGACGTGAGCGACGAAAACGATTGGCAGTTTGTCCATCTGCTGCAATAGACGAAATTTCGGTCGACGTCCCCCCACGCTCGCCATGACTATAGGTAATTGCTGTGGTGTTGTTCCAATTGTCATTAAACTCATGATTTAAGCGTAATTGATACATTTGATCTTTAATATCAATGTCACCATCACTCGGTTCACCTAAAAAGGTTTTTTTATTCACAGTAAACTGACCATTGACCATTGGAATACCGCGATCAAATACTCCTTTGGATTGCGCAAATTCAGTATCCAGATTCAACTGGGTTTGCTCTGAAAGCTTCCAAGCCAGTTGTGGGGTAATATAATAATGTTCACTATCGACATAATCACGGAAGCTCTGATTATTTTCATACGCCAATCCAAGACGATAAGCCATATCCTGATTGATTGCACCTGTAGTATCCAAAGCAGCACGGTATTCTTCTAAGCTACTGCCACTCAGACTTAAACTGTTCTTGTTCTGCCATTCGGGCTGCTTGGTGGTAATGTTCATGATGCCGCCAATCGCGCCCTGTCCATACATCGCCGCCATAGGTCCTTTCAGGAAATCAATCGCTTGGATATTGACCATATCTCTAGGCGTATGAATACCACTCACGGAACTTAGCCCATTACGCATGTAGATTGTTCCCATATTCGGGTCGGTACTAAAGCCGCGGAAGGAATAATTATCCCAAAAACCTCCACCATAACTGTCTTGATAAACCACACCATTGACCAATGACAAGGCATCACTCACACGTTGAACATGATGATTTTGAATATCTTCAATGGAGACATGAGATTTGGTAAAAGGTACTTCCAACAAGTCATGATTAAACTGGGTAATCGCCTGAGACGAGGTATGGCGCTCATCCTGCTTCTCAGCAGTTAAGGTGATGGTTGCGAGTTGTGTCGTGCTATTTTCATTTGTTTCAACAGCAGCGACGGTGCTCATTGAAAATTGTGCCAGTAAAATACTTAAAGTCAGTGGATGAAAGATAAACTTCGCCATGAGTAAAACCTAAAATCTTTTAAAACTTGAATATGGGTTTTGTTCAATACGGCGTGGTGGTTTGATCTGATCGCTGATAAGAAGCACCGAAATCATTATTCCGATATTTGGCTTAGCGTTTTACACAAGCCTCAAGATCTTGATCATTTGATGAGATCCCTATTTTTTCTTCAGCATGCTTCCTAGCAAAATTAAAATATCTGAAATGAAAACAAGGAGATCTACGTAAAACCACGAAGTATGAACAACACAAAGTTAAACAAATCACGCTAAAGCCGTTTGCTGTAAAACGTACATGGATGATTTGCTACTGGAGTTTTAGGCGAATAAAGGCGGGGCTCGTCCTTGAGGACTTAAAAATAAGCGTTGTAATACAAAGAAGACATGCTTAAACGCTTTCTGAAAAGTCAGTAAACGGATTTGTAAGCGTTCAAAAACTTCTTTGATCTCAAGATTTAAGTTTGCAATTAAATGTCCATAGACAGTACAGAACATACACTGATGATCAATCGTATGGTCATGCTTAGAACTGGAGGTCTGAAGCTGCTGAACATCTTGCTGATGCAAATCATGAGTTTGCATTTGATGCATGCTATGCACCGTTGATTTGGACGTTGTAGATAATTCAGCAATCGTGACGCAAACCCGAGAAATCTGAAATTGCTCAGGTAACAGGGGCTGTAAAAATACAGCAATTTGTAAAAACATCGCCACTAATGCGAGAACCAAAGCCGTTCTCAATCTACCACTCATCCCTTTTTCTTGAGCTCAGGGAAATTAGCATAGATATCATGATGAACGCAACGTAAGGTTTTAGATCAATCTATTGATCATAAACGGCTGGGATCGCGCCCTATAGATACTTTGCAGCTACCTTAACTAATTTAGAATACTGGCAAACGTCTTAATCTCGCCAAGATTCCCCTTTTATACTTAATGTTTCATATGTTTTAAGATTTGTCCGATCGCGAAAATGGCATGTAATACCACTACACTTACGACCCATACAGGCACTAAAAAATAGAGTAAAACTAAGCTAATAATAAGAAGGCTTAAAGGTAGAACATGAGCTTGCTGCCAAAGTTGAAGCAAACTCTTATTCAATTGCTGAATGGACTCTGCGGGACGGCTATAGCTCCACCATGCACGATAAGCAAAAGCGGTAATCACTAATATCCCGAGTGCGCTCAGTACCAAAATCAGTTGATTCCACCAACCAAACAAAACCCCAATATGCATATCGACACCCCAACGCGTCAATTTCGCAGACACGGGGAAATCTTTGAAATGTACTAGATCAATCACTTTTTGTTGAGTGATATCAACCGCTAAAGCATCTACTTGAATAGGATGACGATGATTCATTTCCTCCACCATCCATGCCTGATTGTGCTTATAACTTGGTTTAATCTGTAAGGCCTTTGCCATCAGTCCGTTAGCTCTGGCAATGGTGACCATCTGATCAAAATAGTCTAAGTTCAATACACGCATATCCGTAGCCATATTCATCATGGCATGATGCTCCGCATGTGGGTCGACATGCTGTGAATGTGATGTCATTTGAATTTGTCTATTCAAGGTTGGCGTATCACTATTTAACCAATGCCGAATTTCTGCAATATTGGCGCCTGACCATTTCGACCAAGTTAAACCCGTAATGGATAAGAATAGAAGCATCGGTAAAATCATTAACGCCGTCAGATAATGCCAGCGAATCAAACGATTGCGCTGATGCTGTGAAGTTTTAATTTGTTGCCGCTTAAGCCACCATTGCAACAGCCCTGTAAGTGTAAAGATTCCCAACCAACTTGCGGCCAGTTCGCTATAAAGACGTCCCCATTCTCCAAGCAATAAGTTACGATGAACTTGATCTAGTAAAGTACGTACAGGCAGTACGCCACTGGTGCCATACGCAGCAAGCTGCCCTTGTACTGCCAGCGTATAAGGATTCACAAAAATAGCCATGGTTGTCACGGAATCTTGTGGAGCTTGATACAGAATTCTAGTGGTACTGCTCTCTGTCGGAGCAGTACGTACAGCAATGATTTGGGTATCTTTAGGCAAAACTTCTTGAGCAGCTTTGACCTGTAAACTCAAAGGCTGAGCCAAAGCTCCAACCTCATGTTCGGCAAACAGTTGCTGATGATAAATACTCTGCTCAATTTGTGGTGTTAGGGCGTAAAGTAAACCCGTCAATGCAGCAATAAAAATAAAGGGGGCAATTAAAAGTCCGAGTTGACTGTGACTTAGACGTAACAAGGATTTCAGCATTCTGCCCTCTTAGTTGCTCATCGGCTGATCTTTACCCGACAGGACATCTGTTGAGTCAATGTGCGAGGCATTATACGTAGGAAAAGATGGGGATGAAAACTGCTGATGATCCTAACGCCGTTAGGTCACTGTCTTTATAATGAATTTATCTGAATGTCTTTCTTATAAAATCCTTAACCAAAAGTAATTAACTGAGAACATTAATCATAAAGCCGATATACATCTAAGGCTTGTCAGTAACATCGTTGGATTCTGTGTAATAAATATCCATTAAACGCTTAGCATTATCTTCGCAGCTCATGTCATCTGGTTTATTCTGAATCGACTCGATTAGCTGAAGTAAGTTCTTTTTATTCTCGCTCAGTATTTTTTGCATTTTCGTAATTTCTTTAACTTTATCATTTAAGGTTTCAACCAGTTTTTCATGATTCCAATTTGAAATATTGGCGGGAATTAAGGACTTAATTTCTTCTAAAGAAAAACCGACTTGTTGTGCCTGTTTAATTAAATAGAGTTGTTGGAGATCATTTTCAGAATATTTACGATAGCCATTGGCAAGTCGTTTGGCTTTAGGCAACAACTTGATTTGTTCGTAATAACGGATTGTCGGTGTATTTAGACCACTTAACTTCGATAGCTCACTAATATTCATTCCAATAATCCTCTTTACCTTACTATGATGCGATTTACTACACAGGTGGTCATGGTGTGATGTTTGACTTTTTAGACAATCAAGATCTGCAACGCATTCAAGTTTACTTTAATCTTATAGTATCTCTCTCAAACCTAGGCTCCATATAAAATAAACAAGACTTATCAGGAGAATATTAATGACCGCTACCGAAACAGCACAGTTTGATTTGGTTGTATTTGGTGCCACCAGCTTTGTGGGACAAATTTTAACAACTTATCTGACGCAGTATTTTGCCGAGCAAGGTGCATCAGGTGAACAAATTCATTGGGCAATTGCAGGTCGTTCGCAAAGCAAACTGGATGCTTTAAAACAAACATTGGGGAATGCAGCCAAAGATTTAACCACCATCATTGCCGATGTAAATGATGCCCATGCCATTAAAGCACTGTGTGAACAAACTAGTGTGGTGGTGTCGACTGTAGGTCCTTATGCACTGTATGGTGAAGCCATGGTTAAAGCCTGTGTAGAAACGGGAACAGACTATTGTGACCTGACTGGTGAAACACAGTGGATCAAAAAAATGCTAGATCGTTACCAGAGTCAAGCTGAGCAAACAGGTGCACGCATTGTAAATTGCTGCGGTTTTGATTCTGTGCCATCCGATATGGGCGTCTATTTCTTGCAACAACAGGCTCAAAAACACTGGCACGCACCTGCGACACAAGTCAAAATGCGCGTCAAGGCACTTAAAGGTGGTGCTTCGGGCGGTACGATTGCCAGCATGATCAATATTATTCAGGAAGCGGCAGCCGATCCTGTACTGCGTAAACAATTAGTCAATCCATATTTACTTGCCCCAGAAAATCATGGTTTCCAAAAGAAACAACATTATGTGAAGACTGCTGAATTTGATACAGATTTTAACGCTTGGATTGCACCCTTTGTGATGTCTGCAATTAATGAGCGGGTTGTGCATCGCTCTAATGCACTTGCTAAGCATGCCTATGGCGATCAGTTTTCTTATAATGAAGCGATGCTGATGGGTCAGGGTTTCCGTGGTCGTGCCAAAGCGTATTCTTTGGTGGCGGGGTTAGGTGCTTTCATGTTAGGTGCAGTGAGTAAACCGATTAGCAAAGTTATGGAGCGCTACATGCTTCCAAAACCTGGTGAAGGTCCAACACCAGAACAACAACTTTCAGGATTTTTTGATATCCGTTTTATGGGCAAATCGGACGATGGAAAAATCATGCAAATTAAAGTGACTGGAGATCGTGATCCGGGCTATGGTTCAACTGGAAAAATGCTTGGTCAGGCAGCACTGAGTTTGGTGCTCGATCATCATCGGTATGGGCAGAAAACTGGGCGAAGTGGCGGATTTTGGACGCCTGCAACCATGTTTGACCAACGCTTTATTGAGCGTTTAGAGCACTATGCGGGCATTGATTTTGAGCTGATTTCAATATCTTAAAATTGCTGATAACCAGAAGCGCTTAAGCCGAATTCGCTCGATAGATCTCTTATATGTGATGGTCTAATTTCAAATTCTAGAGCTGGAAAATTTGGATACATCAAAAAAGACCTGATTCAGATTTATACAGAATCAGGTCTTGAAAATGGGTTTGAGCTTTACTCTCAAAAATTACCGAATTGAGGCAATGATATCTTCCGCATGGCAACTTAGGCCCTGTTGCATGATGATTTCTAATACTCCAGTTTGATGCGCTTGCACAGGAACTTCCATTTTCATGGCTTCCATAATGGCGACCACTTGTCCTTGCTCGACCTGTTCACCACTTTTGACCTTCCATGCGCTAATTACCCCGTTAATGGGAGCAAGCAAATGTTCAGGTTGTAGGCTTTGTTCAGGCGTAACCATTGTTTGAGTCGTGTTGACTGGACTTTGTGCAAACATGTTTGCAGGTAGACCTAAACGATGGAGTTTGCCATCAATTTCAATATAGCTCAGAAGCCATGGCTGTTGATGCTTGGGGATACTGCGTTGTGATGGCTTTAACTCTTGCTTAAAGTCATTTTCAATCCAGCGCGTATGCACCTTAAAATCATCTGTGAAATCAGTTTCGTTTAATACCGCACGATGGAAGTCCAAAACCGAGGCAATACCTTCTATTTTGAATTGTTTAAGCGCTCGTTTAGCGCGTGAAATTGCAACGTCGCGTGTAGGACCTGTCACAATCAATTTCGCCATGAGTGAGTCGAAATGACTGGAAACCAAGGATCCTGTACGAACCCCTGTATCTACACGCACCCCAAGTCCAAATGGTGCATCAAATAAGCTGAGTGTCCCAAATGCGGGAATAAAACCGCGTGCTGGGTCTTCGGCATTAATACGAAACTCGATGGCATGCCCTTGGGCTTTTGGTGTTTCTGTAATCGAGAGCGGATGCCCTTGCGCTACGCGAATTTGCTCAACCACCAAATCGACCTTAGCTGTTTCTTCAGTCACAGGATGCTCGACTTGCAAGCGCGTATTGACTTCCAAAAAGGAAAGCTTTCCATCTCGGCTTAGTAAATATTCCACTGTCCCCACGCCGACATAGTTGGCTGCCTGACAGATATTTTTTGCTGAACTAAGAATTTGCTGATAAATCTCATCACTGATAAAGGGTGCAGGTGCCTCTTCAACCAGTTTTTGGTTGCGGCGTTGTAAAGAGCAATCACGTGTGCCCAGTACCACAATGTTGCCGTGCTGATCGGCAATCACTTGTGCTTCTACATGACGGGGTTGATCTAAATATTGTTCAATAAAACACTCACCACGCCCAAAGGCTGCTTTAGCTTCCCTAACGGCGGAATCATAAAGCTCTTTTACTTCGTCAAGTTTCCAAACAACTTTTAAGCCGCGACCACCACCGCCAAAAGCAGCTTTAATTGCAATTGGTAAACCGAACTCTTTGGCAAATGCCAATGCTTCATCGGCATTATTTAGAGGGTCTTGTGTACCTTGTACCAAAGGCGCCCCCACTGAAGCAGCAATTTTACGTGCTTCAATTTTATCTCCCAATTTCTCAATCGCACTGGGTGATGGTCCGACCCACTTTAACCCTGCATCAATCACGGCTTGGGCAAATTCGGCACGTTCAGATAAAAAACCATAACCAGGGTGAATCATGGTTGCTGCGGATTTTTGAGCAATTTCCAAAATTTTAGGAATATTTAAATAAGTTTCAGTGGCGGTGGCTCCTTCTAACCCCCATGCCTCATCTGCCAGTTCCACATGCATACTGCCAATATCATCATCTGCATAAACTGCAACAGATGGAATACCCAGATCACGGCAGGCATGAATAATCCGAACAGCAATTTCACCACGATTGGCAATCAAAAGTTTTTCAGTCTTCATGCTTTGTTCTCTAAATCTGTAAATTCGGCAATTTTTCTAAATTTGATTTGGCAACCTGCTGGAATCTGCGCCACCAAGTCCCAATGGTGTTTCGCCACACTGGCAATGACGGGATATCCGCCAGTAAGCGGGTGATCATTCATAAACAAAACGGGTTGCCCATTGGGCGGAATTTGTAAGGCGCCTATACACGTTCCTTCACTTTCGAGTTCGCGGGTAATTTTGCGCACCAAGGGATATTCTCCTAAAAGTCGTAGCCCGACCCGATTGCTTTCTTGGGTGACCAACCATGTTTGCTGGCATAAATGCTCAATACTGTCCGTATTAAACCAGTCGGTACGCGGTCCCATCACAATGTCCAGCTCAACCACATCCCCAACTTTAGGCAAATTCAGCTTGGCCACTTCAGTTACGCTAATGTGTGTTGTTTTGACCTGACCTTGATAAAGGGTATCGCCGACTTTTAACGGTTCAGGTCCCAATATTGCCAAACTATCAAATGAGGCACTTTGAAGCACAGGTTCTACATCCAGTCCGCCACGAACAGCGAGATAGCTACGCAATCCAGCGGTCGGTGTTTGAATGAAAAATTCATCCCCTTCATCTAGTGCGATGGCTTGATAACTTTCAAAGTTTGCAGTCTGACCATCCGAAAATTTAATCAGGATGGTTGAGATTGCCCCCGTAACTGCAATTACCGTTGCACGATGCACTTTGGCTTTTAAGCCGCCGTTTAAAACTTCAATGACAGCAGTTTGACTCGGATTTCCCACAATGCGGTTGGCACTATGCATGGCGGATAAATCCATTGCACCTGCACTGCCGACACCAATCTTGCTTTGGTGGAGGCGTCCTTCATCTTGGATTAGCATCTGTAAGCTGGGTGCAATTACTGTGAATAATGCATCAACAGATTGAGGCTTGATTGTTGGCACAATTTTTTCAGGCACACTGACGGTGGTTGGCTGATGCGTGACATCTTCAAAATGTACGGTCATACCCGGCAACAGTAGCGCAGGATTTTGACGCTGTAAATCCCACATTTTTTCCGAGGTCGTTCCGATCAACTGCCAGCCCCCGGGACTGTCTTTGGGATAAATACCTGAGTATTGCCCTGCCAAGCCTAAAGCGCCTGCAGGAATTTTTTTACGCGGAACCGATAAGCGTGGAATATCCATAAAGGGTCGATCAGGACTGGTCAAATAGGCAAAGCCTGGAGCGAACCCGATAAAGGCAACATTCCAAACACTTTGCTGATGTTTTTGAATGACTTCAGCAACCGAAAGTCCTTGTAACTCTGCGACTTGAGCAAGATCTTCGCCTGTGTACCGAATCGGGATAATGATCTCTTGGCTATGCAGCTCATAGTTAGAATCGACGGTTAATGACTGAATACAAGTCATTAGGGTTGTGAAATTGGTCTCCAGTTCATTAAAAAACACTAAAATGGTTTTCGCAGCAGGAATTAAGTCTTTAATGCCTTGGAATTGCTTGTTCTGCAATTGATTATATAACGCCATAGTTTCTTCGAGACTGGCAAGCTTGATTAAAAAACAATCTACGTTTACCGATAAAAACCGCATTTGTGTATCCTTGCAAATTCTACTTGGGTCTCAACTCGCCCACCCACACCTAATAAGAAATGCCTGAATTGGGTATAAGCCCTTGAGTCACTTTCTTCAGTTAATGTGCTGCTGTCGTTTTTTGTATAAATGAGCCAACTTGGATGTCATGCTTTTGCAGTTCAGTTTTAATCGCCATTGCCATTTCTAGTGCTTCAGCAGTATCGCCATGTAAACAAATCGTGTCAGCTTGAATTGGAGTAAAGACACCATCAATCGAGTCTACGCCACCATTTTTTAACATCGCGACGACACGGCAAGCAACCATTGCAGCATCATGTAACACAGCACCGTCTAAACGACGCGATACCAAGGAACCATCACTGTTATACGCACGGTCAGCAAAGGCTTCGGACACCACAGTTAAGCCTGCTTCACGTGCTTGATCTACCAAGTTGGAACCCGCCAGCGCCACTAAAACCAATTCAGGATTATACATTTTAATGGCATCAATCACGGCGGCAGCCTGTACTGCGTCTTGTGCGATGGTGTTATAGAGTGCGCCATGGGGTTTTACATAGTGCACTTTAGAGCCTGCAACTTTTGCCAGACCATCCAGCGCTGAAATTTGGTAAAGCACATCAGCAATCAGTTCATCACGGGACAGTTGCATATTACGGCGACCAAAACCAACCAAGTCTGGATAAGAAACATGCGCACCAATTATTACTCCCAATTCAACAGCTTTACGCACGGTGTTTAAAATTCCGAGCGGGTCGCCTGCATGAAATCCACAAGCAATATTGGCACTGGTCACGAGCGGCAAGATTTGGTCATCATTGCCCATCTTCCATGAGCCATAACTTTCCCCCAAATCACTATTTAAGTCTACAAACATGGTCAATTCCTTCATTATCTTTTGAATTCCAGCTATATCAAACTGAACAATACGTTTTTATGTCGACTGATCTGAATGCTGCAAACGCCATAACAGTGTTTGCCGCGCATGTGCAACCCGAGGTTGACGTAATGCGCTTGGCATCCAGATCAGATAGTAGTGAATTTCAGTATGCGCACGTGGCGGAGGAATGATCTGCAATTCGCCATTGTCCAACTGCTGCTGGCATAGAAATTGTGGCATCACCGACCAGCCAGTTCCCTGTACCAATAAACTTCGATGTGCACGTAAATCCTGTCCGACCATGGCAGGCATCAACTCTGCGAGTTCAATCCGATTATGTTGTAGCCAAGGTTCTACCAGTGATAACTCGAGATTGTATGCCAGCAATGGCTCTTGCAGTAACGCTTGCGCAAAATTCTCAGCGTGTTGTATGCGTTGAACTACGCTAGGGGCTGCGACGGCAATCACCTTGTCCGTTAAAATGGTTTCGCTTTTTAGGCGATCATCAGTAACGGGATGGGCAGAGATTCCCAAATCACAATGACCTTCCAGTAACATCTGCGTCACCATGGGGCCATCGCCCGTATGCATTCGGACTCGAATTCCCGCTTCCAATAAAGGCGCTAACTCTGGCGCCAGTTTTTCAGCCATAAAATCAGCATGACCAATCAGTTGCAGTGCACCTGCAACATCGCGTGAACGTGCGCGTGCAGAAGCCAATGCCGCCTCTGCTGCATCTAATTTATCTCCAATATCTGCCGCGAGTTCTTCCGCTGCCGATGTGGGGATTACGCCACTGACTTGACGCTCAAAGAGAGGACGCCCGATTGCGACTTCAAGCCCTGCAATATGTTGTGATACTGCTGGCTGCGTGAGGTTTAACTGACGTGCTGCACTGCTAATGGAACGTTGCCGATAAACTTCTATAAAAGTTCTCAATCTAACCAAAGACATACGTAGCCATAAATTTATTTATACCCCTACCAAAATAGCATTATTATTACTCATACAACAAGAAGTCGTAAGCTTATCTCAACATCAATTACAGCCAAAAATGAGAGAATTTATTATGTTGACGAAAGAGCTTTATCGTACTTCTGCGACTGCCACAGGTGGCCGTGATGGTTATGCACGTACAGAAGATGGTTCACTGCATGTCTGGTTAGGTACACCCAAAGCATTGGGTGGTCGTGATTTCGGCAATAATCCAGAACAACTGTTTGCCACAGGTTATGCGGCATGCTTTTTAAGTGCCATGAAAGCCGTTGTTGCAAGCCAAAAATCACAATTTGTCAAAGTCCCTGAGGACACCAAAGTCACCGCAGAAGTTGCGATTGGTCCTTTAGAAAATCAAGGATTTGGGTTGGCAATCACATTAAAAATTGAAATGCCCAATGTCGATAAAGCCGATGCTGAAGCGCTTGTGGCTGCGGCACATCAAGTCTGTCCTTACTCAAACGCCACGCGTGGCAATATCGACGTCCAATTATTGGTGATCTAAACCGCGCTAACTACCCCATCTAAGGTTTGAAGGACATGACAATGAATTTGCAACAATCTAAAACTGAATTATATAGCATACTAAATAGCTTAAAACGTGCTCACTTAAAACATGGACCGGCCAGTGCGGCTTTGCGACGTGATCGTTTACTGCGAGCAGTACAATTGCTAAGTGAAAATCGTATTGCACTGACCGCTGCAATTGCTGCAGATTTTGGTCATCGGAGTGCTTATCAAACCCTGCTTGCAGATGTGATGAGCAGTATTGCTGCTTTAAAATTTGCGGCAGAACATGTTGAACAATGGATGCAAGCTGAAGTTGTAGCTGCCCCTGCTGAGGGAATGCAAACATGGATTCAACAGCAACCTCTTGGCATCGTTGGTATTATCAGTCCATGGAATTTTCCACTCAATCTTGCCTTTGGGCCGCTGGCTGGCATTTTCGCTGCGGGGAATACCGCGATGCTGAAACCCTCTGAGCTGACACCACGAACTTCTGAATTGCTCGCAGAATTGGTGGCGCGTTATTTTGAACCACATGAGTTGGTGGTGGTTCTAGGGGATGCCGAGTTGGGTCAAGCATTCAGTGCTTTACCTTTCGATCACTTGGTGTTCACAGGGAGCAGTACAGTGGGTAAACATATTATCCGTGCTGCAGCAGAAAACTTAGTGCCAGTCACATTAGAGTTAGGTGGAAAATCGCCTGTGGTTATCGCGGCAGATGCGGATATTCAACAAGCTGCACAACGTATTATGACGGTGAAAACCTTTAATGCAGGACAAATCTGTGTTTCACCCGACTATGTGCTTATACCAGATGCTCAAGTAGATGGCTTTATTGCTGCTGCCCAACAGTTCATCAGCGAAAGCTTTCCGAAAGTGCAACACAATGATGATTACACCTCAATTATTAGCCCTAGACACTATGAACGACTGCTAGCCTTATTATCAGATGCGCGAAGTAAAGGCGCTGAAATCATCAGTTTAGCAACTGCCGATGAGCCTGATTATGATGCGAATACCCGAAAAATTGCGCCACATCTGATACTGAATGTGACGGATGAGATGCTGATCATGCAGGAAGAAATTTTTGGTCCACTATTGCCTGTCAAAACCTATCAACAATTTGAAGAGACAATTGACTATATCAATGCTCATCCGCGACCTTTAGCAGCCTATTATTTTGGTCAAGATCAAGCAAAACAGCAACATTTTGCTACGCATACAACATCGGGTGCGCTCGTGATCAATGATGTTATGACCCATGCTTCCATTGATACATTACCCTTTGGCGGTATTGGCGCTTCGGGTATGGGCGCATATCACGGCATTCATGGATTTAAACGTTTTACCCATGCCAAAGCGGTTGTGGTACAAAGTATGGATGGTGCTTCCAATCTCCGTTTACGCGCTCCATATGAACAAAAGCAAGCTGCTTTGACTACACTTTTTCACAATTAAAACAGATCCACGATATACAACCCGATGAACGGGACAAGGAGTAACTGATGAAGATTTTAATGGTATTAACTTCACATAGTGAACTGGGTAATACAGGACATAAAACGGGCTTCTGGTTAGAAGAGTTTGCCGCACCTTACTATACTTTTAAAGATGCAGGTGCAGAGATTATTTTGGCATCGCCACAAGGTGGATACCCCCCACTCGACCCTAAAAGTGCACTTGAAGATTTTCAAACCGAATTAACACATAGATTTAACCAAGATGCTGAAGCACAAAACGCACTGGCCAACACCGTGAAATTGGACACAGTGAAAGCAGACGATTTTGATGCGGTGTTTTATCCAGGTGGTCATGGTCCATTGTGGGATTTGACCAACTCGGCAGACTCTATTCAGTTGATTGAAGCATTTACTGCTGCGAACAAACCGACAGGCTTTGTTTGTCATGCTCCCGGGGTTTTGCGTCATGTGAAAGCAGCGAATGGCGATGCTTTGATTAAAGGGCGGAATGTCACAGGCTTTACCAATGGCGAAGAAGCCGATGTGCAACTCACAGATGTGGTGCCTTTCTTGATTGAAGATGAGTTTATTCGTCTAGGCGCGAACTACCAGAAAGCTCAAAATTGGATGCAGAATGTCGTCACTGACGGTAAGTTGGTTACTGGTCAAAATCCTGCAAGTTCAGCGCCTGTTGCAGAAGCCCTGTTAAAACTCCTTTCTTAATATGCTAAATCAACAAACATAAGTTTTGATTAAGCCTCTCAATTTGGGAGGCTTAATCGGTTTTCAATATAGATTCATCATGTGCTTCGAGATGTTAGGTATAGCTTTAGACGACTAGCTTTAAAGATTAAAGCCTAACACTTCAATAGGATGGGCTTTAAAATTAAAATTTTAAGCTAAAAGATACTAACGCTGTAACTCATTGATGGTCACACCACCTTGTTCAGCCATCCATTCATCTCGACGTTTAAATAATTGCGGCGCAGCTAAATTGACCTGTTCGATTAAAGCTTGCAAATCAGCATTCAACAGTTTGCGGTTTTCAACCACTGTTTGCCCATTGACCATGGTCATATGTACATCTTGTCCTTGTACGGCATGGACTAAATTGCTGTGCAAGTTAAATAAACGCCCCTGATCAATCAACGGGGTCATTCGTGGTGTCGCCATATCTAAGATCCGCCAGCTTACCAGCTTCGAGTGAACCAATTTGATGTTGCATGCCGAGTGCTTTGGCTCCCATATTGGTCGCCATTTGACAGACTGACCACGCATCGAGTGCTGCAGCATCCAGTCCAGAAAACTTCGCCAATAATGAGGCTGTTTTCATTTCTTCAAACATATCCAGATTATTGTTTTCCTTTTCCCCATCTGTCCCTAAACCCACCGCGATACCCTGTTGCAGCATTTGCATAATGGGTGCAGCACCTGACGCCAGTTTCATATTGGAAATCGGGTTATGGGCGACCCCAACATTGTAATGCTTTAAAATCTCAATTTCGGCAGCGTTGCTCCAAACACAATGCGCCAACAATGCTTTAGGAACATCAAACATCCCAAGATGTTCCAAAGTTTGAATGGGTCGCATGCCATAACGTCGTATATTTTCCTCGACATCAAACTGACTTTCATTACTGTGGGTATGAAAACCCGTCTGATAGTCATTACAGAGTTTTTGAATACGCGCGAGGGCCTTTTCTTCCGCATAAAAGAGATGTTCTAGCCCGACCCAAACCTGAATACGTCCTTGTGCGGCTTGATGCCATTTTTGTAGCAGTTTTTCATTACTACTTAGCGTTTCAAAATAGTGATGATCAGGATGTTCAGCGACATACGGCACCAACACGGCTCGAATACCCAATTCTTCTGCAGCTTCAGCACTGCCATCCATATAACGCCACATATCCACGACAGTGGTCGTGCCTGAAAGTAATGCTTCGGCATAGCACAAGTATGAGGCAATTTTGGCATCATGCGGAGTCAGTACGCGGTGCATGGGGGCGATAAACTGTTGTAGCCAATCCCAAACTGGTAGACCTTCAGCCGTTCCTCTTAGCAAGCCTGAATGGCAATGCGTATTGATCAGTCCGGGCATCAGTAAACTCTTTGCATATTGCGTCACTTCAACATGCGGATATTGCTGCTGAATCTCCTGCAAAGTCCCCACCTGCTGGATATAGGCTCCATCAATTAAAATCGCACCGTCCTTGATACACTCCAAGGCTGAATTCATGGTCAACACATAATCTGCGGTGATAATTTTCATACTTTTTCTCATGTCGATGTGCTTAAGGACTAAAGGTTTTGCCCAATGATGCAGGTAAATTCAGTTTTAATAATTTCTTGTCACGTGAAATAAGCACCAGCACGACAATGGTCGCGAGATACGGCAGTGCTGATAAAAACTCATTTGGAATTTCGATACCTAAAGCCTGCGCATGGAACTGCAAAATGGTCACGCCACCAAATAGATACGCTCCAAGCATCAGGCGTGTTGGTTTCCAAGCGGCAAAAACCACTAAGGCAATGGCAATCCAGCCGCGTCCCGCCACCATGTTTTCAATCCACATGGGGGTGTAAACTGTAGATAAAAATGCACCGCCAATACCTGCCATCAAGCCGCCAAATAAGACAGCGCCATAACGAATTGCCAGCACGTTATAGCCCATAGCATGTGCACTTTCTGGTGATTCACCGACTGCTTTGAGTAACAGACCCAAACGGGTTTTGCTTAACACCCACCAGACCGCAATGAAGGCAAAGATTGAAAGATAAACTACATAATTTTGCTGGAACAACACAGGACCCAGTACAGGAATTTCTGAAAGCCCAGGAATATTTAAATTAGTCAGACCGGGTAAAGTTGTACTGACATAACTTTGACCAATAAATGCTGAGATCCCAATACCAAAGATGGTCAGTGCAAGTCCACAAGCCGACTGGTTAGTGCTCATCGACAAGGTAAAAAAGGCAAAAATCAGCGCCATAAATGCACCCGCTAAACCGCCAATCAGGAGTGCACTTGCCACGCTGGCATCGTACTGGCTTGCAAAGGCAAATCCTGCAATTGCCCCAACCAGCATCATGCCTTCTACACCTAGATTAATCACCCCTGTACGTTCGGCAACCAGTTCCCCTAAACCTGCAAAAATAATCGGAGTTGCAGCAGCGACTGTGCCTGCCAGAATTGCAGTTAATTCAATACTCATATGATGTTCCTTATGATGAAGCCACTTGAGTTGTTACGGCAGTTGCTTTGTTTTTCTTTTTAGAAAAGCGGTAACGGTTTTCAATTAACGCATCGGATGCCAATAAAAAGAATAAAAGTAAGCCCTGAAATACGCCTGTAATGGCTACAGGAAGTTGTAATTCCATCTGAGCGAGTTCGCCGCCCAAGTAAATGAGAGCCATCAGAAATCCTGAAAGAACAATGCCAATGGGATTTAAGCGACCTAAATACGCTACAATAATTGCCGCATAACCGTAACCAGGCGAAATATTGGGGTTCAATTGACCAATGGGTCCTGCGACTTCACAAATACCTGCGATACCAGCCATTAACCCAGATAAACCCAAGCTGAGCCAAATGGCTTTGCGGGCAGAAAATCCTGCGTATTTAGCCGCTTGAGGTGCTTGTCCACTCACTTCAAGTGTATAAGCCAACATGGTTTTACGAATGAAAATCCAAAACAGCCCCACTGCAACCAAGCTAATAAAAATAGAGGCATTGACGCGAGTCCCCTCAATAATCAAAGGTAAAGTCGCACTTTCGCTAAACATCACCGATTGCGGGAAGTTCATGCCATCAGGGTCACGCCATGGACCATTGACCAAATACATCAGTAAGAAAAAGGCAACATAGTTCATCATGAGCGTGGTGAGCGTTTCTTGTGCATTGAAATGCGTTTTCAGCAAGGCTGGAATCAGCCCCCAGATTGCGCCTCCAATTGCTCCCATCACAATCATCAGCGGTAGAATCCACCAGCCCATTTGCTCATGGAACAAGATCGCAATACCACCGCCTAAGATCGCCCCCATGGTCAACTGGCCTTCTGCACCAATATTGAATAACTGTGCGCGAAAGCCGACTGCCAGACCCAAGGCAATCAGGATCAATGGACTGGCTTTAATCAGCAATTCACTCAAGTTATACAGTGAGGTTAATGGCTCAATAAAGAAGATATATAACGCTTTGGCTGGATTCACGCCTAGCATTAAAAACAACAGACTACCGACCACAAGCATTGCCAATAGCGCGAGAATGGGTGATAACCACTTCATTAATTGAGAAGGCTTTTCTCTAGGTTCTAATAAATACATGTTTCTACCTTATTCGTGTCTTTACTGAACTTGTGCATTGTGTGCAGTATGTGTTGCTTGTGCAGAAGTTGGTGGCACTTGAATGCCAGACATCAGTAACCCAATCTGTTCTGCATTGGTTTGCTTTGTTGCAACGGGTGCTGATAATTTTCCAGCAGCCAGAACACAAATTTGATCGCTGATTTCAAATAACTCTTCGAGTTCTTCTGAAATCACCAAAATTGCAACACCTTGGCGGGATAAATCAATCAGGGTTTGTCGAATGAACATTGAAGCCCCCACATCAACGCCCCATGTGGGTTGAGCAATAATCAGGACTTTGGGTTGTTGTAGAATTTCACGCCCGACAATAAATTTCTGTAAATTGCCACCAGATAAACTACGAGCTTCGGCTTGAGGACCTGATGCCTTGACCCCGAATTTTTCAATGCATTGCTGGGTTAGCTGGCTGACTTTATTAAATTGAATAAATCCAAATTTGTTTAAGCCTTGGCGGAACGCGGTCAACAGCATGTTTTGTGTCAGAGGCATCTTAGGCACAGCACCGCGACCTAATCGTTCTTCGGGGACAAAACCCAAACCAAGGTCACGTCGTTTACCTGCAGATAATTCAGAAATATCCTGATTTAAAATGAAAATCTGGTTTTTTTTGCAGGTTTCTTCACCTGAAAGTAGGGACAAGAGTTCTGCTTGACCATTACCTGAAATTCCCGCGATCCCAAGAATTTCACCTGCTTTCAGCGATAAATTGATCTCGGAAAGTGAAACGCCAAAAGGATCATCGGTGACATAATTTAACTGCTTCACTTGAAACAGCGTTTCGGTACAGCCTAAATATTCGGGATGCTCATAACTTGGCAGTTCCCTTCCAATCATTAATTTAGCCAATTCTGCCGTGCTTTTTTCGGCAGGTAATACCTGCCCTGTGACTTTACCATTACGTAAAATTGTTGCTTCGTCACACAGCTCTTTAATTTCATGCAATTTATGGCTGATATAAAGAATAGAAACACCTTGTGATGCCAGTAGTCGCAAGGTTTTAAATAACTGTTTAACTGCCTGCGGTGTTAATACAGAAGTAGGTTCATCTAAAATCAGCAATGAAGGATTTTGTAATAAGCATCGAATAATTTCGACCCGCTGCCGTTCACCTACAGAAAGTGAATAAACTTCACGGCGTGGATCTACAGGTAAGCCATATTGTTCAGAAACAGCGACAATTTTGGCATTTAGGGTTTTTAAATCTATTTTTTCGTCCAGACCCAGCAGAATATTTTCAGCAACCGTCATGGTTTCAAACAACGAAAAGTGTTGGTACACCATGCCGATGCCGAGCTTTCGGGCAGCGGATGGGCTATCAATTAATACTTCTTTACCATTCCAAACAATTTGCCCAGTATCCGCTTTGGTCGCACCATAAATAATCTTCATTAATGTGCTTTTTCCAGCACCATTTTCCCCTAAAATGGCGTGAATTTGCCCTGCCTGCACTTTTAAATGGATGGCATCATTGGCTTTTAGTGAATTGTAGCTTTTGCTGATATTGACTAATTCAAGACGCAAGCTTTTCTGTTCCTGCGTTGATGTTTTGGGTATGTCGCTCGACATATTCGGCAGGCTATTCATCTATTGCCCTCCACTTGTATACGGCTCAGTACATGAGTTCTTCATGAACTGAACCGTTTGAACACTCTAACTTTGCTTCAGCTTTTAAATAACGTAATTCAATTTGTGATTTATTTAGGTAATGAACCTTCAACCCCTTTTACATAGAAGTTCATTTTTGCAAGGGCTTGGTCATTCATTTGGCTGCCTTTTGCAATCGCTAAACTGCCGTCTTGTTTATAGATTGGACCTTGGAAGGGATGTAATGTGCCGTTGTGAATTGCACTTTGGGCATTTAAAGCAGACTGCTTCACTTTGGCAGGCACAGCAGGACCGAAGTTTTCAATTTTTACAGCATCTTGACGTACGCCGTACCAAATTGCAGAGGGTTTCCACGTTTTATTGGCTACGCTTTGCATCACAGGCGTATAGATTTTTTCCCAGTGTAAAACAGAAGCTGCTAAGTGCGCTTTAGGACCAAATTTGGTCATATCCGAATCCCAACCAAAGGCATATACGCCCTTTTGTTGTGCAGCTTGAACCACTGCTGGGGAATCTGTGTTTTGCATGAGCACATCGGCTTTTTGTGAAATTAAAGCCAAAGCAGCATCACGTTCTTTGCCTGGGTTAAACCAAGAGTTCACCCAAATCACTTTGGTTTTGACTTTAGGATTTACACTTTGTGCGCCCAACGTATAGGCATTAATGTTACGTACCACTTCAGGAATAGGGAAAGAAGCGACCACACCCAAGGTATTGGTTTTTGTGGTCTGACCAGCAACTACACCCAACATATACGCACCTTCATAGGTCCGCACATCATATACACCTAAGTTCTTACCTTGTTTATAGCCTGTAGAGTGCATAAACACAGTATTGGGGAACTGTTTAGCGACTTTTTCCATTTGGTTCATATAACCAAAAGAGGTCGCAAAAATGACTTTATTGCCCTGCTGAGCCAAATTGCGAATTACGCGTTCAGCATCGGCAGTTTCAGGGACATTTTCAATATACGAAGTCGAGAATTTACCGCCCAAAGCCTTTTCAGCTTTCATACGACCTTGATCATGCGAATAAGTCCAACCATGGTCGCTGGTCGGACCAATGTAAACAAAAGCTGCTTTATCTGCGGCAAAGCTTTGGCTGCTAAGCACCAAGCCAATTAGCGCAGAGGAAATTAAAGAAAGAACAGTTTTTTTGCCCATATTATGTTGCTTTGCCATATGGCACTCCATGAAATCAATTTAGGTATTCGATGATTAGGCATTGAAATGTGTGCACTTCAAAATGCGGTCTCATTATTCTTCATAGGTTAATTAGCAACATCTATTCCATGTTTTTCTAAAAAAATGACAATGAGCTTATTTTTATAAATAATTTTTAGAACATGCTGTTCATTATTTTTTTTGTTCAATATAAATCATTATTTTTAAAGCCTAATCATGAATTAATGTGGTTCTTAGATTTATAGCATCAAATGTATGTACTCGGATAATCTGTTAGATTGACAGTGGCTTGTGCTGCTATTTTTTATAAAATTGACCTTTAGTTAAACTATAAATATATGAAAAAATTATAGATATACTGCATTTAAAATTGATGACTTGCTTAAATTTGGTGCATAAAAAATGACTGTGCCTTGTTTAGAGTCAAGATATGAAGCGGCATTTCTAATACATTTTGCTCAGTTTTTTTATGAGCATGGAAAAGTTTTAAATTAAATTTATATTTATGGAATTATTATCAAGGGTTATAAACTTATTATTACTTGGATAGATTAAATAGATATTTTTTATTTAAAATATAAATATTCTTCAATATAAAAATCGAAAATATAAGCGAAGCACTCATTATCTAGAGTGCCAAAAATCTTGTTGGAGTTTTACGGTTTCAGCTTCCAATTCTACCACTGGGCCGATTAATTCAATATTTTTCTGACCATGGGAAAATACATATTCTGCGGAGACACTCATGGTCGGGTTCTCACCATGATTGCCAGTACACGCCAATAATCTTTCTTCAGACATGGCATAAACCACCCGACCAATGTTTGCCCAATAAATGGTCCCAGAGCACATACAACACGGTTCTACCGCAGTATATAGCGTACAGTCCGCAAGATATTCAGGCGTGTAATTGCTTGCTGCAATTCGCGCCAAAGTCGATTCGGCATGATTTACCGTATCAATATTACACTGGGTCAGTAAAACAGTCTCATGATCTGGTGCAACCAGTACAGCACCGAAAGGATGATGTCCTAAGGACATCGCTCTTTTGGCGACTTCATTTGAAAGTCTTAAAAAGGATAACATTTGGTTATGGCTAGGCTGTGTCATATATGGCTCAATCTTTTAGAAACGAATCTCGATACACGACATGCATGCTGATATTACGCTTGTAAAATTACTTATCATGTTTGAGGTATTACTGGTAATACCACCGCTATGTTTTATGATTAAAGCAATATTGATGCCATACTGAATTTTTAAAATTGAAGACTTAAGACTCACCTTGTTGCATTATTTTGCTCCTGTTTACACCAATCAATTCATTTAAAATGAAGCAATTGTTTTTGTCATACAGCGTTACTGCTCTTTTTTAGCGCTTACTTGCCTCAATACTAGAGAAGTCCCCTTTTACAGAGCAAATGATTAAAAATCTGCTTTTATACTTTCCATGTTTTGCATCAAGCTCTGTATCAGAAGTTTGGATATTCTAGAAAGTTGGCGTCGTGAACCTGCACAAAGTGCCAAGGTTAGCGGCTGTACCGCTCGATCTACAATTTGAATGAAAACCAGATCTTGATTTTTCACAGCAGAATAAACATCAAGATAACTCATGATTGAAATGCCCATGTTGCGTTTAAGCATAGAAATCATTAAATGGATATCGTTGGTTGATGTCTCAAAAGCAGGGATAAAATTCTGTTTTTTATAAATCGCCATGACCCGTTCATGGATGACGAGTGGTCGATCCGCAATGATATGTCGGTATTCGATGGTGTCTGATAGGTTGAGTTTTTTATTTTTAGCGAGAGGATGTTCTGGACTCATCACAAAACCGAGTGGAATTTCGATAAAGGATAAGACTTCCAGTTGAGCATTTAAAATCGGATCTAGAATCAGTCCAAAATCAATTTCAGTATTGATAATTTTTTCGACAATCTCATCACTGCCATTGGTATGAATATTAAAAGTCAGCCAAGGATATTCGGTTTGTAATGAGGTCAAAGCATCAATGACAAACCCTTCGCTTAACGCTGCAATCAGTCCAAACTCTATCGAACCTCGTTTCAGTCCCTGTATTTCATCAAAACGTACACAGGTTTGTTTAAATTCTTTCTGCCAACGCAGTAAATCTGCATAAAGCAATTCTCCAGCAAGCGTCAACTTCAGTCCATTGGGTAAACGCTCAAACAGCAAAACACCAAGCTCTTCTTCTGCCAGTGCAATTTGTCGATGTACTGCTGAAGCTGAAATAAACAGTTGGTCGGCAGCTTTTCTCAGATTGCCTGATTTGGCCACGACAAGGAAATATTCACTGAATCTTGAAAAAGGTGCGCTCATTTGTGTTCTAAAAAAAAGAATGATGTCTTTAAATCATTGTAATAGACAGAACACAAAAAGCAAATCAAAGTAAAGACAAAGATAGATTATGACTTGAAACAACATGAATGCTCCTATTTCAACCTTAAATTTACATCTCCCTGCGCATTGTTCTTTTACAGCACAAGACTGGTTGTTACTGGCAAAGTATTGGTATCCCGTTGCGCGTGTAGAGGATATTCAGGCTGCACCTGTCAAAGCTACATTGTTGGATGAGCCTTTGGTGATTTATCGGGTCGAAGACCAAATTGTGGTTGCGAAAGATGTTTGCCCACATCGTGGGGTACCACTTTCCTTAGGGCGACATGATGGTGAAGGTGTCGTGTGTCCATATCATGGCTTACGTTTTGGTGCTCATGGTCACTGCAATCGCATTCCTTCCAGTCCAAATCAAGCAATTCCAGCCAAGTTAAATCTTTTTACTTATGCTTCAGAAGTTCGTTATGGCTTGGTCTGGACGTGTTTAGCACTAGAACATGAAACGATTCCACACATGCCGCTTTGGGATGAAACAGATGTACAGCAAGTCGTATGCCCACCCATTGATATTCACGCTTTTGCAGGTCGTCAGGTGGAAGGATTTATTGATGTCGCGCATTTTGCATGGGTACATACAGGAACTTTTGCAGACCCGAACAATCAACTGGTTCCAGACTATGCAACGCAAGAAACTACTTACGGATTTACAGCAGATTATTGGAGTACGGTTGGTGACTACCCAGCCAGTGATGACTTTAAAAAGGAGCCAGATTTTAAAATTCTACGTCACTTTGAAGTGCATGTGCCCTTTACTGCAACCTTAAGTATTCACCTGCGTAATGGTGCAAAAATGGTGATTATGAATGCGGCTTCACCTGTTTCAGCCAAAGAAACCCGTCTGTTTGCACCGATTGTGAAAAACTTCGATTTGAATGACAAGGTCGAAGACATTATTGAATACAACTTAAAAATTTTTGAAGAAGATCGTTTGATGGTAGAAACCCAAAAACCCGAACGGTTACCTCTAGATTTGACGATTGAAGCGCATATTCCAGCCGATCGGAGTTCCATCATGCTGCGTCGTAGTTTGAAAAAAGCAGGTTTTGGTGAGTTTTTCTTGGCTTAAAACCCATCTGTTTTTCAGCCAGTGAATGTGAATCAAGAATAATTGAAGTATATGGAACAATGATATGAAACAACTTTCTGTGGTCGTCGATCGCCTTTCACGCCAAGGGAAAAACAATCTTGCCGTTACCCTTGTTCCTGCGGGTCAAGAAACACTTCCCGCTTGGCAAGCAGGTGATCATATTGATCTGTTTTTACCGAATCAGTTGATCCGTCAATATTCTTTAACGGGTTGCCCCAATGCGCAAAATGAATATCTTATTTGTGTAAAGAAGGAACAACAGTCCAGAGGTGGTTCACGTTATGTGCATGAACAATTAAGAGTTGGGCAAACCCTGAATATTTCATTGCCACGGAATGCCTTTCCCTTGGTTGCCGCACAGCGTTATATCCTTTTGGCTGCTGGCATTGGTATTACGCCATTGTTGGCTTTCGCAGAACAGTTAGACGTGCAGCAAACGCCTTTCGAGCTTTTTTACTATGTAAAAGATTTAGAAGATGTCGCATTTAAAAAACGTTGGCAGAAAGGTTTCAAACATGGACGATGTCATCTTTTATTCAGTAATCATGGGCAAAGTGTACGTCATGGTTTACCTGAAATCTGCCACCAAGCGAATCCCCATACACAACTGTATTTATGTGGTCCAGAAGCCTTCATGCAACATTGTCAGCTGCAAGCCATGCAATTGGGTTGGTCAGCAGATCAGATCCAACTGGAAGCTTTTGCCCCTAGCCAAAATAAATCTCTAGAAACAAATCCAGCATCGGCAGAGTTCAGGGTCATTCTTCGATCGACTGGACAAAGTTTTGAGGTCCCCGCGAACAAGAGCATTGCACAAACTTTGATAGAGCAAAATATTGCTGTACCGGTTTCCTGTGAAATGGGCATGTGTGGCGCTTGCTTAACACGTGTTTATCAAGGGGAAGTCGATCATCAGGATACCGTACAAACCGAAAATGAAAAAAATGCCGCCGAGCAATATGTCGCTTTGTGTTGTTCGCGAGCCAAATCTGCCCTTTTAGAAATTGCATTGTAATTACATTGAAATTTAAATTTCAGAACTTTTAGGAAAAATCAGCATGAATGCCATCCCCGTGATCAATTTAGTTAATAAACCATGTTTCAGTCAGTTTGAAGATCAGGATTGGGACATTCTTTCACAGCATTGGTATCCGATTGCACGGATTCAAGACGTCTCGCAGCAACCGCAGCAAGTGACCTTACTTGACATTAAAATGGCATTGTACAAAACCGAATCTGGTCAAATTCATCTGGTTCGTGATATTTGCCCGCATCGTGGTGTGCCATTAACCAAAGGTTGGGTTGAGGGTGAGGAGATTATTTGTCCTTATCATGGCTTGCGCTATAACGCGGAAGGTAAATGTAGCAAAATTCCTGCACAACCCGAATTAACCAAAATTTCTGATCGCTTTAGTCTGACCAAATTCCCCGTGGTGGAAAAATATGGCTTAATCTGGACCAGCATTCAAAATCGCGATCCAAATACCGCAAATTTTCCTGTACTAGAAACGTGGGATACCGCAGAACATCAATCTATTTTGCCACCTTATGTCGACATTAATGGTTCTAGTGGTCGTCAACTGGAAGGCTTTATTGATGTTGCACATTTTGCATGGGTACATCACGAGGCATTTGCCAGTCGTGAAAACCCCGTCGTGCCTAAATACAGCACAGTAAAAACCGATTATGGTCTACAAACTGAATATATCAGTGATGTTAGTAATTATCCCCATGGGCTACAACATTTGGCGCCAGAAGGATTTTTATGGAAACGTGTTTTTGATATCTATCCACCATTCTCAGCCATTTTGAGCATTGAGTTTCCAAACCAAGGTCTACTGAAAATTTTAAATGCCTGCTGTCCTGTGTCACATAATAAAACCCGACTGTTTGTGCCATTAACGCGTAACTTCGATACCACAGGCGATTTACAAGAAGTCTATGATTTTAATGCACAAATTTTTGCAGAAGATCAGGACATGGTGGAATCCCAAAAGCCTGAAGAGCTGCCGTTGGATTTAACTATGGAAGCCCATTTTGAAGCAGACCGTTCTTCTACCATGTATCGTCGAATTTTGGCAGATTGGGGCTTAAGTAAACGATATACAGTCTAATAGTTTTGTTGGGTTGATCTAAAATGTAATCCAATCGATTGCATTTTAGATCTTTAGTACTGAAATATTGATCAGATCTTGGGCCTTCTTTGTATTTAAAACTTTTACCATTTCAAGCTGATTCATAAAGAATTTTTTGGAAATAAGAGCATTAAAAGAATCAATAAGAGAACTAATGGTGTGGATCAGCTGAGAATTAGAAACTGAAAAGAAGAAGAGATGGGTTTTTAGCTAAAGCACTAATTCAATCGCTTTAATCGAAATATCTGTAATCAACGCCGAGTCTTTGTAGTGTGCTTCGAGTAATACCACCAGCTCTTTCGCCCGTTGTTCCGTGTAATAACAATCCCCTGCACTGAGCTGCTCTAACCATTCTGGTAGAGAACCCAATATCGTCCGCTTACCATGACGTGTGCCATAGTACACATCTACGCCAGACTTTTTGGCTATGATGAGAAATTGTGACATAAGGAATATCCTAAGTCATGGACTGAAATTTTACTGTTCGGTTGAAATTACATTAGACATTAAGTTGACTGAACATGACATCACCATTCCTTGTGATATTTATCAAGATAACTTTCACTCTGTGAGTATTATGTGATCAACTTAACTATCCTAATTTACCAATTCTACATGCAAAAAAGAAGCCTATATTGTATGAATGACAGCAATTTTTGCGATTGAGCCTTCAATATGATGGGTGTGCTATTTTTATCTATAATTTAATATAATTCAATAGATTATATTTTTTATTCGAATTACATCTGGAACAGCATCCAGCAGTCATATAAATAAACCCCCAGTCGATAGTAAGAGTCATTTCAAAGTTATAAGCCTATGTTAAAATTAGAGCAAATCTACTTTAGATAGGTCATGCCATGGAAACAATAATAATTACTGTGATCTTGCTGATCATTGTGGTGTTACTGGTGTTTTTTTATAACAAGAAGAAATAATGAGCCTTGTTATGTTTTATTCAAGAAAGCAAAAATAAAAAAACACCGCTTTCACGGTGTTTTCTCAATAGAAATTCAGCTTAGATCAATTACGATACGTGGTCTGGTCATTTGGAATTAATGGTTGAACCAAAGCGGATTCAGCTTCTTCAGCCTCAACTTTATGACCTTCAGTTTTAGCAACGACAGCCGTTGCGATACTGTTACCAATAATATTGGTTGCTGTGCGTCCCATATCTAAGAAATGGTCAACTGCAAGAATCAACAGAATACCTGCTTCTGGTAATTTGAACATTGCCAATGTCGCAGCAATCACTACCAATGATGCACGTGATACCCCTGCAATACCTTTACTGGTAATCATCAAGGTCAATAACATCAAGATTTGTTGAGAAACGCTCAGTTCAATGTTATAGGCCTGTGCAATGAACAGCACTGCAAATGACATGTAAATCATTGAACCGTCTAAGTTAAATGAATAACCGAGAGGCAACACAAAACTGGTAATACGTTTAGGTACACCAAACTTTTCCAAGGCTGCCATTAACTTTGGATACGCAGACTCACTACTTGCAGTGGCAAAGCCTAAAGCGACAGGTTCACGTACAGTTTTAAGTAAACGGAAGACATCCTTTTTAAGAAAGATATAACCGACACTGATAATAATGACCCAAAGAATGATCAAGCTTGCATAAAACTCGCCAATAAAAACACTATAGTCGAGAATGATTTGCGGGCCTTTTACGGTAATTGCCGATGCAATTGCAGCAAATACAGCAATTGGTGAAAACGTCATGACATAGTCCGTAATACGGAACATGATACGACACAATTCATCAATAATTTTGGCAATAACAGTGCCTTCATCTTGCTGATGATGCACATATGCTAATGCGAACCGAAGAAGATCGAGAATATAAGAATCTGTAAGATTTCATTATTCGCCATCGCTTCAGCAAAGCTTTTTGGGAAGATATGCGTAATAAAGGTTTGAATGCTGAGATTGGCTGCACTTACGCCTACATCTACAGGTGCTGTAGGAATTGGGAGATTCATTCCTACGCCTGGTTGGAAGAAATTGGCCATGCCCATACCCAATAATAATGAGATGAGAGAAGCACCAATAAACCAACTCATCGCCTTGAGTGTGATTGAACCTAAAGATGATGATTTGCCCATGGAAATCAGACCAGAAACGATGGTCGCGAATACCAATGGTGCAATAATCATTTTAATTAATCTTAAGAATATATCTGTAAGAATCTTGAAATATGACGCGATATTTTCAGCTTGAGTAGGACTCAAATTACTATGAAAAAGCCAACCAATTAATATTCTAGACACCATGGCGACAAGAATAAATTTTAATAGTTTTTTCTGATCCATATAAAATTTCCTTTTAATACCCTAAAATCCATAAAAACATCTTATTATTTTATAAGATGTTATGATTTTCTTCCTTCTACGCCAAATATCCATTTGACCTAGGGGTGTTGGCAGAATCTAACCAATATTTATAAAAATTAATAATGCAAAAAAGTATTTTCTCATGCAAAAAATGCATAGGGATTATTAAGAATTAATACAAAATGCCAATGGCAGCTTAGCTGCAAAGATTCTTAAATATTGCCAATGTTTGTAGGAATCAAACATTGTTGTTTATGGAATTTAAAGAACTAGGATCTGGTTAATGATAAATAAAACTCTCCAAACATGCGGCTTGGCACTTACTCTCCTTGCATCTTCTATGGCGCTATATGCAAAAAATAATGTGGTTGTGGTTGCTACAGGTGGAACGATTGCTGGCGCGGGTGCAAGCTCGACCAACAGTGCAACCTATAGTGCAGCTAAAGTTCCTGTTGATGCACTGATTAATGCTGTACCACAAGTTAATGAGCTGGCAAATGTGACGGGTATTCAGGCGCTTCAAGTTGCATCTGAAAGTATTACCGACAAAGAGTTATTGTCTTTGGCGCGCCAAGTCAATGATTTAGTGAAGAAACCTTCTGTAAACGGTGTGGTCATTACCCACGGTACAGACACCATGGAAGAGACAGCATTTTTCCTGAATTTAGTAGTACATACAGAGAAGCCAATTGTATTGGTTGGCTCTATGCGCCCTTCAACTGCCCTATCTGCGGATGGTCCATTAAGCCTGTATAGCGCGGTTGCACTTGCTTCTTCAGATGAGGCAAAAAATAGAGGCGTTATGGTCTTGATGAATGATTCTATTTTTGCGGCACGTGATGTGACCAAAGGGATTAATATTCATACCAGTGCTTTTGTTAGCCAATGGGGTGCTTTAGGGACTTTAGTTGAAGGAAAACCCTATTGGTTCAGAAGTTCCGTGAAGAAAAATACCAACAACTCTGAATTTAATATTGAGAAAATTCAGGGTGATGCGTTACCAAGTGTGCAGATTGTTTATGGTTCTGACAATATGATGCCAGATGCTTACCAAGCATTTGCCAAAGCTGGTGTAAAAGCGATTATTCATGCGGGTACAGGCAATGGTTCTATGGCGAATTACCTAGTGCCTGAAGTAAGAAAACTGCATGATGAGCAAGGCATTCAGATTGTTCGTTCATCACGTGTGGCTCAAGGTTTTGTGATTCGTAATGCGGAACAACCAGATGACAAATATGGCTGGATTGCAGCACATGACTTAAATCCACAAAAAGCCCGAATTTTAACGGCATTGGCACTGACTAAAACCAATGATGCCAAGCAAATTCAGGACATGTTTTGGAAATATAAAGCATTAGTGTAAGCCGAGTGATATAAAGAAAGCCAGATTCAAGAATCTGGCTTTCTTTTTTTGAATAAAAATGAATACATACAGTCTTTATTCCAGCTTAATTGGACCTGTGGTTTGAGCATCAGAATCATACCAAGAGCCTGCATTTCCATGCATTGAGTTGCCTTCTAGCCGATATTGAATAAACCCTTGCTTAAAGACTAAGCCACCATCACTTCTTTTGGCGGTAACTTTTTTGCCATTCACCCAGACATTTTCATCATTATCTACCCGTATGGTGGCAACGGTTTGTCCTGTACTAGCATTTTTTGCCACCCATTGCCCTGCATAAGCATGATGATGCATAGGATAAGAGTCTGCACCAAAACCAGCTTTTTCATTCTCAGCTTTGGTTTTATTAATATCACAGCCCATCATTTCAGACATTTGGGTACAACCCGACTGCTCTAACTTGGTTCTGTATTTAGCATCGATAGCATGTGCCGTATTGAAACTACACAATGCCAAAAGGATCAGACATGTACGACTCAACTTTTTATTTATTCGGTACATCCTTTTATAATGGTATGACATTACTCACAATCAGATGAACTCACTTTATTAATGGTGTTGATACGACCATTGTAAGTGACCGTTGCAATACAACTCGAATTGCTTGAATTCCACCAGTAGTTGGTTTTAGAGCTATAGTCAGCTGAACGACCCGTTAATTGATAGTTATAACGCTTGAATACAGATGTTGCAGAGTTTGCTTTAGTTTCTTCCAGATTTTTTATTTCTGGTGGAATTTGTAGGCTTTCATTCTTTTTATTCGAACTATCTGCGTATTGGGCTAATGCAGAAATTGAAGCTATAGATAAAGCTGCACTGGAGAGCATGGAGGTATTGGTCGGATATTGTTCTTTTGAATTTTCTGATGCACTGTCCTTGGCATTTATCGAAATATTATTCAGTTGTGCAAGTTCGGATGGCGTCGCAGCTTGTGTCAGGGCTGATGTAAGACTGAAGAAGCACAAAGCACTGATTGTTTTATACATATTTTTCATTTTATGACTCCCCTTAATCCGTGAGAAGATTTTTGTTATAGAGATACTCTAAGCTTTTTTTTCCGAAAAAAAAAGCGCTGAAATAATTTTAAATAAAACAAATCTTATTGAAATTTATCCTTATTTTTGTGTGAATGTTTACTTTTCAACTATTTAATATATTTCTAATACATAAAAATAAAATAGCTAGGATGAATGCATCCTAGCTATTTAAAAATAAGTTTAATACAGGGATTAAACGTAATCTGCTTTACTCTGATCTAATAGGCTAAGTTGTAATAGTTTTTTCTTTTTATAACGATAACCAATAAATAGACCAATAAACCAAATTGGAGAAAGCACCAGCGCCACTAATGTATCGTGATCAAATGCTAAAATAACAATAGTGAATGCCAAGAATAACAGGGTGAACCATGCCATAAATAATCCGCCCGGCATTTTGTAGTTAGATTGCTGATGTAATTCAGGATCTTTTTTACGATATGCAATGTAGGAAAGCACAATTAACATAAATGTAAAAATACATAAAATTGAAGTCAGTGCAGAGATAATGGTAAATGCTGTCATGACATTTGGAACAATAAATAAAATTGAGGTTCCAAGTGTTACACACACCATAGAAAACACTAAACCACGGATTGGAACTTTACTTTTTGACAACTTACTAAAGCTTTTCGGTGCATCATTTTCTAAAGACAAACCGTATAACATACGACTGGTCGCGAAAATACCACTGTTCGCAGAGGATAATGCTGAAGTGGCGACAACGAAGTTAATTAAGCCCGCAGCAATTGGTAATCCCACATGGGTAAACATTTCTACATATGGACTCTTTTCTGGAGAAACCTGTGCCCAAGAAGTCACTGCAATAATACAGATCAGAGAGCCTACATAGAACAACAAAATACGTAATGGAATTGAGTTGATGGCTTTCGGTAGTGATTTATGAGGATCTTTAGTTTCTGCCGCAGTTGTACCCACCAATTCAATACCGACAAAGGCAAAAATTGCAATTTGGAAACCAGCCAAGAAGCCAGTTAAACCATATGGGAACATTGAACCGCTTTCAAAAACATGTGAGAAAGATGCAGTCACACCATTTGGCGAGACAAAGCTGGTACTAATTAAATAAAGACCCGCAACAATAAATAGAATAATGGCGGTAATTTTAATTAAGGAGAACCAGAACTCGAGTTCACCGAATATCCTGACGGCGACAAAGTTCAAGATGGTGAGAATGGCGAGCGATGCAAATGCAGGAATCCATACGGGCATGTCTGGATACCAGAATTGCATGTATCCCCCAATGACAATGACGTCTGCGATTGCCGTAATAATCCAGTTACACCAATAGGACCAGCCTAGAAAGAATCCCGCCCAAGGGCCTAAATATGCAGTTGCAAAATCGGCAAATGTTTTAAAGTTGGTATTTGCAAGAAGCAATTCCCCCATCGCACGCATGACGAAGAAGAAGAAAAAACCAATAATTAAATATGTGAGGATAATTGAAGTCCCAGAAACACTCAGTGTTTTACCAGACCCCATAAATAAACCTGTGCCAATTGCACCGCCAATAGCAATCATCTGAATATGACGATTGGTTAATGAGCGTTGTAATTTTTCTTCTTCTTGCTCAGTCATATGCTGACTACCAAGAAGATCTCCCTCTAGAAATGGCTTTCCCTTTTCCGTACTCATGTAGTTGTCTACTCCAATTTAAACACTTGTTACAAGCCCTTTAATGCCGACTCAACTTACATAATGAATAATCTCAATGATTTAAATTAATAACCGTCGTTAATTTAAATAGGTCTGAATAAAATTCATTTATATTGTTTGTTTTAAGTCTTGCCTGACTACTTTATTAAAGGGATTGCTCAAATAAGTTTTATTTAAAACTCAATAATCACTCCAATAAGAATGTGAAATGAATGCCAAAGATTTAATCCAAACAGTCGCTTTTCAGTACTATATTTAGCCGAAATAATAAAAGCGTGGATCATACAGCACACTTAAAACTTTTAGGTTTAATTGCATTTTATTTTTGCTTAATTTAAGAACACTTGTTTAGCTTAAAATAAACGTTTAGCTAAAAAATATGCAGAAAATGGTTGCAATTATCCATTACTCTAGTGTGTTTTATTTTAAGAATTGATGGCTTTAAAATAATCGCCATCAATCCAATTCTGAAGATATTTGAGCATTCAAATGCTCAAATATTTATAAACAAATACCAGGTGAAAGGTTCTCAGGCAAAACCACCTTGTCGCTTTCCAGTGAAGCCATTGGCCAAGCACAATAATCAGCTGCATAAAATGCACTTGCACGATGATTGCCTGAAGCTCCTACACCACCAAATGGTGCAGCACTCGATGCACCTGTCAAAGGCTTGTTCCAGTTCACGATTCCTGCACGCGCCTCAATTAACAGACGCTCAAACAATGCTCGATCTGGTGAAACCAAACCCACGGATAAGCCAAAGCGGGTATTGTTTGCGATGTTTAATGCTGCATCGAAATCTTTATAACGGCAGATAGTCGTTAATGGTCCGAAGTATTCTTCATCAGGAACATTCACATCGGTGACATCCAGAATGCCAGCTGTCAGCAATGAACTGTCTAACTGAGGTCGAGTCATTGCTAACAGTGTTTTTGCACCTAAAGAAATCAGATTAGCTTGTGCCTTAAGAATCTGATCTGCTGCCTGAGATGAAATCACCCCACCCATAAATGGTTGAGGTTCAGCATTCCAAGTACCAACCACCAGCTTGCTCGCTGCTTCAACGAAACGTTGAACAAAGGCATCGCCATTGGCACCTTCTTTCACCAAAATGCGTCGTGCACAGGTACAACGTTGTCCTGCTGAAACAAAGGCAGATTGAATCGCCAAATGCACCACGGCATCGAGTTCCGTCACTTCATCAATAATGAGTGCGTTATTACCACCCATTTCTAAAGCGAGAATTTTCTCTGGACTACCTGCCATTTGTTTATGCAAGTGATAGCCTGTATTGGCACTGCCTGTGAAAAGCAAACCATCAATCTGAGCTGAAGCCGCCAGTGCTTCACCTGTTTGACGTCCACCTTGTACCAGATTCAACACACCCTCAGGTAAACCCGCTTGTTGCCATAGTTTTACCGTTTCTTCAGCGGTCCACGGCGTGAGTTCACTTGGTTTAAATACAATGGTATTTCCAGCAATTAAGGCAGGAACAATATGTCCATTTGGTAAATGACCTGGAAAATTGTACTGACCAAAGACTGCCAAAACGCCATGTGGACGATGGCGCAAAGATGCCACGCCATCAGCCATCACGGTTTCACTAGCACCCGTTCTTTGATGATAAGCACGCACAGAAATTGCCACTTTGGCAATCATGGACTGTACTTCCGTGAGTGTTTCCCAAAGTGGTTTGCTGGTTTCTTGGCTAATGACTTCTGCCAGATGTTTTTTATTCTGCTCGAGCAATGCCGCAAAACGTTCAATCATCTCGATGCGCTGTTCAATTGGACGCTTCGCCCATGCAGGAAAAGCTTCACGCGCTGCAAGCGTGGCTTCTTCTACATCGGCAGAATTGGCTTCATGTGCCGTCCAAAGTACTTGGTTGCTGACTGGATCGGTTTTGATCCAGTCTGTACCCTGCCCATCCAGCCATTGCCCGTTGATGAATTGCTTGCCCTGAATCATGCTTTGTGCTCTTTTGGATTGAGAGACAAAACACGTACAACATCACCTTGCGCCACTTTAAGTTGTTCAGCCTGTGCTTGAGTCAACTGAATGGTTTTTTGCTTTGGATCATGCTGAACCAAAATGCCACGGAACTCTTGGTAATGGTCATTTGAAATTAAATAAGGTTCTGCTTCATTCAAAGTTGCTGTTTCAACAATCGCAACTTGAAGAACCAAGCTTTCTTTAATTGAACGTAAGTTTTCAACATCTGCTTCTAAGGTTGCACCGCCATCGAAAATGTCGACATAACCTTGGAAACGTAAACCTTCACCCAACAATAATTTGTAGGCAGGTAAGGTATTTGGATGAACTTTACCAATCACTTCTTTCGCTGCCGCAGGCAACATATCGACGTAAATCGGATAACGTGGCATCAATTCAGCAATAAATGACTTCTGCCCTGTACCACTCAGATAATCTGCCTTTCTAAATTCCATATCGAAGAATTTATGTCCGACAGCATCCCAGAATGGTGAATTACCAACATCATCTGAATAGCCACGCATTTCTGCGACAATGCGTTTTTCAAAAAGATGTCTAAACGCCGCGATGAACAAGAAGCGGATTTTTGACAGGAATTTTCCGTTCATGTCTTTACGATAATCAGGATCGAGGAACAAGGTACACAATTCACTACATGTAGTATGGTCATTACTCAAAAACAAAGTTTGATGCGCTTTATACACATTTAAATTTTTTGAAGAATGAACCTGAGTGCCCACATGGAAGTTGTACCAAGGCTCACTTAAGCCTAGTGCAACTTCAATACCGCAAAGTCCCACCACCTTGTTAATACTGGTATCTTCTAGAACAAAGAAATAACCTTGATCTGCTTTGCTTAATTTACCGCGCACGGTATCGCAAGCACGTTTCAGTTTTGCCGCCAAAATTTCCAAGTTTGGCTGTAATGATGTCAGTCCATAGCCTGCTTTTTCGGCAAGTTGGTAAATATCATTGATATCGTCTTCGCGGATATAACGGATAATCATCATTTATGCACACTCCTTCAATTCTTGAGCAAATTTTTCTAGGGCTTGTTCAAAACGGCGTAGCCCTTCATCGATATCTTCAAATGGAATAATCAGTGACGGTGTGAAACGAACGACATTTGGACCTGCAACCAGTGCCAGTAAGCCTTCTTCACCAGCCAAGTTCACAATCGTTTTGGCTTGACCCGCATGCTCAGCTTTAAGCACACAGCCAATCAGTAAGCCTTGACCACGGATTTGCTCAAACACATTAAATTTGGCATTGATTTTGTTGAGACCACTGACAAAATGATCAAAACGTTGCTGAACGCCTTCTAGAACTTCTGGTGTATTGATGAATTCAAACACCGCATTTGCTACCGCACACGCCAATGGGTTGCCGCCATATGTTGTCCCATGATCACCTACGGCATACATGTTTGCGTATTTGTCTGTGGTAATCATTGCACCGATTGGGAAACCACCGCCCAATGCTTTAGCCGTGGTTAAAATGTCAGGAGTAACCCCTGTATTCATGTAGGCATACAATGAACCTGTACGACCCACACCCGTTTGTACTTCATCAAAAATAAGCACTGCGCCATGTTCATCACAGAGTTGGCGTAAGCCTTTTAAAAATTCTAAATCAGCCGGTAATACACCACCTTCACCTTGAATCGGCTCAACAATCACCGCACAGGTATTTTCATTGATGACTGCTTTTGCCTGCTCTAAGTCATTAAACGCTGTATGCTGAATACCTTCTGGTAATGGTGCGAAATCTTGAGAGTACTTTGGCTGACCACCTGCAGTTACGGTGAACAAGGTACGACCGTGAAAGGCATTTTTAAACGCAACAATTTGGTTTTTCTGCGGATTGCCACTGAGTAAACCGACCTTACGTGCAAGTTTTAATGCCGCTTCATTGGCTTCTGCACCTGAGTTACAGAAGAAAACTTTGTCTGCAAAAGTATTTTCAACCAACTGTTTGGCTAAACGCAGAACGGGTTCATTGGTATAACCATTGCCAATGTGCCATAGCTTAGTTGCCTGTTCAGTCATGGCTTGAACAGGCACTGGGTGCGCGTGACCAAGGGCGTTTACTGCAATACCACCTGCGAAATCGATGTATTGCTTTTCATTTTGATCCCAAACTTGAGAGCCTTGACCACGAACCAAGATGAAATTTGCTGGTGCAAAAACTGGAACCATCCAATCATTAAAATTTGCACGATTCACGGCGACGTTATTCATTTTGCTTCCTCTTCAATATTTCCAAATTTATTTATCTTTAACGCGTTGTCAAAATCGCCAAAGAAAAGTCCTAATATCTCTGTGCAATGCGCCTAAATTCTGTGAAGCTGAATTGTTATAGAAAACTAGAATTTGTTTCGGATCCTGCAAGACCGAGTAAAATCCAAGATAGGGAAAAATGATGTTTAATCATCGTTTGTGCATGATGGTTATAAGCTGAGGTCATCGATTTTTCCCTTAACAATTTGAGCTTCCATGGCGCTAGGAATCTTCGAAGAAAGATGATCATCAACTTCATCTTGAATGAATCCCATGCGGTTTTTAGTTTTGAAATAAACTGAGTCTTCCGCAGGCCTAGCGCATTTCTATATTATTCAAAATCAAAATGAGTAAAAAAATTTGTACTTTTTTTTAAAATGAATTATTTTTTTCCAAATTGACAATTGCAGGATGCAAAATGAGTGAAATTGATCAAATCATTCTAGGTTTGCTTAAAGAAAATGCTCGAATATCTGTCACGGATTTGGCAGAAAAAGCTGGAGTATCTCGACCAACCATTAAAAGTCGAATTGATTATATGGAGTCGGCGGGAATTATCACGGGATATACCGTACGCTATCGTCCAGATGTCGATCGAAATATTATCCGTGCATGGATGAGTATTATGGTGGAAGGCACAAAAGCCCGTTCGGTGATTAGTGAATTACGCCTAGATTCCGCAGTTGAGCGTTTGCATAAAACCAATGGCAAATGGGATATTTTGGTCGAGATTCAAGCAGATTCACTGGAAAACTTTGATAAGGTTTTAGAGAGAATTCGTTGTATTTCAGGAATATATAACAGTGAAACCAGTATTTTGCTGTCAACGTTTAAGACTTAGTTATAGCTTTTTTGTGAGCAATTTTTATAAGCTAATGATAAGCATATAATTTTCTAAATATTTTCTAGGTAGGTTATATTCATACTTCCTACCTAGAATTTGCATTAAAGGTTAAAAGCGTTCTAAGTTAATTTTCGAATACTCCCATTTATTCTTACATTAAATTTAAAAACTTATGACCATTTTTTTGAAATATAGTCATTCATTTTATCTTTATAGAAATAGGCAATCGCTAACCAAGCAAACCAAAATGGAGCGAGATACAGTCCGACACGCGTATCTTGTTTAAGACAAATAGCAATTAAGACAAAACCAAAGAAAATCAGACACATCCAAGAAAGCACCTTGCCTGCAGGCATTTTGTATATTGAACTTAAATGTAAGTCTGGACGTTTCTTGCGATATGCTAAGTACGCCAAAATAATTAACGACCAAATAAAAATGAGCAAGATTGCTGACAGTGTCGATAATAAGGTAAATAAAGTCATAACATTAGGAATAAAAATTAAAAGTACAGCTCCTGAAAACATACAAAATCCAGAAATAATCAATCCTCTTAATGGAATATTGGCTTTGGATAATACTTTAAAAGTTTGAGGTGCTTGTTTCTTCCAAGCTAAGCCAAATAACATTCGGCTCGTGGAGAAAACACCACTATTCGCGGATGAAAATGCAGAAGTTAATACCACAAAATTGATGACTGCTGCAGCTGCGGGCAATCCTGAAAGTGTAAAGAGTTCGACAAATGGACTTTTATCAGGCGCAATATAATGCCAAGAGGTCACGGAAATAATACAAACCAGTGACAGCACGTAAAACAGCATAATGCGGATCGGAATCGAATTGATGGCTCGAGGTAAATTCCGTTCAGGATTTTTAGTTTCTGCTGCGGTTACACCGACCAGCTCAATGCCGATAAACGAAAAAATAGCAATTTGAAAACCCGCAATAAAACCCAGTGCTCCATTTGGAAAAATAGTTCCAGATTCAATCACATGGTGAAAGGATGCTTGTACGCCATTTGGAGATTTAAAGCCAGTAAAAATCATCCAGAAGCCAACCATAATTAATAGGACAATGGCACAAACCTTAATGATTGCAAACCAGAATTCGGCTTCGCCAAATGCTTTAACGGACAATGCATTGAGCAGAATCAACAAGGTTAAAGCTGAAAATGCGGGGACCCATAAAGGAATGTCTGGAAACCAAAATTGAAAATATCCGCCTATCACTACGACATCGCCAATACAGGCAACAACCCAACTGAGCCAATATGTCCATCCAATAAAAAAACCTGTCCAATTCCCTAAATATTCACCTGTGAAATCTGCAAATGAACGATAGTTTGTATTGGAAAGTAGTAACTCTCCCAAGGCTCTCATGACGATAAACATAAAAAAGCCGACTATCGTATAGGTGAGAATGATGGATGAGCCTGATAAATGAATGGTCTTACCCGATCCCATAAATAAGCCTGTTCCAATCGCTCCACCAATTGCAATTAATTGAATGTGACGGTTTTCGAGTTTCTTCTGTAAATGAACTTCTTGTTCTGTAGATACTACAGTCATATCTGATGATTTGATTTCCATTTCATCCCCTTACCAATAATAAATGCGATTAAGTACTCAATGATTTACTTCCTAAAATCACTGTATTGAATGCTGCCATCTTAATAATTTGTGTTTAGTTAATCGGCTGTCTGATGTGTTAGGAAAATTTCAGCCAGCATGCAGCGTGCTCCACCTCCGCCGAAATCTTCAATGACATCGATAGGTGCTAAAGCAATATGTGCATAATTGGATAATTGATGTTGCTGTTCTGGTGTAAAGGCTTGCCATGCGCGTTGAGACATTGCGTACACAGGTTGATTATTCTTGTTCTTTAACTCTAAGATATTACAGGTGAAATTTTCCATTTGGCTATAACTAACATCAATGATCATTTTGCCGCAGCGTTCCAAATGGCTAATTAAATCGTGGCGTTCTTCATTATTTTTCACAGATTCAAGGCAAACAACAGCAAAGCGTTTGCCTACACTCATCATGACATTTGTGTGATAAATGGCATTGCCAGTACGGTCAACTGCATCAAACCAAAACAGATCATAGCCTGCCAATTTTGCGTATTCCTCCCCCACCAATGTTGCACTACGTGATGAGCGACAAACAAAAGCTTGACGATATTCGTGTTCTAAAATTAAGACACCTGTACCTTCAAAATACATTCCCTGATTTTCGTATGGAGATAAGTCTATGTGTTTATTACAGATAAATTGCTGATGTAACGCCTTCAATATTTCAGGGCGTCGTTCACGACGACGATTTAAAGCTTCCATTGGAAAAGTAAATATCGTGGCATCTGTAGAGGTGCTGATCCAGTTATTAGGAAAAATAGAATCAGGTGTTTCATGAATTTCAGCATCCTGAATTACTAAAACATTAACACCTGCACGTAGCAGCACATCGTGATATTCATCAAATGCATGTTGAGCTTGTTGAGTTACCAAAGCATCTTTTTCACATTTTTTTTGAAAAGAATTAGTTTGTAACGTTTGCGGATTACCATAAAAAGTCGCAGGTCTTACCATCAAAACGGTATCTGTCGTTTGCATAGAAAATACTCAATAAAATTATAAGGAAAAGTTCATTGTTTCTTAAAAGATCTTCATTAAGGTGCATCTTTTTATGCTTAAACTATTGAACTTTTCACTATTATTGAGAATCAAAATGGGTAAATAAATTTATAAGATGAACTCCATTTTTCTATTTTTTTCCAAATTGAAAAGTTTTTTTTCAATTTGATCAGATATTGTCATGCATTTGAGACGTTACTTAAGCTATTGCTTCTGATCTTCGTGAATAAGCTATTGTTAAACTTATTCGGCTTGGTACTAAAAACATATAGGTAATTTAGAATCTTCAATGAACAAATAGTGATAGAATTTTTTGGAAAAAATATAAGTGAAAAGTAGGAAGCCATGATGACACAATTAGAGTTTTATCAAGCCAAACTGAACTATGAAATGGACTCTTGGGATTTATTCGAAGCAATAAATCAGGGGCAGAATATTGTGGTAGTCGATGGTCGAAGTACAACGGCATACGCGCATGAGCACATACCCAATGCCATTAATATTCCACACCGTGGAATTACCGCTGAATCCTTAGCACATTTAGATCAGTCTATATTGTATGTGACCTATTGTGATGGAATTGGTTGTAATGCTTCGACTAAGACTGCTCTTAAAATGGCGACTTTGGGCTTTCAAGTCAAAGAGCTTATCGGCGGTTTGGATTGGTGGAAGCGAGATGGCTACCAAACAGCGGGTGAAAATGCACAAGCAGGCACCAGCTTAGATTGTGGCTGTGCAGGTTAAATTTAAAATAAAAGAAGCTTGATTTGTATTCATTCAGATCAAGCTGATTTCACCCAATATAAGAAAAAACAAAGGGCCATCCCATCAATAACATTAACAAATTATTGCGTATTTTCTTAGCTGCATTTTTGATATTCTTTATGATAAAAATCAACTTTTAATTCATCTTAAGCATCATAAACTGAATAAGACTATTAAAACTTTTGGCAACATCAATAAAACAGAAGTCAGGAAAGACTGAATCGACAAACTAAAAAGCTTGCTAGGGATGGTGGCAATGGATTTCAAAACTCAACGCAATACACCTACTTTCTTCTCATTACATGCAATTGCCATTATTACCTTTGCTCAACTTTTTGGTACATCATTATGGTTTAGTGCCAATAGTGCTGCGCTAGATTTAATCCGAGAATGGCACATTACGGTCGCAGATATCGGCTGGCTGACCAATGCGGTACAAGCGGGTTTTATCATAGGCACCTTTCTCATTGCATTTACAGGTTTTGCCGATCGCTTCAAGGCGAGTTCCATTTTTACTATTGCGGCATTATTAGGTGCATTTTTTAACCTGTATTTTGCTTGGTTTGCACACGGTTTAGTCGATGGCATGATTTATCGCTTTTGTGTGGGTGTTTGTCTGGCAGGTATCTACCCCATTGGAATGAAATTGGTGGTGCAATGGGCACCTAACCGAGCTGGGCAGGTTTTAGCACTTTTGGTTGCCATGCTGACCTTAGGTTCTGCCTTGCCTCATGCCTTAAATGGCTTATCTGCCAATTTAAACTGGCATTATGTAATCACCTTATCCTCAATTTTGGCATTGATAGCCGCATCACTTATTTTCATGTTAGGTGATAGTCAAAATGCAAAATCGTCATTAAAAAAGATGAACAAAGCCTCAGCATTTCAGGTATTTAAAATTCCAAAATTTAGAGCTTCTGCATTGGGATATTTTGGGCACATGTGGGAGTTGTATGCCTTCTGGACAGTACTTCCTCTGCTCATTGCTCATTCTGGGGTATTAAACATACTGCGTTTTTCTAACCTCGCCTTAACCACCTTTTTTGTTATGGCTTTTGGGGCTTTAGGCTGTCTGTTAGGTGGATATTGGTCAAAAAAATATGGCAGTGACAAAGTCGCGATTGGGGCTTTATTTACATCAGGCCTAAGCTGTCTGATCTTTGCGATTGGTTGGCGTTCTTTGCCTGAGTGGTTGATATTGCTGGTGCTAATTATTTGGAGTGCATCTGTGATTGCCGATTCGCCACAATTTTCTGCACTGTCTTCTGCTGCTTGTCCGCCTGAGAATTTAGGTGCAGGGCTTGCTTTACAGAATTCAATTGGCTTTGCCATTACCATCATCTCTATTGCTTTGACCACTCATGCGTTTGATCGCATTGGTTTAGATTCAACTTGGATCCTACTGATTGGACCTGTACTCGGAATCTTTGGTTTTTATAAAACCCTCATCAGCAGTGAATTAAAACAAACTATTAGATAGTTACTATATTTTAGTAAGTATATTCACCTTGCAACTAACTATTCTATTGATGCCGATTTAATTCAGGTAAAAGTATCCATCATGATGATGGATACTTTTTCAAATAAATTAGTATTTTATGGTGTAACTCAAAGCGAAAGTTCGTCCTTCTGCTGGAATTGCTAAGAGTGAATTGGCATTGGTCACAGCAGCTTGTTGTGCAAAGACAGTTTTATATTGCTTACCCCAAACATTATAAACTCCAAAGTCCACACGTCCTTTTGCTAGTGGGAAGTGTGCCAATACATCCATTATTGTATACCCTTTAATTTCTGCTGCACTATTGCCATCGCTCAGTCCAGCAGCTTCAAGCTCTAGGTCATCTTTATAGGCTTTATTGGTTCCTTGAATAGCCAACATTTGCGCACGTAGACCATAACCCGCAGCATTGCTCCATTCCGCAAATAATGTTCCTTTCATCGGTGAGATTGTGAAAGCATTTAACTCATGCCATTGGTCGGCTGCATCTTTGTATTGACCACGGGTATAACCCAAAGTTCCGCCTACTTTATAGTTCTCCAAAAACGGATAACTCACAGTGGCTTCTGCACCATAAATACGTTGATCGGTATCGACTATATTCACAGATCGGTCTGAGTTAAATTGAACGACTTTATCTGAGGTATTGTAGAAGCCTGTTAAACCCAAATTTAAACCAGAATCTTGGTTGAATCGCCAACCCAGTTCATAACTGTTTACGGTAATTGGTTCTATGCCAGACGTGGTCAGTGTATACGCTGCCACATCTCTTAATACACGCTGTACATCTGGGTAGCTATAACCCTGAGAGAAGTTGGCATAGATTTGTTGTGCATCCGTCAATTGAAACACTGTGCCTAAGTTAAACAGAAACTTATCCGAGTCAGTCGAATCGGCTGCCATTAAGGTATAAGGCTTACGTGCTGTTAAGTAACTGTCTGTATCTGCCTGTACATACTGGTAGCGTACTCCTGCCTGTACATTGAGCCGATCTGTTAAGGCATAATCCCCTTGCACAAATGTTCCAATGTTTTGAATTTCAGTATCGGGACCTAAGCCTTGAGTTTCCCCCGTTGCGGTATACACCAAACCATTGTTGCTTGGCGTATAAAACTCAGCCCATTGATGGTCTTTTTCCCAATCATAATCCAGACCATACGTCAGTTTTAAATCGCGTTCGGCAACTTTTAGGTCCGACTGTAGGGTTGTTCGAATTCCAGCAAAGTCCACATCTGACTGACTTTGTTTAACATTTACACCGTCCGCAGAATAACCATAAGGAACGAAACGGGATTTTTCATTTCGATAATAGGCTTCAACATTTAAAACCTGCCCTAAGAAACTCTGATTTTGATACTGGGTATTGAAGGCATAACGCTCTGTGAATGGCTGTTTGTCTAAGCTCCAGCCTTTTACTGCTTTTAAGGAAGGTTCTGCGTTTGTCTGTAGATAAGAGTAATCTGGACCATATTCTGTATCTTGTTCATCTTTATAATATTGCGCACCAAAACTTAAACTTTGGCTATCAGTCAAATTAAAATTCAGGCGTCCATTTACATCTATGGTATCGGTATCCATGGTACTGCCTTGCCATGGGCTTAGCGCAATACGATCTCTGTTGCCATCAAACTGCGAACCGCGACTGGTATAGTCCACACCTAAAAAACCATCGACTGAATCATTGGAAAATGAAGCACTTTGTCCAACTTGATAAGCTAAGCTATCACCCCGAAAATTATCTGCCGATGTCACCCCTAATTTTGTTTCGAAACTGACAGGTTCCGATTTGTCTGCACGTTTGGTAATAATATTGATAATACCGCCTGTTGCCCCAGAACCATAAATACTGGTCGCGCCCGAAACCACTTCAATATGATCAATCATATTTGGGCTAATACTATTCAATTGACGCGCGACATCTCTAGATCCTGTTTGAGATACCCCATCAATCATCACCAGTACATTACGTCCACGCATGGTTTGCCCGTAATTACTGCTGGTTCCACTACTCGGTGCTAAAGATGGCACCAGTTGAGCAAGAATATCTGCGACTTTTTTCCCTGGTGCTGCTTGTTGAGCAATTTCGGCTGCCGAAATGGTTTGTACTGTTCCTGCAATTTCAGCAATACTTTTCGGTGTACGTGTCGCAGTCATCACAATGGTTGGAAGCTTCGCTTCGGCATTTTGTGTTTCAGTCCCTATTGCAACGGAATCGTCTGCATAAAGTTGACTGCAAATTGCTGTTGTAAGCACGCAAAGGCTAAAGTGTGACAAGCGCATTTTTATTTCCAAGTAGTAAGTATTAATATTGGTGCAAATAGTAATCATTATTATTATCAATGTAAAACGGTTATTAACTTTTTATCATTCAGTCACGTGTCTTAACGCCTATGGCACTATGTAATCTAGATACAGTCGCTGCGAACTCTATAAGATATCTTTATTTTCTGAGATTCTTTTCAGTTTATTCCTTACCAACTAAAACATAGTTACTTTCTTTTATTATTTTTTTAAGGATATAAACCACATTCTTTTAACAGGATCTGCTCATGTTAGAATGCAAAGCATCGACTTGATAATAATTGAGAGAAACTCATGCCGTATAACTTTGCTGACTATTTGGATTAAACAGTTTATGGGTATTGCTATCTTCTGTCTGATTCTCGGTTTTATTATTGGCTATTTATTTCGTGATTCTCGTAAAGAGACAAATGCCCCAAATGCTAAAGCCAGACCCAATACACGAAATGTTTATTTGAGTTTTAACGAAAGACAACGCGCCAAACTTCAACATTACAGCGATGCAGATCGTATTCGAGAGCTTAATTTACTCTCTCCAAATGAAAGCAAATTCATGCGTTTATTACAGCATCATTTTCAACATGAATTGTTGATTATTAAAGATCGTCGCTTTTATATTGCAGATCAAGACCGCTACCCGATAGCAATCTTTGAATATCGGGATGGTTCCAAAGAACTTAAAGTCCAAGACGTGGAAGATGGTATTCCCGTTTTTATTTATAAGGCGATTCTTTCCAGTGATGCCATTGCTGAAGACTATCTATTCATGAAGAACAATAACTCTGCGAGAAAGTAGAACTATCTCATAAGTCCTTTTCAAATATTCCCTAACAAGCCCTCTCATCCTTGCCTTCTCTAAAAATGAGAAGGCATTTAAATGTTGAAAGTATGGACTACTCATCAGTTGCGTATAGCCATTCACCATCCAACGCGATAGATCTGACAACCAGCTTAATCGTTAGTTTTAATGAAAAACAACACTCCAAATTAAACGCAATGCAATTCCAGCCAAGAGCACCCCCATCATTTTTTCAAGTACCGCGTTGTATTTGAGAAAACTTGATCGAATGTTGGGTCGTGTGAAGATCAAACTGACGCCTACAAACCATAGCGCATTCACCAAACACATCCATCCTCCGTAAAAGATCTGAATGCCTAGCGGTGTTGTTGCATTTACAATGCTGGTAAAAATTGCGAGAAAGAAAATGGTTGCTTTGGGATTCAAAGCATTGGTTAAAAAGCCCGTCATAAATGCTTTCTGAGCGGTCATCTCAGCTAAATTGGATGCTTGATCAATGCTCAATTCAAGTGGTTTGGAAGCCCCTTGAATACAATTCCAGCCTAAATAAAGTAAATATGAGGCACCTATCATTTGGAAAATGCTCATAAAATTTTGATTCTGAGACAAAATCAGTCCAACCCCAATGAGGGTATAAAACACATGGACTGAAATACCACAGCCTATGCCCAGCGCTGTTATACATCCAATACGATGACCATAGAGCGTGCTTTGTCGAACCGTCACTATAAAGTCAGGTCCAGGAATAATCACCGCGAGAAAATGGATAAGCGCTAAAGTTAAAAATTCATGGCTATAAACACTCATCCCGCATGTCCTAAAGCTAATCCATAACGTATAGTGAGTTTTCCTTTCTTGATTTCAATTTTCTGAATCTCAATTTCACCTATTTCTACCAGCGATTGGACATGTGTACCACCACATGGATAGGCATTGAAATGACCAAATGCAATTTCACGAAAGCCCTCAATATTGATCGTGATTTTGGCAGGAAGATCAGCATCAATCGCCTGTTTAAGAAGGTTTTTTAGATGCAGATAATCTATTTCTTCGTTTTTTTCAGTTGCTATAAATTGTACTTTGGCATCACTTGGCCAATGCTGTGCTTTAGTGGGCTGCCACCCGTAAGCCTCTACAATATGTCCGATTAAATGCCCTGCACTATGTAACCGGCTATGCAAATGTCGCTGCTGTTGATTTACTTTTGCAGATACATGACCTAGGGGAATAGCTTGTTTGCACTCATGAATAATGTTGCCATTTTCAAATGCAACATGAATGACTTCGCTCTCTGCAATCGTTCCGACATCACTCGGCTGTCCTCCGCCCTGCGGATGAAAGGGCGTTTGATTTAAGACGACTTTGAAATTTTCATTCGCAAGTTGTTCACATGATAAAACTTCAACTTCATGTTCGGTAATACCATATAAATAAAGATTTTTTTCCATCAATCACAATCCATTCCAGCTTATGGAAAAATTGTATAACGTTGTTCTGATCGTGATAATCTATTAAAAAACCAAATAACTTTTGCCTTATGAGCACAAATCAAAATCTAAACTTACTGAATGAAATGGCGACATTTGTGAAAGTGGTAGAAACCAATAGTTTCTCAGAAACGGCACGGCAGATGGGGACTACGCCATCAGCAATAAGCCGAGCGATTTCAAGGCTCGAAAAAGCTTTGGGGACGCGATTAATTCAACGCACCACACGAAAACTGCGTTTGAGTGAAAGTGGACAAGCCGTCTATGAGCGTTGCCTCGACATGGTGAATGCTGCACAAGCCGTAATGGAGAGTTCAGAGAAATTTCATGCGGAACCACAAGGACAAATTCGCATGAGTGTACCTAAAGCAGTTGGGCATTACTTAATTCACCCGCATTTACCAGAGTTTTTAAGACTGTATCCCCAAATAGACATTCAACTGCTTTTAGAGGATCGCTATGTAGATTTGATTGAGGATGAAGTTGACCTTGCGATTCGTATTACGGAAAAGCCACATAATGGCTTAATGGGGCGAAAACTGATTGAAATTGATCATGTGATCTGCGCATCTCCCGAATATTTAGCGGAGCATGGAACACCACAACATCCACACGATTTAAAGGAGCATTCTTGCATTTATTTAGGCGAACAAGCCATTGATTCAAAATGGAAATTTCAACAAGGCAGTAAAAATATTTCAGTGCATGTTAAAGGTCGCTATGCAGCCAATCATACTGGAGTGCGGCTAGATGCTGCCTTACAACATATTGGTATTGCTAGTTTGCCGTACTTTGTTGCCAATCAGGCCTTGCAAAATGAGCAATTGATTCAAGTCCTGCCCGACTGGTATTTCAAAACCTATTATAGTGGTGGTGCATGGCTCCTTTACCCAGCCACGAAGCATTTACCGCCTAAACTGAAAGTTTTAATCCAGTTTCTCGCTCAGAAACTTGAACAAGCGCCAACATTGTTAAGACCAGATTGATAAAAGATGAGCAGACAATCTGTCTAAAGCTTTATAAGATGGATCAATAATGAAGTGTTGGGATAAGCAGAAAAACAAATAGATCAGAATGAATTAAGATTTAAAAAAAATATTTTAGGCATTGTATAGATCCATTTAAGTGATTTTTATTTTTGATTTATACAATGCCTGAATTGATTATTGAATCAAGGTATTCCAGATATAATCCATGCGCTGAGAATAGATTACTTTACTGCGAATAATATAAACATCCTGAAAAAAATGATAATTATCTAAGACTCTTAATTTATTTTCTGCAATCTCTTCTTCAATTAATAGTTTAGGCAGCCAAGCAATGCCTAGTCCTTGTAAAACCAAGGCTTTTAGATCACCCGCATTATCTGTTTCATATAAAATTCGATAATCAAGTTTATCTTCAATTTCACGATCAACACATTTTCTCAAATATGCTTGTTTACTGTACGACAGTAAAGGGAAGTTTTGATCTAAACTGTATTTTTCGTATTTATCACGTGCAGATGCGACAGGTAATATTTCCATTTTCACAATTTTATGAAATGCAAAAATTGCATGGTCCAATTGTTTTAAAGTTTCTTCATCACAATAGCAAATCAAGAAATCACATGAACCTTCTTTCAATAATCGCATGCCCTGTTTCATGTTTGCTGCAATAATTTCAAGTTGTAGATCTTTAATATCTGTATATAAATTGTGAATGAAGTTCGGAAAAAACTGTGTGATTAATGAATGAGAAACCGCAAACTTGATTGAAAGCTCATTGTTTCGGATGTTTTTCTCCAAATACTTAATAGTTGTATCTAGTTGATTTTGTATATTTTTTGCGGAAGATAGTAAAATTTGTCCTGCATCTGTAAAGTCTACGTTCTTGCTATAGCGTTTTAAAATTTGAAAGCCAAGTGCATCTTCTATGGCTTGAATTCTGCGTGTGAAAGCAGATTGTGTTACATGTCTGAGTTCAGCCGCTTTTGAAATTGACTTCTCTTGTTCTAGAGCAAGTAAATCTTCAATCCAGCGAATTTCCAATGACATTTGCGTTGTCCATAATTTAAACGGTGCTATTAATTATACAGTGTTATGCAAAAATTGCATGGATAAATATTTTTTTACATTAGCCAGCATGAGGGTTCTGGCTCTAAGATAAATTTAACCCCGATATAGAGCTTCTCTAAATGAATATTGAAATTAAATCACGGACTGAAAAAGACTTACTCGGTTTTAAAGAAGTCCCTTTCCATTGCTACTATGGTGTACAAACGCTTAGAGCTTTAGAAAATTTCAATTTAAGTCCTAATAAATTAAGCCATTTCCCTATTTTTATTAAAGCATTGGCAATGGTTAAATCTGCATGTGCAGTATCGAATTTTAAATTAAATAAACTCGAAGAAAATAAATACAATGCGATTCAATACGCATGCCAACAGTTGATGAATGATTTATATCATGATCAATTCCCAATTGATATGATTCAAGGTGGTGCTGGTACTTCAACCAATATGAATGCAAACGAAGTTATTGCAAATATTGGCTTGGAATATATGGGTCATTTAAAAGGTGAATATAAATATTTACACCCGAATAATGACGTTAATATGTCACAATCAACCAATGACGTATACCCTACTGCCATTAAAGTTGGTCTATTATTTTCTTTAGATAAACTTAACAGACCATTCCAAAACTTAATTAATAGTTTCCGTGCAAAATCTGAAGAATTTGCGCATATTTTGAAAATGGGTCGTACACAGCTACAAGACGCTGTGCCTATGACTTTAGGTCAAGAATTTGGTGCATTTGCCAATACTTTGCAAAATGACTTGAATATGCTTTACAGCATCATGCCGAATGCATTGAGTGTTGTGAATTTGGCTGGTACTGCAATTGGTACGGGCATCAACACTGAAGTTGAATACCGTTTACATGCCATTGAAGCGTTGGCACAAATTACACAAAAAAATATCTCTAGTTCGCCTGACTTAATTGAAGCAACTTCAGATATGGGTGATTTCGTTTTATTGTCTGGTTTCTTAAAACGTACTGCGACTAAACTTGCGAAAATTGCCAATGACCTTCGTTTATTATCGAGTGGTCCACGTGCAGGTTTAAATGAAATTCATTTAGAACCACGTCAACCAGGCAGTTCAATCATGCCAGGTAAAGTGAACCCTGTAATTCCAGAAGCAATGAACTTGGCTTGCTACCAAATTATTGCAAATGACTTGGCAATTACCCTTTCTGCTGAAGCAGGTCAGTTACAGTTAAATGCTATGGAACCGTTAATCGCGTTCAAACTTTTCGAATCAATTGATTTGTTAGGTAAAGCTATGCGTATGTTCCAGCAAAAATGTATCGAAAACATCCAAGCTAATGCAGAGCATTGCCAACACTTGGTCGACAACTCAATCGGTATCATTACTGTATTGAACCCATACCTTGGCTATGAAACAACAACGCGTATCGCTAAAGAAGCAAACGAATCTGGTCAAAGTATTTTGGCGCTGATTAAAGCTGAAAACTTGCTTTCAGATGAAGTTTTAGCAGAAGTTCTTTCTGTACAAAACATGGTACACCCTAAACAGTCTGCTTAAGCAACTGTTTTAATATTTTAAAATTAGAGAAAGGAACTTAGTCATTAAGTTCCTTTTTTGTTACTGTACAGCCTAAATTTGACTGTAAATTTGAAAAATTGATGATGTTTTGATTACCATACCCACTCGCTAGTTTATTGTGAGTGTCATTTACGATCATTTCTGTATGCCGTTTGTTTTTCAATTCTTTATTTCTCTTCGATTTTAATTTTTAAAATCTTCGATGTAATGACTCACTTTTCTAGTTTTACATCCTTCTGTTTTAAAGCCATAACGAATTCTCAGCATCAGTTCATTTCTATAACACTTGCTCTATCTATTCTTTTTTAATCTTGTTTAGGAAACTTACATGCTTAAAAAATATGCTGCTCTGACGAGTTTACCTATTTTCTATTTTTATTCACCACTGGCCTTGGCTGATGAGGCAAATTTTGAATTTTCTGGGGTGGTCAATAGCAACTATCAATATAAAGAATATGCTGCCACTGAAAAAAGCAAAGCTAAATTTAATGACCTGACGTTGTATTTAAACTATCAAAAGGATCAATGGTCTGGCGCAGTGACCGCACGTTGTTACCAATTCGATGAATTATGTGATTTTACTGTGTTGTCAGATGCCTATTTTTCTTATCAATTTGATCCGAGTAAGTTGCTCACGGTGGGATTACAGCCTATTCCTTTTGGTGCCGATACTTATTGGGACAGCAGTTATTATGAAAGTATGATGTATACCTTAGGTATGCAAGACACGCATAATTTAGGCTTTCGTTATGATCATCAAATTCAGCAACATGCATTAAGTATTGGTTATTTCCCCAGCGATGGTGGCAACTATATTGGTACAAGTCCTGATTCATCGCGCTATAGTGCTAATTTTGTAAAAGGCAGTTCACTCGATACAACCCGCATCAAAGAACAGCATATGCTCTTTGGTAAATACAGTTATCAGCATAAATATGCAGACTTAGATTATAAAGTCGGCAGTTCTCTTTGGTATTCCCAACTCGACAACCAAAACACGCATAAAACAGGTTCACGCTTGAATGGCAATATTTTTGCCAAAACCACAAAAGATCAGTTTGATTCGACCTTAACCTTGGGCTATCAACAGATTGATAATGCGCAAGATGACTTAAATTACTCCACTTTCGGATCTTTTGATTCCGAATATAACCTTGCCAATAAAGCTTATTATTATGTGGCAGATCTAGGTTATCGAATACCTGATCAATTTCAAACCCTGACTGGCTTCCGTCCTTATTTGGTGCTCAGCGGTCTTATGAAAAAAGATAACCAGCCAAACTCCTATCGCAATATTGCTGGACTGCAGTTTGACTATAAGCAATTGCGGGTCAATGCCGAATATATGTGGGCAAAGAATGATGCATTTATTGGTGGTGATATGAATGCTTTTGCTGATTCAAAAGATACGGACTGGAAGCAATTCTTCTACCTGAATTTTGCCTTTACCTTCTAAAGCCAAAGAGATGTGATCAGACTCGGCTGAGCACATCTCTATGACATTTAAGACAATCGGTTGCGAAACAACCAAGCTGCCAAGGGCAAAGTAATACAGGTCAGGACAATCATTGGAATAAAATCATATTTCACTTGGGAAAATTCAGCCCCTTCCAAATACACACGTAACACCAAATCAATGCCAAATCGTAAAGGATTGATATAGGTCGCAATCTCAAGAAACTGAGGCATATTCTGTACGGGTGTCAGTAATCCAGACAACAACATAAGCGGCATAATCAGCAAGAACGTAAAAAACATGGCTTGTTGCATATTCAATGCAATTGCAGAAATAGACAGCCCAACCCCCACAACCGCAACATTAAAGCTAATCAAGCCTAAATACAGCAAGCCAATCGAGCCTTGCATCGGGATTTGAAACCAAAACAAGATAATCAGAAAAATAATCGTAGATTGGATTAAGCCAACAAAGATCGGCGGCAAAGCTTTGCCAATCATAATTTGTACAGGGGTATATGGGGTCACTAAAAGTTGATCGAATGTCCCTTGCTCCCTTTCCCTTGCCACAGATAAAGAAGATAGCAGTAAGGTTTGCATCATACTTAAAGCCGCAATCAAAGATGGCATGATCCCCCAGCGTGACTCATGATTAGGGTTATACCAAGTTCGCGTTTCTATTGTTAAAGCGGGACTGTTTTGTAAATACTTTTGATTAAACTGCTGCACAATCGTTGAAATATAGGCACTTGCTGCTCCCGCGGTGGAAGAGTTCCGCCCATCGACAATCACTTGAATCGGTGATGCTTGTTGCTGCGTCAATTTCTGTTCAAAATCTTCGGGAATGGTAATTACGGCCAGAGCTTGACGCTCATAAATGATCGGAGCAATTTGCTGACTATTTTCAAGCGTGGCTGTACGGTGGAAGATACCTGAGCCATCCAGCTTGGCGATGAGTTCTGTCGATGTACGGCTATGGCTTAAATCCAGAATGGCATAGTCCACATTATTAACATCATAAGTAGCCGCATAACCAAACAATAAAGACTGAATCAGCACTGGTGCAAACAATACGGTTCTGTTCGCTGGATCACTAAATATGACCAGAAATTCTTTTCTGACCAAGACAGCCAGATATTGAAACCATGCTAAAAAGCGATGAATCATGTCTTTATCTCAACTGTTTTTTAAGTGATTTACATGCTGCAAACATCAGCGCAATGACATAAAGCATAAGGATACTGCATTCCTTGAGCCATAATCCCCAATCATCTCCCCCCAGAAATAGGGTTTTAATCAGTGACATAAAGTGTGTTGCAGGCAGTATCTGGCTAATGATCTGTATCACTAAAGGTAAATTTCGAATATCAAATACAAAGCCTGATAGCATCATTGCAGGCATAAAACTGGCTAAAAGTGCAAGCTGACTGGCTTGAAACTGACTCTGAGAAAAGCCCGAAATGGTTAGCCCCAATAATAAGGAGACCAATAAATATAGAAAACAGGCCGTTAAAATTGCAAACATTGAACTGCGCATTGGCACGTCAAACAAAACGGAAGATGCAATCAGACAGATCACTATATCAATCAACCCAACCACTAAATATGGGATGAGCTTGGCAATCACCAATTCTAAGGGGCGTACTGGCGTGACAAACAATGCTTCCAGCGTGCCTTGTTCTCGTTCTCTGGCAATCAATAAACCTGTCAGAAATGCCCCGATTAAGGTCAGTACCAAAACAATTAAGCCAGGAACCAAGAACCATGTACTGTTTGCCGATTCATTAAACCACATCCGTTGTTCTACGCTCACCGTCGCTTGGTTAGCGGTTGCATTCTGTCGTTCAGATTGTAAATTTAAACTGTTGGAAATGGCGCCTGAGACATAACTTTGCATGCTGGAAGCAATACTGGTAGAACGACCATTGGTCAGTAATTGAAGTTTGCCATCCCCTTGTAATTGCGCTGCCTCAAAATTAGCAGGAACCACTAAAATGGCATCAACTGCATCATTTTTAATTGCAGAAATGGCTTCAGGCATGTTGTGAAATTGCTGTGCCGTTAGATACGGACTACCGTTAATTCCAGCCACAATTTGCTGCGTCTGAGGAGAGGATTGCTCAACCACGACCGCAACACGCCCGTTGCTTAGGTCAAAAGACAAGCCATAGCCAAACAGCAGAATCAGAATAATCGGTAATAATAATCCAATCGCGAGACTACTTTTGGCACGTAACAGTTGGATCGACTCTTTACGCGTTAAGGCAATCAAACGAATCAAGAAAGAAGACTGCATTAGACACTCTCCTTTTCTATTGACTGAACCTGCCGTGCCTGCTCAACAATGGCGATAAAAGCACTGTTCATATCTTTGCCAGCATGTAGTCCTGCTTGTTGTCTTACCTCCTGAGGAGAGCCAAGTGCCAGTAACTTTCCAGCATCTTGAATGGCAATACGGTCACAGTATTCTGCTTCCTCCATAAAATGGGTTGTGACAATAATGGTAATACCGCGGTCTGCAAGCTCTCCGATGGTGTGCCAAAACTCACGGCGTGCCAGAGGGTCAATCCCGCTGGTCGGTTCATCTAAGAATAAAATTTCAGGTTCATGTAGCAGTGCAGCCGCCATAGAAAGTCGCTGCTTAAATCCCGCGGGCAAGTCCCCGCTTTTAGCTTCAGGTTTTAAATGGAACTGCTGCAACATTTTTTCAATTTGCTGCTTCAGCCTTTTGCCTGAAAGCCCATAAGCCCCGCCAAAGAATTTCAGATTTTCATGCACACTCAAATTTCCATATAGGGCAAATTTTTGCGACACATAACCAATTTTGGCGCGCGCATGAGCACGTGCAGTTCTTAAATTTACCCCTGCAACTTCGAGCATCCCACTACTGGCAGGTAATAAACCGCATAACATGCGGAAAGTTGTGGTTTTACCTGCACCATTGGGTCCTAGTAAACCGAAGATTTCCCCGCGATGCACATCAAAAGAGGTACTGGCAACCGCAGTAAAATCACCAAATTTTCGCACGAGATTTTGAACGCTGATGACTTTTTCATCGCTATTATTGGGCTGGTCAAACTTTAAAGCTTCTGAAGTTTGATCCTCTTCCTTGTTATTTTGAATCAATGCCTTGGGTGCTGACTGTTGCTGTGTTTGATGCAAAATCAGCATAAAAGCATCTTCTAATTCAGCGGGTCTGGATTGAGCATGTATATTTTGTGGCAACAGTTGTTCTGGAAAAGCAGCATAATCTTCTTGGGTGATAAAACGAACCACTTCACCTTTGGGTACAGCATCGCAATACAGCGTCGTATTGTCTAATAACGCTGCTTGTAACACCCGTGCTTTCATGTGTTTTGGTGGTACGGCTTGCCATGTTCTGCCTTGTGCATATTCTCGCAATTGGCTTGGTGTACCTTGCTGGATCACCTGTCCCTCATACATTACATAGACTTGATCACAACGTTCTGCTTCATCCATGTAAGCCGTGCTAATGATGACATTCAGCTTTTCTTCCTGAACTAATTTTTCGATGATGCCCCAAAGATCCCGACGGGAAAGCGGGTCTACACCGACACTGGGTTCATCGAGCAGTAAAAGTTCAGGCGAGCGTACCAGCGTACATGCCAATCCCAATTTCTGCTTCATTCCACCTGAAAGTTGACCTGCCAATCGCTTGGTAAAAGCAGCCAAATCGGTAATGTGGAGTAAACGTTCGAAACGTTGCTGACGGACGTGTTGCGATACCCCATGTAAGTCTGCATACAAATTCAAGTTTTCAATAATGCTTAAATCTTCATACAGTCCAAAGCGCTGTGGCATATAGCTAATTTGGTTTTGAATGGCTTGCGCATGTTCAGCGACATTCAAACCCAATACGTCAAGTTGTCCTGCTGTCGGCTGATATAAACCTGCAATTAAACGAAGAAAGGTGGTTTTCCCTGCACCATCTGGACCAACCAAAGCAGTGAGTTCGCCTGCTTTAATCTGCATATTGATATTGTTCAGCGCGCAAGTATCTTCAATGTGTTTTTGTTGAGACTTAAACACATGCTTCAAATCTACCGCCTGAAGAATGTAGCTCTCACTCATGTTATTTTTTCTCTGGCGCTGAATTTACTGATGGCTTGATTTTTACCGTAACAGGCTGTCCCATTTTTAATTGATCGGTCGGGTCTTCGACATAAACACGCACTTCATAAACCAAGCTGGTGCGAATATCTTCTGTTTGTACTGTTTTAGGGGTGAATTCTGCTACAGATGCGATATATCCAACTTTTCCCTGAATGGGTTGGTCAGGCAAGCTATCCCGATAAATTTGCGCCAAGTTTTCCAAATGTATCTGATTCAATTGTGCTTCATTGGCATATATCCGCACCCATTTCGGATTGGTCAGTGCAAGCGTATAGACTGCTTTTTGTGCATTGGTCATATCCCCGACTTCTTGAAGACGAGTACGCACCACCGCATCATTCGGGGCAATAAGTACCGCCTGTTTTTGTTGATATTGGATATATTCTAGATTGGCTTTGGTCGCCTGATATTGGGCTTTGGTTGCTTCACGATCTTCTTTACGTGCGCCTTGCAGTAATAAATCCAGATTGGCTTGACGCTCTTTGACCGCAGCCTGAGCTGTATTTTTATTGCTTTGCGCAGCGTCAATTTCCTGTTGGCTAATGGCTTTACCCGCACTGCTAGAATTTAAAGCCAACAGACGTTGCAATGCCTTACTGGTTTTGTCTAGCTCTGCTTGTGCAGAAGCAATTTGTGCGCGTGCCTGCACAATCTCTTCAGGTCGCGCTCCTTCATCTTGGGTCAAAATCGCCTGTTGCTGGATGTTTAATTGTGCTTCGGCTTGCTTTTCTTGAATGTCTAGTGCAGAAGTGTCAAGTTCTGCCAGCACTTGACCTAACTGAACATGATCACCTTCTTGCACGTGCAAAGTTTTAATTCTTCCAGTATTTTCAAAGGCTAAAGACACCTGACGAATATCCACGTTACCGTAGAGGGTTAGGTCACTTTCGTTTGAACGATGTTTAAAGTAAAACCAAGCCCCAACACTCCCCACGATTACTGCTATTAAAATAATGACTGCAATAGCTGTCTTTTTCATCAGTGCTAGCCTTTTCTAATTGTGCTTATGCTACAAAGTTTAAATTCAATTTAAATTTAAATTACCATAAGAGCAGGATCAAAGATATACTTCATCTTAATATACATTTGGGTGAAAAGATGTCCAGAACGAGACGTAGTGATGGCGATGTAACAAAGACGAAGATTCTTGAAGCCGCAGGTCAGCTAATTGCCCAATTGGGTTGGGCGAAAACAAGTAACAAGGAAATTGTTAAACTGGCTGAGGTTGATCTTGCTGCCATCAATTATCACTTTGGTGGACGTGATGGCTTGTATCAAGCGGTACTGAGCGAAGCACACGCCCATTATCTGAATGAGCAAGAACTTCAGGCTATTGCCGATTTGCAATGTGATCCAGAAGAAAAACTGGGCATATTTTTTGAAACATTGGTGGTTAAATTGGTCGAACACGATGTTTGGCACGGCAAAGTTTTTATACGTGAAATATTTTCACCTTCCGCACATTTATTAAATTTTTTTGAAACTGAAGGCATGCGTAAGTTTCAAATTATACGTCGTATTATGAGCCAAATTACCAGTCTAGATGAAAATGACCCGACCCTATTGCCCTGCATATTTAGTGTTGTTGCACCCTGCCTAATGCTGATCATGACCAGTTTGGCTGTTCCTGGTCCATTACAAAGTATGCGTTACATTCCTGCCAAGCAATTGACACAACACTTTAAAACCTTCTCTTTGGCGGGTTTAAAAGCCGTTGTAGAAGCGCAAAAGCAATCGATCCCACACTAAAAAATCTAGTTTTATTTTAATTCATAAGCCTGCTTACACTTTTTATAGTGAAGTAGGCTTATATCATTTAGCTACAGTTCTAAGCTTTCATTTTTTAAAAGAGTCATTCCATAATAAGAGCACCCACTCAGCATAATAATAAGGAGTGCAACAATGAATAAAGTAAACGGAAATGTAAGTCGTGAAGTCCATGATCATCTTTTACTGATTGGTTTAGATCGGGTCAGCAAAAGAAATGCCTTTGATAGCCATATGATTTTAGCGTTATCGCAAGCCTTGACCGATTACGAAGCTGATCCAGCTTTACGTTGTGCAGTCATTTTTGCACATGGTGAACACTTTACCGCGGGGTTAGATTTACTTGAGTTGCAAGATAAATTGGCACAAGGAATTTTTAACTTTAGTGCAGATCAAATTGATCCATGGGGTGTGAGTGGTAAGCCCAGAACCAAACCCGTCGTGGTTGCTGTTCAAGGAACCTGTTTTACCGCAGGAATTGAATTAATGTTGAATGCAGATGTTGTGATTGCCAGTGAAGACTGTAAATTTGCGCAAATGGAAGTACAACGTGGCATTATGCCATTTGGCGGCGCAACCGTACGTTTTATTCAAGCCGCAGGCTGGCAAAAAGCCATGCCCTATTTATTAACGGGGAAAAGTTTTACATCTGCCACAGCTTTAGATTTAAACCTGATTTCAGAAAGTGTCATTCGTGGTAAGCAGTTCACGCGTGCTGTAGAAATTGCCCAAGAGATTTGCAAGTCAGCACCACTAGCAGTTCAAGCTCTAATTCAATCCGCACAAGAAGCGAATTTGAAAGGTTCAGCTCAAGCATTGCAAAATTTAGCTTCATATTTGCCTGCATTATTTCAATCGGAAGATGCACATGAAGGCGTGATGGCAATGGTTGAGAAACGAAAACCTGTATTTAAAGGGAAATAAATTTGAATTATAGAGTGTTATTTTAAAAATATTAATCTATTGAAAGATAGAGCAAAATTGATATAAATGGCGGTGATTGATTACTGCTTTTCGTACTTCAAAGTATATTCAAAGATCAATTCATCAGATGTTTTATCAACATCTTCTTATAGACTAGCTAAAGAAACTGACTTAGAAACCTTGCACCATGTTTGACGCTTTCCAGCAACAATTAAAACAAAATGATTTTACTCAACTAGAGATAGAACAACTAAGGCATTCAGCAAAACGAATTGAATTACCGACGCGGCATATCTTGCTCCATCAAGGTGAAGTTGCTAAAGAGATTTTCTTTCTCTTGGATGGAATATGTCACGCCAATTACCTGACGGACAAAGGTAAAGAGTTTAGCAAACAGTTTTATTGGGAAAATGACTGGATTATTGGCTTTGAAAGTCTAATCGAGCAACGACCTTCACCCTATCAGCTCGAATCTCTTACCCCATGCTCTATTCTGTCGCTGTCTATTGAAACATTGAGAACATGGCGTGCGCAAAAGCACAGTATTTATCTAAAGTTGCTGGAAACGCAACTCATGTATAAGGAAAACAAAGAACGCTTTATGTTGCTCTATACCCCTGAAGAGCGCTATGAACTGTTCTGCCGACATTATCCTCACTTACTAGAGCGCCTCAACGATTATCAAATTGCGGCTTATCTTGGCATTACTTCTATCAGTCTAAGTCGTATCAAAAAGCGTAGCCAAAATTAACAATTGTTAATGCTCAGATTCCCAAGCCTTGTTACATTTTAGACTTTATCCATAGCATGACAGCAATAGAATGATTACTTGGCAACTCAAATTGTTTTCTCAACTAAGCACAATGCAACTCTATCAACTCCTTCAACTGAGAGTTGATGTGTTTGTGGTTGAGCAAAAATGTCCTTATCCAGAATTGGATGGCAAAGATTACGGACAAGATGTTCACCACTTATTAGGTTATCAAGCTGACAAACTCATTGCCTGCGCGCGCCTATTGCCAAAGGGAGTGAGTTACCCTTCAGTTAGTATTGGCCGTGTGGCGATTGCAAAAGGTCATCGCGGAGGTGGCTTGGGGCATCAACTGGTACAAGAGGCTGTGAGTGCTTGTGGAGTGTTATGGCCTAGAGAATCGATTGAGATTGGTGCTCAAGAGCACCTTTCAGAATTCTATCAGAAGCATGGATTTATCCCGACTTCGGCCATGTATTTGGAAGATGACATTCCACATATCGATATGAAGTTGGAAAAATAAGCGTGCCTTTATCTGTAACTCATGTTGCGATAGTACTTCTCATCATCGGTAACTTTGCCACTTCACTTTCTGATGTTGCGGTAAAGTTGCTGAATGGTGAAATCTCAACCTTTCAATACATTTTTATACGCCAATTGTTTTCTACTTTGGTTATTTGCCCTTTATGGCTGAAGCAGTCTAAGCAGCAGCGAAAGCTGTATAGTCCTAAACTCAATCTATTTAGAGCACATCTGATTATCATCGGCAGCGGTTGCATGGTTGTGGCCATAACGCACTTAACGCTAGCAACGGCTAATGCGGTTTTTTATGCAGCACCACTGGTGATGCTACCGTTATCCATTCTACTGCTCCGCGAGAAACCCACTCTTGGGCAGAGTGCTGCAACGCTTTTAGGTTTTATTGGGGTTATCGTTGTGTTGAGACCATTACAATTTCAGTGGGCAGCCATCTTCGCGCTCGTGACCACTATAACTTTAGCGCTATTTAACCTTACTGCGAGAAAATTACCAGAGCAGCAAACGGTGATCAGCACGCTCTTTTGGACATCGTTACTTTCACTCCCTATTTCAGCGAGCCTAGCACTGTTCTACTGGGTACCTATTTCGAGCATACAGCTGTTGTTGATTTTAGCGAGTGCAGCTTTAGTACTGATTTACAATGGATTGGCTGTGGCTGCGTATCAGCGGGCACCCGCGAGTACAATTGCTGTAGCAGAGAACTCAGGGCTTATATTTGTCACTTTAATTGGTGTGATATGGTTCAATGAAGTGCCAGATTCACTGACTATATTGGGGATCTTCCTAATCATACTGCCATTATTGCCTTGGAATATATGGCTTAAAATGAGGCCAGTGTCGACTCAGGAATCTGAAAAGCCGAAAAGTATGATTGAGTAATATCAAGTTGAAACTTATAGAATTGTCACTAGACTTAGCGCTCCTCAAAACATAACAGACAGTGCATAAATGAATCTACTGTTATAGTTTTTTAGCGCAAAAGTGTATCTACTGATATTGCTTGTGTCACCGCATAATCATGACAGATCTTAACAGAGTGAGTTTTGTAATGAACGATGATCACGGTGCAAAGAAACCCGAAAAATATGCAGACAGCTCCATTTCAGACAAAGCCTTTAAACGTATGATTCTCTGGTTTTTCTTATATTGTGCTTTTTTCTGTATCTGCGTGATTTTTGTGGTAAATGCCGATTCTGCTTTTATGCCTTAAGCCACTGAAACACTAAATTTAAAAATTGATCTGTTAAAATAATGCATCAGTAACCAAGACTTTGAGCATGGTGACTGATGCAAATGATCATGTACCAATAAATTAAAAAAATTATAAAGATACGCAAAATGTTAAGTCTAAGAACTTGTCTTAAATCCATCTAAAAATTATGGTGTTTATGCCCTGCAGAATCAGTTAATATTTTTTAAAATAATTATACCAATCTGAGAAATATATGAGTGCAGAAGCCACATCTATCAGCCTTCTATCCCCTGTCATATTACTCACGGCTGCAGTGATCGCAGTCCCCTTAATCAAGCGCCTAGGACTAAGCTCTGTATTGGGATATTTAATTGCAGGATTAATTATTGGTCCATTTGGTCTGGCATTTTTCTACGATTCTGCGTCTATTCTGCATATCGCTGAGCTTGGTATTGTAATGTATCTGTTTGTGATTGGACTAGAAATGCGTCCATCGCATTTATGGAGTTTAAGAAAAGAAATTTTTGGATTAGGCACATTACAAATTATTGCCTGTTCATTGGGGCTAACAGCTGTAGGTTTGGTCTATGGCTATTCTTGGCAAGTGAGTTTTGTGTGTGCTGCGGGCTTTGTACTCACCTCGACTGCAATTGTGATGCAACTTTTGGGTGATCGTGGTGATATTGCTCAACCACGAGGACAAAAAATTGTCTCGATCCTGCTGTTTGAAGACTTATTGATTGTACCTTTATTGGCAATTGTCGCTTTTATCGCACCGAATCATGTAGTTGAAAGTACTTCTACGCGTTTGCAGAGCATTGGGATTGGTTTAATTTCAATTGCAGGTTTAATCGCTGCGGGCTATTGGTTACTTAACCCTTTATTTCGCTTATTAGCCGCAGCCAAAGCCCGTGAAGTCATGACTGCAGCAGCACTCTTGGTGGTGCTCGGTGCAGCATTACTGATGCAAGTCAGTGGCTTATCAATGGCCATGGGGGCATTCCTTGCAGGGGTATTACTCTCCGAATCCACTTTTCGCCATCAGATTGAAGCGGATATTGAACCGTTTCGTGGCATATTGCTCGGGTTATTTTTTCTGGGCGTAGGCATGTCATTAGACCTTAATGTCGTGAAAAATAACTGGGCGTTAATCTTAAGTGCTGTACTTCTGCTGATGTTTGTCAAAGCATCTATGATTTACCTGATTGCACGCCTGACCAAAAGTTCACACCCCGAAGCACTCGATCGCGCATTACTGATGGCTCAAGGGGGTGAGTTTGCTTTTGTACTCTTTACTGCCGCCATGAGTGCTCAAGTTATTAGTGCTGTTGAACGCTCTAACCTGACTGCGATTGTGGTCTTATCGATGATATTGACCCCCATCATAGGCATTCTATTTAAACGTTTTACCCAAACTACAGAACAAACTTCTTTGGAAAATATCCGTATTGCCGAAGGACTATCTGGAAAAGTCCTGATGATTGGTTTTGGTCGTTTTGGACAAGTCTCCAGTCAATTACTGCTTGCTCGAGGCATTGACGTGACCATCATTGATAATGATATCGACATGATTCAAAACGCTGAAAGATTTGGATTTAAAATTTATTATGGCGATGGTTCCCGTTTAGATATTTTACATGCCTCGGGAGCAGATACGGCTGAAGCAATTGTCGTTTGCGTCGACCATAAAGAAACGACGAATAAGATTGTAGAGTTGGTGCAACATGAATTTCCTTTGACCAAGTTACTGGTTCGCTCTTATGACCGTGAACATGCACTGCATTTAGCAAAACAAAATGTAGATTACATGATACGCGAAACCTTCGAGTCGGCAATGCTATTTGGCGGTGCGATTTTAGAAGAATTGGGTGTTGACCAGAGTGATGTTGAAGAAATTAGCCAAGAAATCCGAGAACGAGACAATGAACGTTTTGAAACAGAAGTTGCAGCAGATGATGTTTATGCGGGTGTCGGTTTGCAATACACAGGACCGCGTCCGACTGCACCCTTAATTACACCAAAGCACACAGGGCAAATTCTGAATGAAGGTGATACGCAGCAATAATTTTGCGTGTTAAACCCAAATAAAAAAGAGGTCTGTGTAAACCTCTTTTTTATCTTTTGAGATATGTTAACGCGCTAAAATTTCATGGCACATTTGTCTTAACCATTGATGACTGGTCTTGTGATGGCAAGACATATGCCAGAACTGCTTGACGCTATACGTCGGGAAAGAAATTGGTGCATCAAAAATTTGTAAATTGCCGCGAGATAACAGCACTTCACTTAAGTAGTAAGGAACTGTGGCAATCGCATCTGATTCCTGCACCACCAAACCCACACCTAAGTAACTAGGTAAGCGCATGATAATATTGCGTTTTAAGTCCAATCTTAACAGCTCATTTTCAATATGATAATTACCAATACCCGCATCAATATCAATATGTGACTCTGCCAAATACTGTTCGATGGTCAAATGATTTGGGGTTAAGCGCGGGTGATTCTTTGCCGCAATCACCACATAATATTGTTCAAATAACAGTTGTTGATAGAAACCATTTTCCATATGCGGCAAGAAACCAATCGCAAGATCAATTTCACCATTTGCCATTTGATAACTGGTTTCAGAGGTAATGGGTCGTACATTCAATCGGACATGCGGTGCATGCTGTTTCAAATACTGTGAAATCTTTGGCAACAACACTAAGTGCGATACATCGGTCATCGCAATATTAAATTGCTGATGCGAGTTCATTTCATCAAAATCGATGGTGAAATTATTAATTAATTCAATACGGTTCAGCGCTTCACTGACCAATGGAAATAACTGTTTGGAGAGTTCCGTTGGCATCATTTCATTGCCAATACGTAAAAACAGTGGATCGTTATAATGCTGACGGATTTTATTCAGGCTATTACTCACTGCAGGTTGGCTCATGCACAGTTGTTCTGCCGCGACAGAAACACTTTTAAATTTATACACGTAGAAAAAAATGCTGAGCAATTTACAGTCAAGTTCAAACACTAAATTTGGAATCCTGTTCTTTTTGAAATAGGTTTATATCATCGCTTTTTTTTATAAGATCTCCAATATCAAATTCTACCTTTTTATGTGATTGTATGTATTTTCTAAAGCTTTAGCCTACTAATTGCCCTGCTTGCATTGTTAAGATTTGCGCATCCAAACTTTCTAATTCTTCAATATGATGAGTGACATAAATCATGGGCAAATTTAGCTCATCTTTAATGCGCTTTAAAAAGGGCAAGATTTGTTGTTTGAGCTGAATGTCCAAGCCTGTAAGCGGTTCATCCAGCAATAATAAATCTGGCGAAGATAATAATGCGCGTCCTAAACAGACGCGCTGTGCTTCCCCACCTGAAAGCTGATGTGCTTTGCGCTGAATCAGTTTCTCTAATTCTAAGAGTTGAATAATCTGCTCATAATGAAACTTGATTTGCGATGTATTTTTAAGTTTTTCTGCATATTTCAAGTTTTGCTGAACATTGAGATGCGGAAATAATAAAGCTTGCTGAAACACCAATGCCACATGCCGCTGATGGGGAGCAAGATCAAGATTTTGCGTAGAATCAAATAAATACTGTTGATCAAGGCAAATACTACCTGACTTCGGTTTAAGTAAACCCGCAAGGTTTTTTAGAAATGTCGTTTTGCCACTCCCCGATGCACCGACTACACCTAAAATCTGTTGTTGCATTTCGAGCTGAATATGTAGATTAAACTCGCCGCGCTGGTAATGGAAGTTACAGTTCAACATAGCCTAACCCCCAATTCGCTTTTGATATTTCTGTAAAATGACATAATTGGCGATTAAAGCACTAAACGCCAACAACAACGATAACATCACCAGACGCATTGCCATCTCTTCGCCATTGGGTTGCTGAAGAAATGAATAAATGGCGATGGGGATGGTACGGGTTTCATCAGGAATATTGCCAACAAAGGTAATGGTTGCGCCAAACTCCCCCAAGCTTCTGCTAAAGCACAAAATACTCCCAATGATGATGCCGGGAATTGCCAGTGGCAAACTGATACTGCAAAACACACGGAGCGGGTTTGCCCCCAAGGTTGCTGCAACTTGTTCCAATTGTTGATTAATCAGTTGAAAGGATAATCTGATGGGCTGCACCATCAGCGGAAAGGCAACAATGATGGATGCGAGTACAGCTCCTTTCCAATTAAATGCAACTTGAATACCCAATTGATTTAAATACCGTCCTATCCAGCCCTGCTGACCAAATAGTACCAACAGCAAATAACCCAAAACGACTGGGGGTAAGACCATTGGCATTTGTAAAACAGCTTCGACTAAGAATTTAAGTCGGAACTCGTAACGTGCCAGCACCCACGCCAATGCAATTGCGAATGGCAAGCTAATGATTGTGGCGAACAGTGCTACTTTTGCCGAGAGGTATAATGCACTGAGCTCTTCTGGACTTAACATCACATTGTCCTGTTACTTCAACACAAAACCGTAGCGTTGAAAAACCTGTTTGGCTTTGCTGTTCGTACGTATATATTGCTCAAACTGTATCGCCTCTTTATTGCGCATCCCTTGTTGGGTTAAAGCCATTGGATAAATAATGGGGTGATGGGTATTCTCGGGAAAAGTTCCAATGATTTTGACTTTTTGACTGATGAAGGCATCGGTCTTATAAACGATTCCGACGGAACATTCGCTACGTTCGACAAACGCCAATGCTGCACGGACATCATCCGTTCCAACAATTCTACCTTTTAAATCATCCAGCCAGCCCAGTTTAATCAAACTTTGTTTGGCGTATTTCCCTGCGGGAACTGATTCCATCTGACCTGTACAGAGATGTCCTTGAAATGAACCTGAAAAGTTAAATTGTGGCTTGGCTTGAAATGGAATGTTCAATTGCTTCGGACTAATCAGTACCAATTGATTCAATAAAAATGGTCGGACCTGTGTACGCTGAATTTTCTGTTTTTGTACCAGATACTCCATCCAGTCAAGGTCAGCAGAAAAATAAATATCGCTACTGGCACCTGCTTCAATCTGTTTGGCTAAAGCAGAAGAGGCTGCAAATACAGGAACAAGCTTAGTTTGAGGAGATTGGGTTTGGTAGAGTTTTGAAATATCCGTTAAGGCATTGGTTAAACTTGCAGCCGCATAAACTTTTACCGTTGCAGCATGCCCTGTCGCTGTCAAAAGTGTCAAGATTCCAAGTATGACTGCATTTACGACTTTCATTTCACCACCACGCTTTGCCCTAATAAAAATACATGAACAGACTAAATAAACAACCCTTGTACTACGGAGCCTTCTGACAGCACCTGATTATCAGGTACTCGCACCAAACAGTTGGCTTGCATCAAATTACTCAGCATATGCGACTGTTGTTTCGAGAGATTTTTAACACTTAACTGTCCTTGCTCAAAACATGCATGCATTCTTAAAAAGCGCTCTCTAGCATCACTTTTAATGGGCTGAGTCAGTGTGGCTGTAAACCAATTTGGTAACTGTGCCTGACCTTGCAGTGCCTGAAGCAAAGTTGAGGTATAAACTTGCATGCCAACAAATACCGCGGCAGGATTACCCGGAAGTCCCAACAGATAACATGATTCTTCAGGTGAACGCTGAAATTCAGCAAATAACATCGGTTTGCCAGGTTTCTGTTTGACCTTCCAGAAAATTTGCTGAAAGCCTTGAGCCAAAGCAACGGGGCGAACAAAGTCATAATCCCCAACCGAGACTCCGCCCGTTGTGAGAATCACATCATATTCATATTTTAATTGTTGAATAAGTTGCACCACAGCAGATTCAGTGTCTGCTACATGGAAAATTTGAACCTGATGTTGTCGTTCTGCAAACCATGCTTGTATGAGTGGTGCATTGGCATCGAAAATCATGCCTGCTGCAAAATCCTCTAGATTATGAGCAACTTCATCGCCAGTAATCACCACAGCAACACGTGGATAGCAGTAAACTTCAACCTCTGTAACACCTGCCATACTGAGTGCTGCAATTGCACCGACAGTTAAATGTTGCCCTTGATTTGCCAGCAGTTGACCTTTACTGAGTTCTTCGCCTACATCTCGAATATCGGCATGGGCTGCTAGATTTGTTTCGATCTGGATTTGATTTGAGCCTAAAACCTTGACGATTTCTTGTCGCGCGACAGTGGTTGTCCCTTCAGGAATTTGGGCACCCGTAAAAATACGTAATGCCTGCCCTTGTGCTAGTTGTAGGTTTTGGTCTTGTCCTGCACGTATTTCACCCACCAATTCAAATTGGGCATCGGTTAAGATTGTTTCATGGCTACATAGCGCATAACCATCAACCGCACTTTGGCTAAACAGCGGCAAATCGATTTTAGAATAAATGTCAGTTGCCAGATAGTGATGCAGTGCGTGCTGTAGCGAAATTTTCTTACTCGCTAAAGGCTTTACAGTTTCAATTATCATCGCCAAGGCTTGGTCAACACTGATTAAGCCTTTTTCTGCACCACACCCTGACATTATTGGTATCCTCCAGCATGTGGAATATTTTTCTGTACATCAAAAAGATGAATTAATGCAGGTTGAATCGCAATCAGCGACTCCTTTGCTCCTTGACGGCTTCCCGGCAAGGTAATCACCAAACTCTGATCAATATAACCAGCAACACCACGGCTCAATGCTGCATAGGGTGTGCGTTTTTGTCCGAAACTTCTGGATGCTTCCATAAGCCCCGGAATTTCACGTTTCATCAAGGGTTGTAAGGTTTCTACAGTCAGATCTTTAGGTCCAAGCCCCGTTCCGCCAACTGTCAAAATCAGTGGATATTGATTTTTCTGTTGTTCAATTAACGCCAATAACTGTTCGGGATTATCAGGAATGACTTGATAAGCAATATTTTTAAAGTTTGCCTCTTTTAAAATATCGAGCACATTCAGTCCCGCAGTATCAGGCTTTTTACCAGCAGCGACTGTATCGGAAAGTACAATGATGGATGCAGGAATGGCTTCTTTGAGTGCACGGGTATAATGCGATTTCCCGCCTTTCTTTTGTGCCAACTTACATTGATCTAAACATAAATCTTCAGGTTCACAATGCGGCTTGAGCATGTCATATAGAGTTAAACCTGCCAAACTGACTGCAGTTAAAGCCTCCATTTCTACACCAGTAGGTCCAATGGTTTCTACAGTGGCGGTGATCAGCACATGTTGTTCAAACAGTTCATACTCAACATCTGCACGGTAAATTGGTAAAGGGTGGCACAAAGGAATCAGTTCATCGGTCCGTTTCGCAGCCAAAATGCCCGCAATACGCGCTGTTTTCAGTGCATCGCCCTTTTCAGTATTGCCATTACGCAGTAATTCAATGCAATGTGCAGGTGCATGTAAAATGCCTGTTGCCACGGCTGTTCGATAACTTTCGGCTTTCATGCCTACATTTTTCATTGCTGATTCCTATAACTCTATTTTTTATACGGCTACTGATTGCGTATGGTGATGCTGACAATCATGCTGGTGCGGATGCTCAGATGTCTTTGCCACATAATCATGGTCTTTGCGAATACAACAGCCTTCTACATATTGACTGCTACCATCTGCATAGAATTCTTCTTTCCATACAGGCACTTCATGTTTAACCCGTTCAACAGCTTCTTCACAGGCTTGAAAGGCTTCTCTGCGATGTGCTGCATAAGCCATGGCAATAATTGCGGTATCACCAATCTCTAAAGCACCAATGCGATGTACCACTCTGACATAGGAAACCTGATATTTGGCTTGAATTTCTTGCTCGATAGCCCGAATCATTTTTTCAGCAACCGGTGCATATGCCGTATATTTCAAGGCTTTGACTGCTTTACCTTCGTGATGGTTGCGTACTGTACCAATGAAGATGCCAATTCCACCACACTCGGGGAAATGCTGTATGCCATCAAAATTGGCTTGGTCGAGTGTCGTAGATTGCACACGCGGAAAATTCTTTAAGCTCATTGCTTAACCTCCCGCTACAGGTGATAGCAGCACCAAAGTCATTGCCTGCTGAATGGGGGTATGACGCGGTACAATATCTTCACCAATTGCGCAGGCACAGCGTTCAATCAGGGTTTTTGCTTCAGGATATAATGCCGTAAGTTGGGCTAAGGCAGCGCCAATATCAGTGTGTATGGGAGTCTGAATCATCAAATTTGATGGAAGTAGTTTTTCTACAGCACCGTAGGCTTCAATTTGAATTTGGATGGTTGAACTGGCTTGCATCATACTAACCTCCGATCATATGCATACTAATTTTTCTGTGTGTCTGCTGCGCCTGTATGGCATGAAATCCAGCTTTTTTGTTCCAGATATAAGTTTCCAGCTTTTGCACTAACTCGTTTGGCAATACGTCCAAATGGGTTTGTAGCTGTTCAATTTCGGTTTTTAAAGCCAAACCTCGCGTTGCAAATAAACAGTTATAAAATTCACCTTGCGCAGTCAATCGAACACGGTCACATTCACCACAAAAGGCATGGGTAATGGTGGAAATAATGCCAATTGGATGGCCATCGACCAAATACTGTCTTGCTGGACTTCTGGACTGCTCGTGGATGGCTTGAACATTAAATTTCGATGCAAGCGTATCCAGTATTTGCTGTTCACTGACCACATGTGCTGTGGTCCAATGACGATCACCGTCTAAGGGCATAAACTCAATAAAACGCAGCGGAACACCAAGGTTTTTTGCCCATTGCACCAAGGGAATGATTTGCTCGTGATTTTGTCCTTGAATGAGCACACTGTTAATTTTTAATGGTAGCCCCACAGCTAAAGCAGCTTGAATTCCATCCAGCACGGGAGCGAGTTGTTTTTGGGTGAGTTGGTAGAACCCTGCTGCATCGACGCTGTCGAGACTGACATTGATATTGTCTAATCCCGCAAGCTTGAGTTCTTGCGCATATTTTTTTAAGTAGTGACCATTCGTGGTCATGGAAATTTGCTGAAGACCAAGCTTTCTCAGTTGTTGTAATTCTGCAATAAAATGAACAACACCTTGACGCATTAATGGTTCTCCGCCAGTAATGCGAATATGTTGAATGCCACGCTGCACCATAAATTGGCAAAACTGAAACAAGGCTTCAAAGCTTAAAATCTGATGTTTCTTCATCCATTCAGGATGTTCGGGCATGCAATAGACACACTTAAAATTACAGCGATCCGTCACTGAAATTCGAAGTTTACGCTTGCTGCGACCATATTGATCGGTAAATGCAGCAGCACTTTCTGTCATAGATACTGTCATGCTTTGATTCCAGATTGAGAATGACCTAGCGCACAATCACTGTGCTGATTTACACCTTGCACTTGAATTGTGCCGATATGCAGAAACTATCCTGCAATAAATGTTCCAACTTTGTGCTTAAGCTGAAGTTAGCCCAGAAGTTTTAATTGTTGATACTGCTGGAGTTCATCCAGTGAGTTAATACTGTGAAAAAATAGATTTTTATTACTAAAGCGTGCAACTTGGGGGTGCATTGCTGCAAAACACTGCTTCAAACTGAACTGTTTTAGATCAATATGCTGATTTAAACGCTCCAATGCACTACGTTTGAGCAGGCAGAAGGGATACAGTGCCCGACCATTTATTTCTACATAAGCCACTTCCGCATGGATGTTTTTGGCCAGTGCTGTATGCAGCTTTTCAATCACACGTGATGGTATATAGGTCACATCACAAGGTATAAACAGGACATAGTCTGCCGTGACATGTTGCCAAGCGCTTTTCATACCCATCAGTGGACCTAAAAAACCAGTCTCATCATCTTGATAATAGGCAATACTTGGCACCATTTTACGGTACAATGAATAGTCGCGATGACTATTCACCCAGATGCTCTTCACCTGATGTTTCAGGCTTTGATGAATTTTTAACAATTGCATTTGATCATCAAAGGTTTGTAAAAGTTTATTCATCCCATTCATACGTCGAGCCTGTCCTCCAGCGAGGATGACAAGATCGGTCTCAGGATAAGGTTTCGTCATTCCACATCCTCCGTTTGACACGCTTTAATTAAGCCGCGAATTTCAGGTAAGCAAGAACCACAATTACCACCTGCTTTTAAACACGCTGTCACTTGTTTTTCATTGGTGATTTTCTTTTCTTTAATGGTTTCGATAATGCGGTTTTTACCCACTTTAAAACAGCTACACACCAATGGCCCTTCATTATTGCTCATTGACATGGGCTGACCTGCCAGCAAAGCTTTACGATGCATAGCGCTTAAGCGTTCACGTTTAAATAAACCCGCCACCCAATCACGATCAGGCAACAAGGCACGTGGTGCGATATATAAGCTCGCAATCAAAATGCCATCTTTTAACACAATGCTATGACTGATTTGAGCTGTGTGATCATCGACATTGAGCCATTCAAAACTTTCATCTTGGAACGGCAACAGGGCTTTTAAATGTTCGGTAATGTCGTCATATTTGCGACGGTCTGCCAGTTCATAGCGCACTGCTTTGGCGGTAGTGACTTTGGTCCACCAAACACAAGCTTCAATCGAGTCTTTGATCATCGCGGCAAACTCATTGCGCACATAAAAGACCCCTTGCCACTGGGTATAGAATGGTTGCAGCATGACAGGCGTGTGCTTAAATTCGGGTTCTCCTGAAATGGCATCCACCACTGGATTCACCACCTTACCTATACGTGCATCTGAAGCAACTTGATCATTCCAATGAATTGGCGCAAATATTTGACCACGGCGTATTCCTTGAGAAATGGTGGTTTTGAGTACACAACGTCCCCATGCGGATGAAACCTCTACCAAGTCCCCTTCTTTTAATCCATACTTCAACGCATCTTGCGCATGAATTTCACAAAACGGTTCTGCACGATGCGTACTCAGGTTCGCCGACAATCCTGTGCGGCTCATGGTGTGCCATTGATCACGGATACGCCCCGTATTTAACACCAACTGATATTCACTGTTGCAGGCATGCACTGGTGCGACATTTTCCACCGCAATAAATTTAGCTTTCGCATTGACATGGCTAAATTGCCCATTGGCATAAATTTGTCGTACGCTTTCAGCAGGCTGCTGTTTATCCCAAACTGGCCACTGAATTGGAGCTAAATCCTCATATTCTTGTGCTGTAAGTTCAGTTAAACCTTGCAGATTGAAATAGCGGAACGTGTCTGATTCATCACGATGTGCCAAAGAGACATTTTCATGGGCTGAAAGTTGAGCATGTTCAGTAAAAATTTCACTGGCATTTTGAAAGTTAAATCCGAGAAAACCCATTTTTTTTGCGACTTGTGAAACCGTCCACCAGTCTGCTTTGGCAATGCCGGGCGCATCTAAAAAGGCACGTTGTCTGGAAATGCGACGTTCTGAATTGGTCACTGTGCCATCTTTTTCCCCCCAACCCAGTGCTGGAAGCAATACATCGGCATAGGCAGTGGTATCGGTATTTTGACAAATATCCGAAACCACAACAAAAGGACATGTTTCTAAGGCACGTTTAACCTGATCTGCATTGGGTAAGCTCACCACAGGATTGGTCGCCATAATCCAAAGCGCTTTGATTTTTCCACTTTCTACCGCCTCAAATAAATCGACAGCTTTTAAACCCGCAGATTTGGCAATAACGGGACTTTTCCAAAAGTTTTGCACCAACTGTTGATGCTTCGGATTATCAATATCTAAATGCGCCGCCAGCATATTGGCTAAGCCACCGACCTCACGTCCGCCCATGGCATTCGGTTGACCTGTCATTGAGAACGGTGCTGCACCCGTTTTACCAATTTTGCCGCTGTATAGATGGCAATTGGTAATCGCATTGGCTTTGTTCACGCCTTGCGAAGATTGATTAACGCCCATCGAAAATAGTGTCATTACCCGTTCAGTTTGTGCAAATTTCTCATAAAATTGCTGGAGTTTTTCCAGTGAAATCCCTGTTTGCTTAGCGACATCTTCAGGATCTTGTTCAGCCTGACTGCTTTGTAAAGCTGCGTCCACGCCTTGGGTATGAGCATCAATAAAAGTCTGATCAGCAAAACCTTTTTGATGTAGATATTGCAATAAACCATTAAACAGCGCGATGTCTTGCCCCGGTAAAATCGGCAAATGTAAATCTGCTTGTTCACAAGTACTGGTAAAACGTGGATCAATCACAACCACGAAAATATCTCGTTCGGCTTTGGCTTGCATAATGCGCTGATATAAAACTGGATGGCACCATGCGGTATTGGATCCGACCAACACCACCATATCGGCCTGTTCAAAATCTTGATAACTGGCTGGAACAATATCTTCACCAAAAGCCCGTTTATGTGCTGCCACAGCAGAAGACATACATAAACGGGAATTGGTATCGATATTTGCTGTACCTAAATAGCCTTTTACAAACTTATTCACTACATAATAGTCTTCAGTCAGTAATTGACCAGACACATAAAAAGCAACACTTTCAGGTCCATATTGCTCGATACAGCTCTGAAACTGCTGCGCGATCTGACTGATGGCAGCATCCCAAGTCGCCATTTTACGCTGTGTATTTCGACCTAACATCGGCTGTAATAAGCGTGTTTCTAAGCCAATGGTGTCGGCTAAATTGCTGCCTTTAATACACAATTTACCGAAATTGGAGGGATGCGAGGCATCCCCCTCAACGCTGACCACCTGACCTTGCGCCGTATGTTTAACATGTGCAACCACACCACAACCGACCCCACAGTATGGACAAGTTGTGTTTGTGCTCACAGTGACTGGAGTCGTCGAGCTTTGAAGTTCCACAAATGGAATACTGGTCATACGGTGCTCCCTTTTATTACTTTTGAACCCATGGCAGCGAAAATGTTGTACCTAAAATTAGCCTACTTTTTTTAATGCAAAATCCCGACCAAAAAGCAATTTATTGCGAATATTCGAGATTGGAGTTTCATCTGCAATCAGTTCTGCATACCAAGCACCATCTTCGGTATCGCCAAACAACACAGCACCAATGACTTTGTCATGCTGAATAATGATGCGCTTATAAATTTGACGCTTTTCATCATTCAAGATGATGTCTTCAAAATCCTCTGAGGGTTCGAAATTCCCTGCCGAAAACACATCCACACCGCTGACTTTCAGTTGTGTAGGCACAGTCGGTGCCTTAAAGGTTAAACTGCCATGCTCTGCCAAATGCGAAGCACAAATAAACGCTTGTCCCCATAGGGGTTCAACCAAACCAAAGGTTTGACTGCGATGCTCGATACATTCACCGACAGCATAGATACTTGGGTCATAAGTTTGCATGGTGTCATTCACCATCACACCACGCTGGGTTCTTAAGCCTGCGCTTTGTGGCAAACTGATATTTGGTCGAATGCCGACAGCAAACACCACCAAATCCGCATCTAATAGCGTTCCATCTTTCAGGCGAATTTGATTGACATGACCATCCACACCCAACAAGGCTTCGGTATTAGCTTCAGTGATAATATTGATGCCTTTTTCTTCAATGCTATGGCGTAACATGTGGCTGGCGCGATTGTCCAGTTGACGGTCCATGATTCGATCCATCAAATGCAGCACCGTTACATTCATACCACGGCGTTTCAAACCATAGGCCGCTTCAAGCCCAAGCAAGCCACCACCAATCACCACGGCATTTTTCTTGTTTTTGGTATATTCCAGCATCTGATTGACATCATAAATGTCGCGGAAGCTCATCACACCTTTTAAGTCCGTCCCTGCAATCGGTGGAATAAAAGGTTTGGAACCTGTCGCTAAAATTAAACGATCATAATTCACTACCATGCCTTTTTGGGTATGCACTTGCTTACGTGGACGATCAATCTTGATTGCAGGATCATCCGCAATCAACCGAATGCCTTTTTCGCTGTACCACGCATGTGAATGCAGCATGATATCTTCAATGGTTTTATCGCCTGAAAGCACAGGTGACAACATAATACGGTTGTAGTTGCCCCATGGTTCTTCACCAATCACAGTAATTTCATAACGGTCGGGTGCCATATCCAATAAGTCTTCTAGGCAGCGCATCCCTGCGAGTCCATTGCCGACCAAGACCAGTTTCATTTTTTCTGAACTGATACCATTATTGGTGATATAGGTTTTTTGTGCTGTCGGACAGACCATGACGCGATCATTCAGAATTTTAGTCGGGAAAACCAACAGTTTTTGGTCTTTGTCTTCCAAACAGCGCCCAGTCGCTAGACTAAAATGCTGTTTATAAATTGGAGAGGCGATTACGCGCTCACCTTGCAAATCACCAATAATGCCGCGACTCATGACATTGGCTTGGCTGAACGGATCTTTATTACTGAGTGCATAAACACGCTTTTCTGTACCTACACGAAACAGTGCAACAGCTTGTCCACCCACCAAGGCGCCCACACCTGTATTGGGTGTGATGTCATTCAAATCACAGACATCAACCCATTCTTGTTCTGGAAGCATATTTTTGTTGTTTAAACTGGTCATCTTGATTCTCCTTATTATGCTTCAACCATTGGAATACGTTCTGCTGCACGCTCAGCATCATTTAGTGGGCGAATTTGATCGCGCACTTGGGTAAATTGAATGTGTGGATCGGCTTGTTGATCGGCATCGGCATTAATATACGTTTGGAAGCGTTTGCGAATTTCAGGATCTTCCACCGCAGTACGCCATTCATCTTGATACGTGCCAACAACGTGTTGCATACGGCGTTCTAATTCAGCGGCTAGACCAAGAGAATCTTCAACAATGACCGATTTTAAATAATCCAAACCACCTTCCATGTTGTCGCGCCATACACTGGTCCGTTGTAAACGATCTGCGGTTTGAATATAGAACATGAAGAAACGGTCGATATAGCGAATCAGGGTTTCCGTATCCAAGTCAGAGGCAATCAGTTCTGCGTGGCGAGGTTTCATGCCGCCATTACCGCAAACATAAAGATTCCAGCCTTTTTCTGTGGCAATCACCCCGACATCTTTGCCTTGTGCTTCTGCACATTCACGGGTACAGCCAGAAACTGCCATTTTGAGTTTATGTGGTGAGCGTAAACCCTTGTAACGGTTTTCAAGGTAGATGGCTAAACCGACTGAATCATCGACACCATAACGGCACCATGTACTGCCGACACAGGATTTAACGGTACGTAATGATTTGCCATAAGCATGACCAGACTCGAAACCCGCGGCATTAAGTTCTTCCCAAATCAATGGTAATTGATGAATTTGTGCCCCAAACATGTCAACACGTTGACCACCTGTAATTTTGGTGTACAGGTTATATTTTTTGGCAATTTGACCTACAGCAATTAAGCCGTCTGGCGTGACTTCACCACCTGCCATACGCGGCACTACCGAATAAGAACCGTCTTTTTGAATGTTTCCCAAGTAATAGTCATTACTGTCTTGTAAGCCCGCATGGCTCGGCTTAAGCACAAAATCATTCCAACAGGATGCAAGGATATTGGCAGCCGTCGGTTTACAAATGTCGCAACCTAGACCATGCCCATGTTGATGAATCAAGTCATCAAAAGTCTTGATTTCATTAACACGTACCAAGTGATACAACTCTTGGCGTGAGTACGGGAAGTGTTCACAAATGTGATTGTTTACCGTTACACCTTGACGTTGTAATTCAGATTTTAAAACCTGTGTGACCAAGGGTGCACAGCCACCACAAGCCGTTGCCGCTTTGGTACATTTTTTCAGTGCACCTAAAGAGGTTGAACCATCACTAATGGCTTGGCAAATATCTGCTTTTGAGACGTTATTACATGAACAAATGGTGGCACTGTCTGGAAGTAAGTCGACACCACTACCGCCTGCTTTGACACCTGAGTCGGCAAAGCCCGGCATGATCAGACTTTCTGGTACTTCTGGTAATGCCAGTCCATTCAGCATCATTTGCAGTAGGTCATTGTATTCTTTGGCATCGCCAACCAGTACCGCACCTAGGAGTTTGGTTTTTTCCGCATTGACCACAATTTTTTTATACACTAGCGCTGCTTCATCGGCATAGAAATAGCTGAGTGAATTAGGCGTCATCGCATGTGCATCACCGACCGATGCGACATCGACACCCATCAATTTCAATTTGGTGCTCATGTCAGCGCCAGCAAATAGATTGGTGTCTTGCTGCATCATATGTTTGGCTGCAATACGCGCCATGTCATAACCTGGTGCAACTAAACCAAAAATTTTATTGTTCCAGAGTGCACACTCACCAATCGCATAAATATCTGCATGGCTGGTTTGGCAGTAATCATTAATCACAATCCCGCCACGCTCACCAATCGCTAAACCACTACTGCGTGCCAGTTCGTCACGTGGGCGAATACCTGCTGAAAACAAGACGATATCGGTTTCAAGTTCAGAACCATCGCCAAATTTCATCACATGCACTGCGGACTCACCATCTTCAATCGATTGGGTAGCTTTTTGGGTATGAACTTTAACCCCAAGATTTTCAATCTTGGTGCGTAATACTTTACCGCCCAAGTCATCAACCTGAACCGCCATCAAGCGCGGTGCAAACTCAACCACATGGGTTTCAAGTGCTAAATCACGTAATGCTTTGGCTGCTTCCAGACCCAATAATCCGCCACCAATCACCACACCTGTTTTGGCATTTAAACTGGCTGCTTTAATTGCATCTAGATCTTCAATGGTACGGTACACAAAGCAATTCTTGCGGTCATTGCCTGGAATTGGCGGTACGAAAGCATAAGAACCAGTTGCCAATACCAGTTTGTCATAACTGAGGGTTTCACCATGATTGGTGGTCACGACTTTATTTTCTGGATCAATCGATGTCGCTTTGGTATTCAGACGTAAATCAATACCATAGGCATCCGCAAAGTCTGCGCGAGCAAGCGATAAGTCTTTGGCACTTTTGCCAGAGAAATATTCGGTTAAATGTACGCGGTCATAAGCAAGTCGTGGCTCTTCGGCAAGGATGGTAATTTCTACGTCATCTCCTGCATGTTCAAGCACACTTTCAATAAATTTGTGCCCAACCATACCATGACCAATCATAAGTAGTTTCATATTCATTCTCCTTAATTTTTTACTTATGCCATGTTGTTGCGATCAAGCACGGCTTGTTCAAATAGACGTTGTTCTTTCTGTTTGTGTTCGACTGAAAAGCGAATCATCAGGACAAAACTTGCGGCAATCACCACCAGTCCGCCTAAAACCATGAGGCAGGTTTGAATATCCAAGACACCTTTAAGGAGAAAACCTGCTGCAACCGCACCGACATTACCGCCTGCGCCAATAATGCCGGCTACGCCACCCAAAGCATCACGATCAATAAACGGCACCAAGGCATAAGTTGCACCGCATGCCATGTGGGTAAATAAGGCAAAAATGGTCATGCTAAGAATGGCGTACATGGCAGTATTCATTTGCGAGAATAAGATCAGGAACAGACCTTCCATCAAGATCATGCCGAACAAGACTTTGGTTCGACCATCCAAGCCTTTTTTCGTAGCAACTTTATCTGAAATGATGCCACCCAAAGCACGGGCAAACAGTGCAAGTAAACCAAAGATGCCTGCAGCTAAACCTGCTTCTTTTAAGCTGAAGTCAAAGTTTTCGACGTAGTACATTGCCACAATGTTATGAATGAAAATTTCAATACCAAAGCATGCTGCATATGATGCAAATAGAATCCAAACACGGTAGTTACGTGCGGCATGTAGCAGAATGTTCAAACCACCTTTCTTATCACTACCGACATGGACACCTTGGGCACGTAATTCTTTAAAGTTACCTTGAGGACAGTCTTGGGTATATTTCCAATACAAGCCACCCACAATCAGCATCATGATGCCTGGTACAAGGAGTGCGATGCGCCAGCCCATTGCTTGCTCTACACCAAACATGACAATCGCAGACAGTAACAGTGGCATCAGCGCTTGAGTTGCACCACCACCCGCATTACCCCAGCCTGCTGTGGTTGCATTTGCAGTCCCCACGACATTTGGAGCAAACATGATGCTGGTGTGGTATTGGGTAATGACGAAACTTGCGCCAATCGCACCAATTAACAGTCTAAAGAACAGAAAAGATTCGTAGCTGTTCGATGCTGCAACACCAAACACAGGAATGCTGCCTAAGAGTAATAACGCGGTATAGGTTTTGCGTGGACCATATTTGTCACACAGAGGTCCAACAATCAGGCGAACCAGAATGGTAATTGCGACTGCTGCAATATTAATATTGGCAATCTGATTTTTAGTGAGATGAAATTCACCTGCAATCACAGGCATTAAAGGTGCACAGGCAAACCATGCAAAAAAGCAGACAAAAAAGGCGAGCCAACTCATGTGGAAGGCCCGCATCGCTGAAGTCTTAAAATTGAAAAGACTTATTGTTGTGGCTTTTTTCTCATATAAATTTGAAGACATAACCATCTCCTTCCTGAACTGAACGTATTTAAAGTTCTGTTATCTAGCGAGTGCTGTTTAACAGTTCGATCAGAACGGACTTCGTTGGCCGTCTTGCAAATTTTTAGAGTCGTCTTTGACTCGAATGAAATAATGCAAACGGTATGCCAATATTTTATATTTGTTATTAAACATCTGTTTTTATATTAAAAAATATTTTATCCATCCCTTTTTGGATATATTTTTTTACATCCACAGGCTGAGCAAGGTCATTTTTTTATGATGACTGCATTACGAATCTGCATAATGCATCTAAATTGCACATTTTGCTTCCTTTTGGTGCAGCAACTTCAACTTGTATGTGCGTAACGTTATTTTTTGTATTCATAGATCGTAAAAATGGTCGGTGGTATATTTTTTGCTAGAGAAAATTTAAGTATAAATCGAGTCTATTCAGACTCATCTCATTAGCGATAGCTCAATATGCCAAAGCTTAAACTTAAAATTGCCCTGATTGATGATGATCAAGATCGTGCGCACTATATTCAAGATTCACTCATCGCACATGATTTTGATGTGGTCGCCTGTTTGACCATCGATCATCTGAATATGTTCAAACTAGAACACTTACAGGCAGATGTGATTTTGTTAGATATGGATCATCCACATCGAGACATTATTGAAAGCTGCGTCAGTCAGTTTGATTTGCCGACCGTTCTGTTCACGCAAAATAGCCAAAAAGAGTTGATTAAAAGTGCGATTGATGCGGGGGTTACTGCTTATATCGTCGATGGTATTGACCCTGCAAAACTGGACAGTATTTTAGAAATTTCCATTGAGCAGTATAAAAAGCATAAAAAGCTACTTTCCGATTTACAAGAAACCAAAAGCAAATTGGCAGATCGTAAAGATGTGGAAAAAGCAAAAGTCTTGCTGATGCAACTGCATCAACTGACCGAAGATCAGGCCTTCCAACTATTGCGTAAAAATGCGATGAGCCATCGTATCACGATGGGAGAAATGGCACGCCGTCTACTTGATGCGCAAGAACTACTCCAAACTCAATTGAAGGATTAAGCCATGTCTGCATTAGAAAAAACTCAAATCCAACTTGGCTATATTCCCTTATTAGATTGTATCGCGCTACTTTGGGCGAAGCATCGTGGCTATTTTGAGGAACTGGGTCTCGAAGTGACCTTGGTCAAAGAAGCCTCTTGGGCGAGTCTGCGTGATCGTCTGGCCTTTGGTGTGTTAGATGCGGCACATTGTCTTTCAGGTATTTTACCCGCAGCCAGCATCGGCACCGACCAAATTGGCATCCCCTTTCAAACGCCTTTGGTGCTGAGTGTAAACCGTGCCTATATCAGTTTAAGTCAAAAGCTCTGCTTTGCTTTGGATGTTCAAGCAGAAGATACGCCTAAAGACGTTGCAGAAAAAGTGACTCAAGCGATTCAGCAAGGGCAAGATATTCAACTGGCGCATGTGTTTGCCAATTCGATTCATCATTACTGTTTGCGTGAATGGTTAGCACTGGCGAATCCTGAGTTAGCACATTCCATCAAACTCAGAATTTTACCGCCGCCTTATATGGTGGAAGCGTTAAAGAGTCAGGTGATTGATGGTTTTTGTGTCGGTGAACCGTGGAATACCCAAGGTGAAATTTTAGGCATTAGTCAGATTGTCGCTTCGAGTGAAGATGTAATTCCTGCGATTGCTGACAAGGTGCTGGCGGTTACACAAGATTGGGCAACAGCCAATCCCAATACCCTCAAAGCCATGACTCAAGCCATTGAAAAAGCACAGGCTGAAATTAAAGTCATGTCCGACTTTAATCAAATTTGGGAGTTGTTGCATGCCTATGATGTGATTCAATTTGAATGTTCAGATACCGTACATGTGCAAAAATTTCATAAAATCCAGCAGATTATTCGTAATTTTATTGAAGACAGTGCCAGCCCCAAAATTGAAGACTTTGCATGGTTAATTCAGCAAATGCAGAAATGGAGCAAGGTACAAGTGAATGATGCTGAGCTTAAACAGTTAAGTCAGCAATGCATCATTCAGCTTTAATTGCGGGATGGGCGATTAGAGTTTTCTCAAAGTCAAAATTTGCTCACTGCGACCAAAGGGTCCATGTATGTCATGCAACACGGTGCTGGTGAGTCCAATACCATCTGTACCATATTGTTGCTCGACTTCAAGTCCGAGCCATTGCCCTTGTGGCATACGATAAAGATGGATTTGTAAATCCAAATTTGGAAATGCCCAACCTGCTTGCGGGTCTTGGCGCGGAACGACACCATTTGCGGTATCCACCATGCCCATCAATTTGACAAAGTCACTTGTAGTTTTTCCTTCTACCATGTTGCAGTGATTGGTCAACCAAACCACGCCCTTGCCTGCACGTCGCGTCGCTTCTGCACGGGTTTCAATGCTTTGAATATATCCACCTGGCCAGCACTTCATGCCTTCCCATACAGGCAATTGCTCTGGATGCTGAACTTTTTCATCCTCAAGCCCCGCAATACTATGCGTATCTTGCATCAGCATTTTCCATGCACGTGCCACAATACAAGTTTTGCCATTGGCTTGCATTTCGCTCTCAATCAATTCGATGGTTTTACCGCCCCGAATCATCCGCGTGGTAATGCTAAAATCACCAAAGGCAATCAGACCGAAAATATCGAAACTGATCCGTCCAATACGCATATCATCACGGGGTAAGAACTGTTCCAATTCCGCACACATGACGCCTGATGCTGGTGCCATATGTTGTTCATGTGGATTCCACGCCCCTTGAGCATGTAAGTTCGATTGATAGTGTGCAGTTACGCTGCCATCAGCATTATTTTCACGCTGAATCAAACGATAATAAGCTGGCATAGTGACATCCTGTTGTTGCATGACATAGTGTTCTATCGGTCCATGACCATGTGTAGTTGGTTATTTCACGGCACAAAAACCGTAATAATTCATAATCTGGCTGTAGGTTTTAACTTTTTTGAAGCCAACATTTGAAAGCAGTTGCTGTCCCATTCGCGGTGAAACCAGAAAGAAATCCTGTTGTAAGCGTTCTACCATTTTTTCACTCTGACCTTCTGTTAAGCCATTGTTTTCACAGAACTGTTTCAATACTAAAATTTCATGTGCTTCGGTTTCTTTCATCAAGTCATACGTCAGCAGCATGCCATTCGGTTTTAATTGATTACAAATGTCTTTAAAGAAGTTTTGTTTCGATTCCAGAGGAATAAAGTGCGCAACCAAAATGGACAACACTGCATCAAAGTTTTGAGTCGCACCAATACTTTTGGTGTCGCCATGAATAAAACGGATCCGCTCTAAAACGCCTTGTTTCTCCAAATGCTGTTTGGCTTTGCACAGCATCACATGTGATGGATCTACCGCGGTAAATTGCCAAGTGGGATGCTTTTGCGCAAGATATTGAATTTCATATCCTGTACCGCATCCGACCACCAAAATTTGTACATTTTCTTGGTCGCCATAATGATGCGACAAAATTGCATCCACTTGTTGATGGGTTAATTCATACCCTGGTATCAGTTTACGGATATGCTCATCATATCCCTCCACCACTTGTGGGCTGTTAAAGTCTTTGGCCATGCTGCACTCTATTTTTAATTGTTCTGCATACGACAAGAAACTGGGTAAAGTTTATGTACCGTGCTGCTTTATGGTTGAATTAAGCGACTGACATTGCATCCAGTGTCAGTTCCGCAATTGAAGGTTTTGGTTTTTCCACCGTTAAACCTAATTTTTGAAATAATTGTTGATCTTTACCCTGTGCCACATTTGGTGTAGTCAGCAGTTTTTCCCCCGAGAAAATCGAATTCGCACCTGCCATAAATGCCAAGGCTTGATCACTGTCGGTTAAAGATTCACGTCCTGCTGAAAGTCGGATATAACTTTTCGGCATTACAATACGCGCAACCGCAATGGTACGAATCCACTCAGTGACATCCAGTTTATCTTCCTGCGCCAGTGGCGTACCTTCAATCGGCACCAACATATTGACTGGCACAGATTCAGGATGAATCGGTAAAGTCGCCAATTCAAAGATTAAACCAATCCGATCTGCTCGCTGTTCACCCAAACCAACAATGCCACCACTACATACTTTTAGCCCTGCATCACGTACATGTTGTAAGGTCGCTAAACGATCATCAAAACTACGGGTCGTGATAATATTGGGATAATGTTCGCGGGAAGTATCCAAGTTGTGATTGTAATAATCCAATCCCGCTTGTTGTAAGCGTTCTGCCTGAGATGCATTCAGCATACCCAGTGTCATACAGGTTTCTAAACCTAATGCTTTCACTTCACGCACCATGTCTAATACATAAGGCATGTCGCGTTCATGCGGATTTCGCCACGCAGCGCCCATACAAAAACGTGAAGAACCTGAAGCTTTGGCCTGTTTCGCTTCCTCAATGACTTTTTCAACCGCAATGCGTTTTTCTGCTTCTAGCTTAGAATCATAACGTGCGGATTGAGAGCAATATTTGCAATCTTCAGGGCATTTTCCTGTTTTAATCGACAGCAAAGTGCTGACCTGAATATGATTGGCACTAAAATTTTGTCGATGAGTCTGTTGAGCCTGAAAAACCAAATCTAAAAATGGTTGCTGATACAGGTCTTGTATTTCTGCGCGAGTCCAATCGTGACGAAGTTGCATCATGATTTCCTTATTTTTGTTTGGGTAGTTCAGACGTTTTCTTTCCTTTACCCGACTAGCGAATAAAGGAAAGTCTCAATACCAAGATCGCGTTATGCAATATCTTCCACTAAGTTCAGTTCATTCCGCATAAATTCACGTAATTTGAATTTTTGTGCCTTGCCTGAAGCGGTCATTGGGAACTCAGTAAAGAAGCGGACATAACGTGGTACTTTGTTATGCGAGATAAGTTCCGCACAGTAACGACGAATGCTTTCTTCCGTGGTTTCATGGTGTTCATGCAAAATAATGCAGGCACAGAGTTCTTCACCATAACGTGCATCTGGTAGACCAATCACCTGTACATCGCTGACATCTGGATGGGTATATAAGAAGTCTTCAATTTCTTTCGGGAACAGGTTCTCACCACCACGAATCACTACATCTTTAATACGACCTTTGATTTTTACAAAGCCGTCATCGTCCATTTCTGCGATGTCACCGGTATGCATCCAACGTGCGTTATCAATGACTTCTTGGGTTTTCTCGCCATCTTCCCAGTAGCCCAACATGACTGAATAACCACGTACACAGAGTTCACCCAGCTTGCCACGCGGCACGACTTTACCCGCTTCATCGACAATCTTAATTTCCAAATGTGGATGTACGCGACCTACCGTTCCAACACGTTGTTCAACTGTATCGCTGGTCGAGCTTTGTGCGCTCACAGGTGCAGTTTCGGTCATGCCATAACAAATGGTAATTTCCGTCATGTGCATACGTTCCATGACGCGTTGCATAATTTCACGCGGACACGGGCTACCCGCCATAATGCCTGTGCGTAAGCTGCTTAGGTCAAAGTCATTGAACTGTTCATGCTCTAAGGTCGCAATGAACATGGTTGGCACACCATACGCCGCGGTACATTTCTCTTGCTGAATGGCTTTTAAAGTATCTAAAGGATTAAACACCGCTGAAGGATAGACCATGGTTGAGCCATGCGTGATGCAGGCTAAATTGCCCATGACCATACCAAAACAATGGAATAACGGTACTGAAATGCACACGCGATCTTGCGGGCTTAAGTGAATGGCTTCACCGACAAAATAACCATTATTTAAAATGTTATTGTGGGTCAGCATGGTGCCTTTCGGGTTGCCTGTTGTGCCCGAAGTAAACTGAATATTAATGGTTTCATCAAACTGCAATTCACTCGCAACCGCTTCTAAGCTGTCGAGTTGCTTGGCTGATGGTTGTACCAAAAGATCTTGAAAACGATGAATGCCTGTATGCGGAGCATCATCAATTTTAATTACATGTTTTAAATGAGGTAAGCGTAGTGCATTTAAGATTTTATCTTCAGCTTCTTGCAGCTCAGGTGCTATCTTAGTCAAAAGCTCTTGATAATTTGTGGTTTTAAATTGCGAGGCAATGACCAAACCTTTACACGACACCTTATTCAGCACGTATTCTAACTCGTTGCTTTTATAGGCAGTATTTAGGTTAACCAAAATAATGCCTGCTTTAAATGCAGCAAATTGAGTAATGGTCCATTCCACACAATTGGGTGACCAAATGGCAAGGCGATCGCCTTTTTTAAATCCCAGCTTAAGTAAGCTACAAGCCAGTGCATTTACCTGAGCTTGTAGCTCTTTGTAGCTTAAGCGTACATTCTGATGCACACTGACCACAGCATCCTGATCTGCATATTGCGCACATGCCTGATCAAATTTTTCACCAATGGTCATGCCCAGTAAAGGTTGACTGCTGGTTCCATACGCATAACTTAACCGTACCTGTGTCATTTGAATCACTCTCCTTGATTCTTTGTAATTCTGATTCTTACTGTTTTATTTTGATCACACGGATTACTTTGTACGCGATTCCCTATTTTGCATATAAGACTATTTAATTACGCTCCTGTAATTGCACAGCTTGTACACAAAAATCTGCAACCTGCTTCACAAAATAATCTTTGTAGTTTTGATCAAACATCACATTACGAGATGGATTTAAAGGCTCAATTACGACGAAAGTCATACTTCCGACAATGCATAACGCCACCGTATTTAAGTCTTCAAAACCAAACTCGCCATTGACTTTCCCTTCGGCAAGAATCTCGTTAATGCTTTGCTTGATCAATTGTTTACTGCGAAAACGCTCATGTTCAATAATTGGATCTACAGGTTCGAACATGAGTGAATACGACAGTTGAGGACTATTCAATGCCCGCTTAACAAAGATGGTGACTGCCTTATGTAATTTTTGCTGTGCTGTAAATCCTTCGCTACTCGCAATGGTATTCAGAATATGAATCTCATGCTGAATCGCTTCAGACAACACTTCAATTAAGACTTCACTTTTATTGTCAAAATAGCGGTAAACCAAGCCACTGGATACGCCTGCACGTTCCGCAATCGCCTGAATTTGGGCATCCTTAAATCCCCCTTGAGCAATAAGTTCTCGCGCAGATTGCAAAATCGACTGTCGATTTTGTTCCATTCGCTCTTGCATCAATGTCGATCTTTTATAACTCATAATCTTATTCTCATCCAGATAAAATGAATTGTAAATCATTTTGTGAATTTTAGTTCACTTTTTTAAAAAATAGATGTATTGTAAAACTACAAGCACAACAACAATGCTTATTGGACAACAAATATAACCTCAGGATGAACAGCATGAACGCACACGTTCCATTACAACTCAGTCTACAAACCTTAAGTTTCGGTTTGGACGAAACATTGATCGCACTGCGTGATTCAGTTGCTGCATTTTGTGCAAAAGAGATTGCACCAATTGCGCAGCAAGTAGATCGTGACAATGTCTTCCCTGCTCACCTTTGGAAGAAAATGGGTGATATGGGCTTACATGGTCTAACAGTGAGTGAAGAATATGGTGGTTCTAACCTCGGTTATTTAGCGCATATTATCGTTATGCAAGAAATCTCACGTGCATCTGCCGCTATAGGATTGTCTTACGGGGCACATTCTAACCTATGTATCAACCAAATTAAGCGAAATGGTAACGAAGAACAAAAACAACGTTACTTGCCTAAGCTTATTTCGGGTGATTATGTCGGTGCATTAGCCATGTCTGAACCCAATGCTGGCTCGGATGTAGTGAGCATGAAGTTAAAAGCGGAAGAACAAGGCGATCATTATGTATTAAACGGTTCAAAAATGTGGATCACCAACGGTGGTGATGCCGATGTATTAGTTGTCTATGCCAAAACGGATTTACAGGCTGGTCCTAAAGGCATGACCGCCTTCCTGATTGAAAAAGATATGCCTGGATTCAGCCACGGTAACCATCTCGATAAATTGGGTATGCGCGGTTCAAATACTTATCCCCTGTTTTTTGACAACGTGAAAGTGCCAAAAGAAAACGTATTGGGTGGTGTCGGTAATGGCGTAAAAGTGCTGATGAGCGGTCTAGATTATGAACGTGCGGTCCTCAGCGCTGGTCCTCTTGGCATTATGGATGCTTGTATGGACACCGTGATTCCTTATATTCACGATCGCAAACAGTTTGGTCAGGCACTTGGTGAATTCCAGCTCATGCAAGGCAAAATTGCCGATATGTATTCAACTTGGTTGGCCTGTAAAGCACTGGTATATGCAGTAGGTGCTGAATGTGACAAAGCGGAGCATAGTCGTAGCCTGCGTAAAGATGCTGCCAGCGCTATTCTTTATGCTGCGGAAAAAGCCACGTGGATGGCGGGTGAAACTATTCAAGCCTTAGGTGGAAACGGTTATATCAATGAATTTTCAGCAGGACGTTTATGGCGTGATGCGAAACTTTATGAAATTGGTGCAGGGACTTCGGAAATCCGCCGTATGTTAATCGGTCGTGAATTATTTAACGAAACTGCTTAATCCCTTTTGCCCAATTTATACAAGGAAGTTTCTATGAATCCATTACAAACCCAAATGCATAGTGATCATGATGAGTTTAATCTGGTACACATGCCAAAACAGAGCAATCAGCAGATTACGTTTGCAAGCCAAGGCTCAGATTTAAATCAGCTGAAAAGCAAAATTAACAGTCGTAGTGATGAATTTAAAAATAATCAGGCGACTATGCTGAATCTGGTGCAGGATTTAAAGCAAATCAGCCAGAAAATTGCCTTAGGTGGTGGTGAAAGTGCGCGTCAAAAACATATCGCTCGTGGCAAATTATTGGCGCGCGACCGTATTGATCAACTGATTGATGCTGGCACAGCTTTCTTGGAAATTGGGCAATTGGCTGCACATAAAGTCTATGCCGACGATGTCCCTGCTGCGGGCGTTGTGGCAGGCATTGGGCAAGTCAATGGTGTGACTTGTATGATCGTTGCCAATGATGCAACGGTCAAAGGTGGTACTTACTACCCGCTGACTGTGAAGAAGCACTTACGTGCACAGGAAATTGCAGAACAAAACCACTTACCTTGCATTTATTTGGTGGATTCAGGCGGTGCCTATTTGCCAATGCAAGATGAAGTGTTCCCAGATCGTGACCACTTCGGGCGTATTTTCTACAATCAAGCCCGTATGTCGAGCTTAGGCATTGCCCAAATTGCGGTGGTAATGGGTAGCTGTACCGCAGGTGGTGCTTATGTCCCTGCGATGTCAGATGAAACCATTATTGTACGGAATCAAGGCACCATTTTCTTGGGTGGTCCACCTTTAGTAAAAGCCGCGACAGGCGAAGTCGTGAGCAGTGAAGATTTGGGTGGTGGTGATGTCCACACTCGTCTTTCAGGGGTTGCAGACCATTTGGCAGAAAACGATGAGCATGCAATTCAAATTGCCCGCAATATCGTGGCGAACTTAAACATCAAACCGAATAAAACTGCTGAAGAGATTGAAGCACCACTTTTCCCTGCTGAAGAACTGTATGGCATTGTGCCAAGTGATACCCGTAAACCTTTCGATGTACGTGAAATTATTGCCCGTATTGTCGATGGTTCACGCCTAGACGAATTTAAAGCACGTTTTGGTACTACCCTAATTACAGGCTTTGCCAAAATTTATGGGATGCCAGTCGGCATTATTGCCAATAACGGCATTCTATTCTCTGAGTCAGCACAAAAAGGCGCGCACTTCATTGAACTGTGTGTGCAACGCAATATTCCTTTGTTGTTCTTACAGAACATCACAGGCTTTATGGTGGGTCGTCAGTATGAAAATGAAGGCATTGCCAAACACGGTGCCAAACTGGTGATGGCGGTTGCCACTGCGAATGTGCCTAAACTGACTTTGATTATTGGCGGATCGTTTGGTGCAGGAAACTATGGCATGTGTGGTCGTGCCTATTCCCCACGCTTCTTATGGACTTGGCCAAATTCACGCATTTCAGTGATGGGTGGTGAACAAGCGGCAAGCGTACTTTCGACCATTAAACGCGATCAAATTGAACAAAAAGGCGAATCTTGGTCTGCAGATGCAGAAGATGAATTCAAGCAACCGATTCGTGACCAATATGAACGTCAAGGTCATCCGTATTATGCTTCTGCACGTTTATGGGATGACGGTGTTATTGACCCTGCACAATCTCGTCAAGTCTTGGGTTTAAGTTTGGCAGCAGCACTGAGTGCGCCAATTCAGCCAACCAAGTTCGGCGTGTTCCGCATGTAAGGGGTGAAAAATGGACTATCAATTTTTACAACTCGAACAGCAACAGCAAGTGGCAACGGTTTGGATCAATCGTGCGGAACTACATAATGCCTTCAATACCACGGTGATTGAAGAATTATATGAATGCTTTCAACAGCTGAATGGACGTGATGATATTCGCGTGGTGATTTTAGCGGGTCGTGGCAAAAGCTTCTCCGCGGGTGCTGACTTAAACTGGATGAAGCAGGCTGGACAAGCCTCTCAAGCAGACAATGAAGCTGATGCTTTGAAACTGGCGAAAATGCTGCAAAGCTTGGCAACGCTAAAACAGCCGACCATTGCTCGAGTTCAAGGCATTGCCTTTGGTGGTGGTATGGGGCTCGCTTCTGCTTGTGACATCTGCGTGGCGAGTACGGATGCAAAGTTTGCGACGTCTGAAGTGCGTCTAGGTTTAGCCCCTTCTACCATTAGTCCTTATGTGATTCGTGCCATCGGTGCCCGTCAGGCTTCACGTTATTTCCTCACGGCTGAACGAATTACGGCTGAACAAGCCTTACAAATTGGTTTAGCCCATGAAGTTACCACGCCTGAATTACTCGATGCCAAAGTCGATGAAATTGTACAAGCCTTATTATTGGGTGGACCTGAAGCTCAAGCTGCATCGAAGCAATTGATTCAGATGGTGAATCAGCAAAGTGTGGATGAAAGTCTACTTTTGAAAACGGCACAACATATTGCCCATGTGCGCCAAGGCGAAGAAGCAAAAAATGGACTGAATGCTTTTTTAAACAAACATAGCCCAGCTTGGATCAAGGCAACGGCATAACAACAATAAGGACAGAACAATGTTTGAAAAAATTCTAATTGCGAACCGTGGTGAAATTGCCTGCCGTGTGATCCGTACTGCGAAAAAGTTGGGTATTGCAACGGTTGCAGTTTATTCAGATGCCGACGCGCAATCTCAGCATGTTAAACAGGCGGATGAGGCCATTTATATTAGTGAATCCCCTGCTGCACAAAGTTACTTACAGATAGACCGTATTATTCAAGCGGCTCTAACGACAGGCGCTCAGGCAATTCACCCTGGTTATGGTTTTTTATCTGAAAATGACCAGTTTGCAGAAGCCTGTGAAAAAAACAACATTACCTTTATTGGTCCACCAGTTGCTGCCATTTTAGCGATGGGCTTGAAAGCCACGTCTAAAGCATTGATGGAAAAAGCGGGTGTGCCACTCACTCCGGGTTATCACGGTACCAATCAAGATGCAGCTTTCTTAAAACAACAAGCTGACCAGATTGGCTATCCCGTGTTAATTAAAGCTAGCGCAGGTGGCGGTGGTAAAGGGATGCGTCTGGTGGAACGTGAAGCTGACTTTTTAAGTTCCCTTGCATCTTGTAAAAGTGAAGCCAAATCGAGTTTCGCCAATGATGATGTATTGATTGAACGCTATGTGATACAACCACGCCATATTGAAGTTCAGGTCTTTGGCGATACGCATGGCAATTATGTACACCTATTCGAACGTGATTGTTCAGTACAACGTCGCCATCAAAAAGTGCTGGAAGAAGCACCAGCACCGCTGATGCCACAGCATAAACTAGAGGCGATGCGCCAAGCTGCCATTGATGCAGCGCGTGCTGTCCATTATGTCGGTGCGGGTACTGTTGAATTTATTGTCGAGCAAGATGGTACGGCGTACTTCATGGAAATGAATACCCGTCTGCAAGTGGAACATCCTGTCACTGAAATGATTACAGGACAAGATTTGGTTGAATGGCAATTACGTGTAGCTTATGGTGAGCCATTACCGAAGCAACAACTTGAATTAGAGATTCAAGGTCATGCCATTGAAGCACGTGTTTATGCGGAAGAACCTGAAAAAGGTTTCTTACCTGCGATTGGTCAAATTAGCTATCTGCACTACCCAAATCAAAACCAAAATGTCCGCGTGGATAGTGGTATTGTCGAAGGCGATGAAATTACCACTTTCTATGATCCGATGATTGCCAAGCTGATCGTCTGGGGTGAAAACCGTGAAGCGGCATTGGTTCAAATGCACAATGCTTTAGGTCAATTTCATGTAGAAGGTTTAGGTAACAACATTGCATTCTTAGACCGAATCATCCGTTGTGATTCATTTAAAAATGCCAAACTGGATACCAACCTAATTCAACGTGAAGATGCATTCCTCATGAATGCTGAAGCAGCTTCATCTGAAACCATTGTTTCAGCGGCATTAATTGAATTGTTAAAACGCTTTCACCAGCAGCAAAAGTCGCATTCAGTCTGGTCTTCAGCACCCCTTTGGCGTGTCAATGTAAAGACTCAATACAGCGTTAAATTGCAGCTCAATCAACAAGCTATCGAGGTGCGCTTTACCGCAATTGATCACGGCTTTATTGCACACTATCAAGGTCAGGACTACCCACTTCAGGGTCAACTACTGGATGCACATTTAGCACAACTCAATCTGAATGGTCAGCAATCCAAAGTGGCATTTAGTGCAGATGCCGACCACCTTACGGTTTTCAAAGATGGTCAAACGCATAAATTTGCCTATGTACGTCCAACTTATGGCAATCAGGATGCACAGCAAAATGAAGGCAATTTAAAAGCGCCAATGCCGGGTGTGATTACTCAGGTCTTGATTGAAGCCAATGCACAGGTGAAAAAAGATGACATCCTGCTCACTTTGGAAGCCATGAAGATTGAATATGCAATCCGTGCGCCACGTGATGGTGTGATTACATCTGCCTATTTCCAACCGGGCGACCAAGTTAAAGCAGGTGATGAACTGGTGGAATTTCAGGCTTTAGCAGAGGAAGTGGCATGACTGAATTTGTGAAAATCGTTGAAGTCGGTCCGCGGGATGGACTTCAAAACGAGAAAACTCCGCTCACGCTTCAAGATCGTAAACAACTGATTCTGGACTTGATGCAAACGGGCCTCAAAGCGATTGAAGTCGGTTCTTGCGTGTCGCCGAAATGGGTACCGCAAATGGCATTGAGTGATGAACTCTATGCACAATTACCTAAAGATCCGAATATTCAATTTAGTTTGCTCACCCCAAACATGAAAGGCTTTGAATCTGCTCTGGCGGTAGGCTGTAAAGAGGTTGCGGTGTTTACCGCAGCTTCTGAGAGCTTTACGCAAAAGAACATCAATTGTTCGATTGATGAAAGTTTTGAAAAATTTGCCGATATTCTCAAAACTGCCAAAGAACATGACATCAAAGTTCGTGGCTATGTGTCTTGTGTGGTCGATTGCCCTTATGAAGGTGCAATTGATCCAAAACAAGTCAGCAAAGTGGTGACGCGTTTATTCGATATGGGCTGTTATGAAGTGTCTTTGGGTGAAACCATTGGGACAGCGACCCCAAATCGTGTCAAAACCATGTGGGACGCCTGTTTAAGTGAATTAGATGCCCAATTTATGGCAGGACATTTCCATAATACTTATGGCATGGCGATTGCCAATATTTACCAGTCACTTGAACAAGGCATTCGGATTTTTGATTCATCTATCGCGGGTTTAGGTGGATGTCCTTATGCCAAAGGTGCTTCAGGCAATGTTAGCACTGAAGATTTATTGTATTTACTGAATGGCATGGGCTTTGAAACAGGGATTCATGTTGAAGCCCTGATGCAAGCCAGTCAAAACATCAGTCAGCGTTTAGAGCGGAATAATCCTTCAAACTATGCCAATGCTTATTTGCAAACGCGTTGTGCTTGAACTAGAACTCCGACTAAAAAATCAGCCGCTCAATGAGCGGCTGATTTATTCTCAATTTAAATAAATTTGGCTTAATCCGCAGAGATATCTTCAAACAGTACAGAAGATAAATAGCGTTCACCGCTGTCAGGTAAAATCACCACAATGTTCTTGCCTGCATTTTCAGGACGAGCTGCCAACTGTGCCGCTGCTGCCATTGCTGCACCACAAGAAATACCGACTAAAATACCTTCTTGTGTTGCAGTTTTACGCGCCCAGTCAATCGCATCTTGGCTCGTAATCGTCACGACTTCATCGACTAAATCAAGATCCAAGTTTTTTGGAATGAAGTTTGCCCCAATGCCTTGAATTTTATGTGGTGCCGGTGTAATTGCTTCACCACGTTTGGTTTGACTAATAATTGGAGACTCTGCAGGCTCTACAGCAACCGAGTAAATTGGCTGGTTTTTCACTTTTTCAAAGAAGCGAGAAATCCCTGAAATGGTACCGCCAGTTCCTACACCTGCAACTAAAATATCGACTTGACCATTGGTTGCTGCCCAAATTTCAGGACCTGTTGTATCTTCATGAATTTGTGGATTGGCTGGGTTTTCAAATTGTTGTGGCAGGAAATAAAGCTCTGGTTGTTCAGTCGCTAAACGTACCGCTTCATCAACCGCGCCTTTCATGCCTTTTGCCGCTTCCGTCAGCACCAAGTTAGCCCCCAATGCTTTGAGGACTTTACGACGTTCAATACTCATGCTGGCTGGCATGGTTAAAGTAATGTCATAACCTTTTGCCGCAGCCACAAAGGCCAACGCAATTCCTGTGTTCCCACTGGTTGGTTCGACAATATGCATGCCCGCCTTTAACACACCACGCTTTTCAGCATCGGCAATCAGTGCGGCACCAATACGACATTTCACAGAAAAAGCTGGATTACGGCTTTCAACTTTGGCAAACACATTTGCACCACCTGAAATGACACGATTAATGCGAACCATTGGCGTGTTACCAATTGCTTCAGCATTATTGCTATAAACCGCGATACCTAAATTATTTGGTGTTGGAAAGGCTGAATCAGTACTCATGTTATATCCCTAAGTTTATTGACTATTTATAACTGAATCATGATACAACCAATTTTGCTGAAATACAGATGGCACTGAGCATTTTCTGTAGATTTCGTTTTAAAACCTTCTTTGTGAAAATCTAGAGTTCGGCATTTCCCTATGCCGTTTTCAGTTTAAGCTTCTAAAACTGTTTGGTTCCATTGTTCAAGCACAGAAACCGCTGCAGTAAAATCCATCTGCTCCGCTTGAGCTTTCGGAATTTCCTTAAACAGGGCTTGAATACTTTCAAAAATCGGCACGTTTGCATCCTGCTGTTGCGCTAAATCCAAGCCAATTCCAATATCTTTTTGCAATAAATTCAAGGCAAAAGTTTTGGGAAAACTACGGTTCAACACCTTCTGCGCCATGATGGAATCAGACACGGTACTTTTACCACTAGAATGATTGATACAATTCAATGCTGCTGAAACATCAACCTGTTGTTGCTTCAGAATGGTCAGTCCCTCCGCCAAAGCCCATAAATGAGTTGCCATCAGCACATTATTCACGGCTTTCACCGCAAAGCCTGAACCGCTACAGCCGACATATTCAACCAAGCCTGAAAATGCTGAAATGATGGGCAATGCGCGTTGGTAGGCGTGCTCATCACCACCCAACATCACCGTTAAAGTACCACGTTCCGCGCCGATGGTTTGACCCGACACAGGTGCATCTAAATAAGCAACCTGATTTTGCTGAAGCTGATGCGATAACTTACGTGCTGAATCTGGTACACCACTGGTACAGTCAATCCAGATACTGCCTGCTTTTGGCGGATATTGTGCAATTAACTGTTCAACATCCGCACTGGTCGGCAAGCAAGAAAATATAAAATCGGCTTGCACGGCTTGTTCTAAACTCACAGCGTGTGTACCAAATTGCTGTGCATGTTGTTCTGCTTTTTCAGTCGTTCGGTTCCAGACATACACAGGTAAACCGAGTTTTGGTAGATGGGAAGCCATATGCCAACCCATCGCACCTAATCCAATAAAAGCAATACTTTGATTCAATTTCTTTCTCCATTCAGGCGCATTAAGAGCCTTGTGCCACACTGCTGTTTACTTCACTGTCCACGCCTTGCGCCTTGGTGACCGTTTCTTCACCACGGTTCAGGAACAAATTCAGTAGAATTGCCGCCAGTGTTGCAGTACCAATGCCACCCAAGTCAAATGAACCAATGTGTAAGCTGAAATTCCCTGCACCCATAATTAAACTTACGGCTGCAATTATTAAGGTGCTGTTTTGCGTGAAATCAACTTTGTTATCCACCCAGATTTTTGCCCCAGCCACGGTAATCAAACCAAAGACCACAATGGATGCACCGCCTAATAATGCCACTGGAATCGTGCTGATCACCGCCCCGAATTTTGGTGACAAGCCCAGTAAAACAGCGAAGATCCCTGCAACCACAAAAATGGTGGTGGAATACACTTTAGTCACAGCCATCACACCAATATTTTCCGCATAAGTGGTCATGCCTGTACCACCAACCGAAGCAGATAAAGAAGTACACACACCATCAGCGAAGAAGGCACGCCCCATATACGGCGACAGGTTTTTTCCTGTCATGGCTGAAACCGCTTTGAAATGCCCCAAGTTTTCAGCAACCAAAATAATCGCGACAGGTGCAATCAGTAACATAGCATTGGCATTAAACACAGGTGCATGGAATGTCGGCAGGCCAAACCACGCAGCGTTGCCAATGATTGAAAAATCAATTGGTTTCCCGAACCCCATCACATTGGCAAGCAAGAAATACACGAAATAAGAAGAACAAAGCCCAAGCAGCAACAATAAACGTCGCACCATGCCACGCGTAAAGACCGCAACCGCACTAATGCACACAATGGTAATAACCGCCATCCACGTATCGAATGTATTGGCAGAAACACTCTTAATCGTAATCGGTGCGAGGTTCAAACCAATGATCATCACAATCGCGCCCGTCACAATCGGTGGCATCAACTTTTCAATCCAGCCTGTTCCCGTTTTCATAACCACAAGACCAATCCCAGCATACACCAGACCACAGGCAATGGTTCCGCCAAGCGCGAGCGCCAAGTTGGGATTTGAACCTACACCGCTATAGCCTGTTGCCGCAGCAACTGCCCCAATAAAGGCGAAACTCGACCCGAGATAACTCGGCATGCGTCCACCCGTCATCAGGAAGAATAAAATGGTGCCAATCCCCGTAATGAAAATGGTTAAGTTGGGATCGAAACCCATCAGTAAGGGGGCCAGTACCGTTGCCCCAAACATGGCAAAGGCATGTTGTAAGCCAAGCACGATACTGCGTCCGACTGGGAGATATTCGTCAATTTGAACAGGGGTTGTATCTAAGTCGCCTTGGTAAGGCTTAAATTTTGGAAACCACGATTGTTTTTCTTGCATGGGTTTCCCCTCCTTCTCATAGGATTTGTTCTTTAGCACATACGGTGTGGTTCACAATAAGCACGGTTAAAATACATCAACGCATTTAAGCCTTGATTGTGTTGAATTGCTTTGACCTGACAGAACAAAACATCATGACTTCCGACACTCATGCTTTGTACAATTTCACAGTCGAAACTAATCAAGGCATCTTGCAAAACAGGTGCCTGCGTGGCGAGCGTTTCCCATTGCCCCGCAGCAAAGCGTTCTGGCATAGGTGTTTTGCCACCAAATACATTGGAAAGTGCCATTTGATGTGAAGCCAAAGTATTTACACATAACACTTTATTTTCTTTAAAGGTCTCAAATACCGAAGCTGAACGATTCAGGCAGACCAACAAGGTTGGTGGTGTATCGGTTACACTACAAACGGCGGAGGCAGTAAAACCTGCAACACCTGCGGGTCCATAAGTGGTAATAACATTCACCGCAGCACCCAGATTTGACATGCCTTCACGAAAGGCTTTTTGATCGACATCCGTATGTGTGGTTTTTTGCGTATTATAGATGTGTTCTAAACATTCTTCTTTCATCAAACTTTTCAGTAATTCTGCATTCATGTTTATTCTCCTGTTGGGGCTAATCTCGCTACTGCCTAAGCCGTAGCGACATGGGCAACACTGGCAATTTCGACGAGAGCATCTGGTTTTACCAAACCCGCCTGAATACAGTAGCGGGCAGGTTTATCCCCTGGGAAATACTCGGCATAGACTTGATTGATCGCAGCATAATCCGCCCAATCTTTGACAAAAATATGGTTGAAGGTCACATCATCCATACTGCCGCCCGCTTCTTTCAAAACTGATTGAATGGTTTCTAAAATGTGTCGTGCCTGTGCTGCGGCATCGCCGACATGCACCACATTGTTATTTTCATCAAAAGCCAATGTGCCAGAGACATATACAATGTTGTCTGCCTTGGTTGCTGGAACATATGGCGCTAAAGGTTTTGAGGTTCCTGCTGGAATAATGACTTGTTTAGGCATGTTGAGCGCTCCGTATTAGGCAGATTTTGCAAGTTGGTCGGTATTAGGAACAAAGGTATCAATAAAACTTTGTGTATCGGACACCCAGCCAAAGAAGGTTTTAATGTTGTAGAGACTCGCCGCTTGCATTTCTGCTGGACCCGCCTGATAACACGCATCTTTTAATGCCACGCCAAAGTACTCGAGGAAAAAGCCATCTCTTAAGGTCGATTCCACACAAACATTGGTTGCAATACCCACGAAAACCAAATTACGGATACCACGGGCGCGTAACATGCTGTCTAAAGCGGTATTGAAGAAACCACTGTAGCGAGGTTTTTCAATCACAATATCTTGCGCTAAAGGTTGTAATTCATCGATCAGCTCAAAGTCCCAACCGCCTTTCGCCAGTAATTTGCCTTGAAGTTCAGGCTGCTTACGCATGGTTTTGAGCGCATTGGATTTATGGAAATTCGGTGAGCCGCGTCCTCCCGCTTCGACATATTGATCATCCCAGCCATTTTTAAAGTAAATCACTTGAATATTGGCTGCATGTGCGGCTGCTACTGCTTTTTTAATGTTCTGCACCACAGGTTGAGTCGTTGAAACATCAAAACCTGCCAAATCCAGATAGCCACCAATGGAGGTATAGGCATTTTGCATATCAATCACAATTAAGGCGGTTTGTTCAGGTGCAAACTGAATGTTTTCAGGCTCTGCCTTTAAGGTTTTGCCTTGACCTGTAGCTTCAGTAAAATCACTAATCACAATAGGTGTATTGATTTGGCTCATGCTGATTTCTCCAAAACTGTTACTGGTGCTTGTTCCGCTAGATCCATCACTACGTTCTGACGACATTGCATGAGGGGTTGGATCTTTTGACCAAAATCTTCTACACCCTGAACAAAATCGTCAAAAGTTAATAAAATGCCTTCCGTCCCTTTGATTTCACCAATTTCATCCAACATCGCGGCTACTTTTTCATAAGAACCGACCAATGTTCCCATATTGATATTGACTGGAGAAACGCTAGAGGCCATTTGGCGAATATTGGTATCGGTCCCTGAAGTTGTGTCTTTTCCGCCCTGATTCATCAGCCAGTTAATCGCTTCCATGTCAGCACCATCGTTATAGCTCTGCCATTTTGCAAATGCTTCTTCATCGGTTTCTGCGGCAATCACCATAAACAACACATAGGTTTGAACATCACGTCCTGTTTTATCGGTATGTGCTTTTAAGCGGTCATTGATTTCTGCATAAGCCGTTGGTGTATTAAGTCCCTTACCAAAAACAAAGTTGTAATCTGCATATTCAGCAGAGAACGCGAGTCCTGTATCCGATTGACCTGCACAAATAATTTTCATATCTGCTTGTGGCGTTGGACTGACACGACAATCATTCATTTCAAAGTGTTCACCTTTGAAATCTGACTTGCCTGTAGCCCAAAGTTCACGAAGAATTTGTACATATTCAGATAAATACTCATAGCGTTTGCCAAAGTATTCATCTCCTGGCCACATGCCCATTTGTGTATATTCAGGCGCTTGCCAGCCTGTCACGACATTTAAACCAAAACGACCATTGGAAATAGAATCGATGGTCGATGCCATACGCGCCACAATTGCAGGCGGCATAACCAAAGTTGCGGCAGTTGCATAAATTTTGATTTTGCTGGTAACCGCAGCTAAACCAGCCATGAGGGTGAACGTTTCTAAGTTATGATCCCAAAATTCAGTTTTGCCACCGAAGCCACGCAACTTGATCATGGACAAGGCAAAATCAAAACCATAATGCTCGGCACGTTGTACAATTTTCTTGTTCAATTCAAAGCTCGGCATGTACTGCGGTGCATTCTCAGAGAGTAACCAGCCGTTGTTCCCGATTGGGCAAAAAACACCTATTTTCATGTATTGCATCCTCATTCAATCATTCAACAACTCAAAATTTATTTCCGACTATTTTTTAGAAAATAAATTTATTAATTCTTGATTTTATGATTGCATGGAGTGTGCCAACTTATTATATATTAATAATATCAATAGTTTAAAATCATTATAAAATTTATGTATTTTACCAAAGGGTAAATTTGTTATTTTTCACCTGCACTTTTTTTGTGAGTCATGATCTAAATTTGTGCACTTTTTTGACCAAATGGAAAAATAAATAAAATAAAAAAGGCACTAACTAAACCGTGCCTTTTTTAATCTTGATAAAAAATTTTCTGATGCTATGGATGAATCTCGTCTATTAACTCGCCGCTAAATTTTCAACAGGTTTCTTGAGTAGTTTTTCCAAGAGTAATACATTGAATGTTTCAGCTTGCGAGACCGTTACCGCATGTGCACCATGCGCTAGAACATCCAATTCAGCATGTGGAAAGACCTGTTTTAATTGAGAACTTTGTTGATACGGCACCAAAAAATCATCTTCCGTCGCGATTAAATACAGTGGAATCTTATTCAGACTGGAAATCGTTTCAGCCTTCAGTTCATAATTCATTAAAGCTTTGAGTCGAGTGAAGACATTCAGTAAAGGTGGAAACTTCTCAATCTGTTGATTTTCCTGTAAATATAAAGTCGAAATATGTGCTGAAATCCATGCTGGCGGATATAAAAACAAGGCTTGCGCTCGAACATAGGCTTCTACACCTGCATATTGCAATAATGATATACGGGTCTTGAAACACTTCTCTGTATGCGCATCTAAATGTGCCCAACCATTGATGATAGTTAAGGACAACATGGTTTTCTCCGTTTTTTCCAGCAAAACAGCCAGTTCTGCACCAATGAAACCACCCAAAGCATGCCCGATAAAATGAAATTCATGGATGTTTAATATCGCTAATAAGTCTACGACCTGTTTGGCTAAATGGGTCATCGTGTAGTTTTCATCAAGGATTGCCGCATTTTTATGACAACCTTCTTGGTCATAAATCACCACATGAAAATGTTGCTGTAACGCTTCAATTTGCGGCGTCCAAAATTGTCCGTGTCCGCCTAAACCTGAAGATAGAACTACATATTCAGCGTGTAATTTTTGTGAAGGAAAAACCTGATACTGCATCATGATGTACCTTGAACAGGGAAAGTATTGGCTTGAATTCAGCAAAAAATATGCCCATTCCCTTTTCCTTGGTTTTATTCAGTCAGTTTCGGCAAGGTTGATGTCGAATGACCATGTAGGATTCAGATACGATCTGTTACATGCTTTATGTTCTAATTAGCAGCAAAAGCATTTGTATTCTTAGGCAAGATTGAACAAAATAATCTCCGAAACATGGTTCATAGGAATAACAATGTCCAATAAAGGTTATCGCCAATTTTATCGTCAACTCACACAGAAAATTCTAAATAAAGTCGTGAGTCCACAAGTATTAGGCACGACCTCTGAACTTGAACAACAATATTCTGTTTCGGCCAACGGCAATCCTATTTGCTATGTTTTGCAAGATGCCTCTCTCAGCAATACCGTGCTGATTGATCATGAAGCCCAAAAAAGACAACTGCCTTCGGTCTATCAGCCGTTACGGCTTGGTACAGTACAAGAAGAAGATTCTATTTTGGTTTTGAATGAAAAGAATCATTTGAAACAGGGATTACATTACCCAGCCAAACTCATTCGCTTGATTGAACTACTGGAAAAGCATCCAGAATTCGATTTAGATTTGGTTCCAGTCACCATGTTGTGGGGACGTGCGCCTGAGTATGAAGACTCTTGGTATAAGGCGTTATTTGCCGATGCTTGGTCAACCCCTTCTCCGTTAAAGCAAGCGATGAATATTTCCCTGTATGGTCGCGAAAATTATCTCGAATTTCACAAGCCGCTGTCTTTGCGTAAGCTCATGACTGAAGCTAAAGAGTTAAGTCCTAACTTCTCGCCTGCGCATCATGTGATGAAGCAGTTGAATGCCAACTTTAACAAATATAAAGAAGCCATTTTAGGCCCCGATTTATCCGACCGTCGTAACGTCATTAACAACTTGATAATCAGTGATGTCATCAAACAAGCGATTCGTAAAGAAAGTATTGCTGAAAATATCAGTATGTTTGAAGCAGAAAATCGCGCGCGGCACTATCTCACAGAAATTGCCTCTGATTTCTCATATTCTACTTTGCGCTTCGGTTATCTGGCTTTAACTAAATTATGGACGCAACTCTATGATGGGATTGAGGTGCATAACTTCGATACGGTGCGCGAGTTGGCCCAAGACTATGAAATTGTGTATACCCCATGTCACCGTAGTCATATCGATTACTTGTTACTGTCGTATGTGATTTTTAATCGTGGCTTGATGGTGCCACATATTGCGGCGGGGATTAACCTCAATCTTCCAGTGGTTGGTCAATTGTTCCGTGGTGCTGGGGCTTACTTTATCCGCCGTAGTTTTAATGGCAACGAGCTTTATACCTCGGTCTTTAAAGAGTATTTACACAGTCTACTGATGCGTAATACACCTTTAGAATACTTTATTGAAGGTGGACGTTCGCGCACTGGTTTATTACTACCTGCGAAAAAAGGCATGTTGTCGATGACCATTCAAAGCCATCTCAGAGGAAACTCCAAACCAATTGCCTTTATTCCAACCTACTTTGGCTATGAAAAATTATTGGAAGGTACTTCCTATTTAAATGAGCTGAGTGGCAAACCGAAAGAAGCCGAATCGCTGTGGGGTATCTTAAGTTCAGCACGCAAAATTGAGAAAGTCTTTGGTCAAGTCTATGTCAACTTTGGTGAGCCTGTTTTTCTGGACGATGTATTAAAACAGCAAAATGCTGAACATCTGAGTCTGAATTTCAATGACAAATTGCCTCCTACAGTTGTAAATACGGTGGATCAAACAGCACAATCAATTTTAGAAAACATTAATAAAGCGGTGGTAATTAATCCAATTTCCATCATTTCCTTAATTCTATTAAATGCACCGCAACATCAACTCTCAGAAGCAGAGCTAACGACCACTCTTGATCAGTATCGAACACTGCTTGCGCAAAATCGTTATGATGATCGAATGATTATTTCTGAACTTTCTAGTGCTGAAATCATTCAATATGCCTTGAAATTAAAGCAGGTCGAGCTTCATACGCAAGATCAGGTCACATGGGTACGTGTTGCAGAAAGTCAAAAAATCTTATTGAGCTATTTCAGCAATAACATTCTGCACTGCTTTATTTTGCCTGCTTTGGTTGCCCGTATAATTCAACACTTTGGAAAAATCGAAGCACCTGAACTAATTGGCTTAGTTCAATCTTTATATCCATTCATTCAAGAAGAATTTTTCTTGAAATGGCAAACTGATGAAGTAGAAGCTCAAGTTGTGCGTATTTTAGAGCGTTTCGAGCATGATCAATGGATTGAGCGTCATGACAACCGAATCATACAACTCACAGACAACCCCGCTGGCTTAAAAACCCTTGCAGCATTGTCGGAACGTAGTCTTAATAACTTTGTGGTCATGCAAGGTCTGTTCTCTCAATATGCCCATACCCAAACATTCTCAGAAAAAGTTTTTGAGAAAATGGCGAAGGCCGTTTTACAACAATTGAGTCACAATCAAGTGATCACCCACGGCTACTATTTTGATAGTGCTACCTTAAAAGGCTACTTAACGACACTGAAAAAATTGGGCTTAGCTGAAGTTACCCGTGAGCACCTGCTACTAGCACCAGACTATGCACCACAAATGCAACGCCGTCTGGCTTGGTATGCACAAGATCATGAAGAAACATTTAACAAAGCCATGCAATTTAATGATAAAGAATTGAAACATTTTTACGAAAGTGTGAAGCCGAAAAAGAATTAACATAAGCTCTTCACACAGTATGTACATTGAAATCAATTTTCATACTGTGTGAAGAATTACTTATAAATAAATCTGATATTTGTTTTCATTAAAAACCATTGAGAATGAAAACTCTGATACATGTAATCTGCATTTTCTACTATTATAATAATACGCTGATTTAGTGAGGCGCTCTAATGGAAAATGATTTTGAAATTACATCTATGCGAAATTCAGCAGAGGATGTCGTGAGTATTTTAAAATCACTGGCGAATACAGATCGTTTACTGATTTTATGTCATTTAGCGAAAGAAGAACTGAACGTATCACAAATTGAACAAATTACGCATATTACCCAACCAACACTTTCTCAACAATTGATGATGCTACGCAAAAGCGATGTCGTCAGTACCCGACGTGATGGCAAGCAAATTTTTTACTCGATTAAAGATGAAAAATTAGTTCAAGTCCTCCAAACCCTCTATGAACTTTACTGCACCAAGCCTGCATTTAATTAAATAAAATCATTCGCCTACTTTTAGCTATGCCGCATATTTTTTGTGCATAATAGAGTTAAAGTTGCGATTTAGATCGGCACATGGCTCATTCAAAAAAAAGCGTCTTAAAATATTTGCCTGCATCGGCATGGTTGACTGGTTACACTGCCAGTAAATTCAAATCGGATCTTCTTTCCGCACTGATTGTCATTGCCATGCTGGTGCCGCAAGGTATGGCCTATGCCATGCTGGCTGGATTACCGCCCATTACGGGACTATATGCCAGTATTCTGCCGATGATTGTCTACGCACTGTTCGGCAGTAGTCCATCGCTGTCGATTGGTCCTGTAGCCATTATCTCCATGATGACCTTTGCTACACTCACACCATTTTATGCAGCAGGCTCTGAAGCTTATATTCAGGCAGCTTGCTTGCTTGCAGTCATGGTTGGGATCATTTCTTTTTTACTGGGGCTGTTCAAATTTGGTTTTCTCATCCAGTTGATTAGTCATCCTGTGATTCACAGTTTTATTATTGCCTCAGCGCTTTTGATTGCTTTAGGTCAAATCAAATTTTTACTGGATATCCCCCTTCAATCTAATAACATTCCAGAACTAAGCATTAGTTTTTATCACTATGTAAATCAAACACATTGGGGCACGTTACTGTTTGGTCTGGTTTCCATCCTATTTTTAATTTACTTGCCTAAATTACTGGGTTTAAGCCATATTCAACAACGTTTTCGCTTTGCCGGCTTCTTGGTTAAAGCCGTTCCCTTAATTTTGGTTGTTGGCTCAATTACTTTGGTTTCATTGTTTCAGTTAGATGATGTTGGGATTAAAACCGTAGGGGAAATTCCATATGGTTTTCCACCATTGAGCTTACCACACTGGAACTGGACACTTGTACTTCAACTCTTGCCTGGTGCAAGCATGATCGCGATGATCAGTTTTGTGGAATCACTGTCCATTGCTCAAGCGACTGCCTTACAACAACGTAGTGCATTAAATAGTAATCAGGAATTAATTGCCCTAGGACTTTCAAATTTAAGTGCGGGTCTCAGTTCGGCATTTCCCGTCACAGGCAGTCTGTCTCGTACAGTTGTAAATGCGGATGCGGGGGCAAAAACACCAATGGCAGGTATTCTATCTTCCTGTTTTATTGTGGTTGTGAGCTTATTTTTTACAGGTTTTTTCCAGAATTTGCCCCTCGCCATACTTGCTGCGACCATTATTGTGTCAATCTGGAAATTGGTAGATTTCAAACCATTCTTTGAAACATGGCACTATTCTAAAGCCGATGGCATTGCCATGTGGATCACCTTCTTTGGTGTTATTTTTATTGATATTTCCACAGGTCTGATTTTAGGCGTCATCTCAACCTTTCTACTCATGCTTTGGCGCATCAGTCGCCCTCATATGGTGGTAATTGGATTAGTCGAAGGCACACAACATTTCCGCAACCAGCAACGTTATCCTGTAAAAACGGTAGATTCCATTCTCTCACTGCGCATTGACGAAAGTCTGAACTTTTTGAATGCCAATAGCTTCAAAGACTTCTTTATTAATGCTCTGAGTGAAAAGAAAAACGTCAAATATGTCGTGGTGAATTGTTCGGGTGTCAGCCGGATTGATTACAGTGCTTTGGAAATGCTGGAAGAACTAGATTCGGAATTGCAAAAGCAAAATGTTGAATTGCACTTCTCTGAAGTCAAAGGCCCTGTGATGGATAAACTGATCCATTCCAAATTGTTTGAACGTTTAGATGGACGTATTCACCTCACCCATTATCAAGCGATACAAGCCTTAGATCCTGAATTTTTAAGCCCAGCTTGAAAAGCTAAGTAAATAATTACAAAGCTATTATTTTTATATAAATCTCTTGAAAAGCCATTTTTTGCAATAAAATTCGGTTTTTTCTCGATTTAAAACAGAAAATATCAACTTTAAAATGAATAATTTAGTTTTTATAGCAAAATATTTTTTAATCATTGTAAATTTTAGGTATAGAATTGCACACTTAATTTTAACCTCTGCCCTCGTAGTACTGACAAGGCTAGCCTATGTTTTCAGCTTTTGCGCGTTTAAGTTTAGTTACGCGAATTATCATTGCCATCATTCTGGGGATGGCTGTTGCCTTCACTTTCCCGAATGTGGCTCCTTATTTAAGCCTTTTAGGCGACTTATTCATTAAGGCACTAAAATCTGTCGCGCCAATTCTGGTCTTTGTTTTAGTGATGTCATCTATTGCTAACTTTAAAGTTGGACATAGTGCAAATCTTCGTCCGATTATGATCTTGTATGCTGTAGGCATGTTACTCGCTGCATTCAGTGCAGTTGCTGCAAGCCTGGCTTTCCCAAGTACATTGTTCTTGGATATTCCTGCGCAAGGTGATTTACAGCCACCTGGTAGCTTGGCTGAGATTTTAAAGAACTTACTTTTAAGTTTTATTGCCAACCCTGTGGTTGCAATTTCTAATGCTAACTTCATTGGTATTTTGGCATGGGCAATTGCGCTTGGTTTAGCCTTCCGTCATGCACAAGATTCAACCAAAGCGTTTATTTCTGATGCTGCTCACGCGGTAAATAGCGTTATCCGCATTGTCATTAACTTTGCACCGATTGGTATTTTTGGTTTGGTTGCCGTAACTTTTGCTGACGCTGGCTTAAAAACACTAGAAAGCTATGCCCAGTTATTGGCAGTATTACTTGGTACCATGGTGTTTGTTGCTTTGGTTATTAACCCGATCTTGGTCGCTTTGGTGATTCGTCAAAACCCATATCCGCTGGTTTTCAAATGTTTACGTGAAAGTGGTATTACGGCCTTCTTTACCCGTAGTTCTGCTGCAAACATTCCTGTTAACCTTGACCTCGCAAAACGCTTAGGCGTGAATGAAGCGACTGCAGGTGTTGCAATTCCATTAGGTGCAACCATTAATATGGCGGGCGCTTCAGTGACAATTACCGTACTGACATTAGCTGCTGTGAATACTTTAGGTATTTCAGTTGATTTAACTACAATGTTAATTTTATCTGTAGTCGCTTCTATTTCTGCGTGTGGTGCTTCGGGTGTTGCTGGTGGTTCTTTATTGTTAATTCCTGTGGCATGTGGTTTGTTTGGTATTTCTTCGGATATCGCGATGCAAGTGGTTGCTATTGGTATGGTCATCAGCGTATTGCAAGACTCGACTGAAACAGCTTTAAACTCATCTACTGACGTTTTATTTACAGCAGCAGTTGATCGCGCGGCGCGATAATATTATTTTATAAATAATAATTTAGACATTTCTTGGATGGTTGTATCACGATATGCCATTTCAAACTTTACCGTTTTGGATGCAACTCGGGGCATTCTTTCTTGCCATTAATGCAGGCATGATTAACGTACTCGGACTGGTGACTGTATTGCACCAGTCCGTTTCTCATATGACTGGGAATGTAAGTATGTTGTCGATGGCGCTAGTGCAATGGCAACCTGCAACGATTCTCTATCTAGTTCTAGTGATCCTGTGTTACGTGGCTGGGTCGTGCTATAGCGGACTGATTCTTGGAAATAGCAATTTCCAACTGGGACGCCGCTATGGTGTTCCACTGAGTCTAGTCGCCTTTTTCATTTTTATCTGTTGGTTGCTTTTGCCTTATTTGCCACGTTATGCGTTGTTATGGGCATGTGCTGCTATGGGTATTCAAAATGCCATGGTCAGTCACTACAAAGGCACCATTATTCGAACCACGCACCTTTCAGGTGTGTTAACTGACTTAGGACTGGCTTTAGGCTATCGTCTGCGTGGCTTAAAAGTCGGACAGAAACGAATAATTTTACATTTACTCATTTTATTTGGCTTTCTTATTGGTGGATTAGTTGCAAGCCTGATTTATCCTTATTTAAAATTAAATGCCTATCTGATTCCTGTCGGTTTAAGTTGCTGCTTAAGTCTGGTGTACTGGATCATTTACTTTCAATATCGTCATCATTAACCCTTTCGGAATTTATTATGGTTAAAAATGCATTGCAGGCTCAGTTGCTCAAAGCGGGTCTGGTAGACAACAAAAAAGCGAAAAAACTGTCGAAACAGGCAGTGCATGAGCAACGTACAGGGCAAAATGACGATGCCGAGATCAAAGCTAAAATTGCCAAAGATCAACAAGCGAAAATGGAAAAAGACCATACGCTAGAGCAAGAAAAGAAAGCCATCTTGCAAGAAAAAGAGCTCAAAGCGGCCATTGTGCAAATGATTCAACAGCACAAGATTAAAGATGCTGCGGGCGATGTTGCCTATCAATTTATTGATGAATCCAAAATCAAAAAAGTCTATTTACAGCAGCAAGTCTATAATGCGCTGGTGTCTGGTAGTTTAGTGATTGCCAAAGACCAAGACAGCTATGCCTATTTGCCAAAAGCACTTGCAGATCGTATTAATGAAAAAATGACAGGCTTCATCATTGTCAACAATTCTGAAAAGAATGAACAGGTCACTGATGAGGAAGATCCATATGCAGCTTACGTCATTCCAGATGATTTAATGTGGTAATCAAAAAAAGGCGTCTTTATGACGCCTTTTTTTAACTTTCTAAAAAATTATATTTAGAACTTCAAGGTCGCTTTTAGCACTGCCTGACGTGCATCCCCTTGTGAAACGGTCAAATGACTTACGCTTGTGGTGTAGCAAGACGTATTGAAGATAGTATTCAAATTGAATTTTAAGTTAACATCGTGATGGAAAACTCCATGATTTACCGCTTCACGTTGAACTAAAATCCTTAGAAATCCTCATTCCATGAGGGCTGGAAAATTACCTTGATATTTTATGACCTTTCTAAATTCGTTAGCGATACATTCTTTAAAATGTTGCGAAAATGTTACTCAAAAAGTAGTCGACTCTGATATTTTATAAAATATCTATATTATTTTTTATACTCTGAGGTAGGTTTTGGAGCGACTCGCTTATCTTCAACATATTCTCGATTGGTCAGATCAGTTCCCATGGCTGGATATGGTTCTTTCGATCTTACTTTTGCTTGCTATTGCATTTCTAACTAATTTTATTGCCAAAAAAATTGTTGTACGCGGTATCCGTAAGCTGATTACAAAAATAAATTCAGCCAATAGTGATATTTTTGCTCAACACCATGTCATTCGCCGTATTGCTAATATTGTACCTGCCGTTGTCATCATGAACGGCATTGTGACTGTGCCTCACCTTTCAGTTAAAATTGTTAACTTGGTACAGATGGCATCACAGGCCTTTATCTTTCTTACCATTGCCCTTGCAATTGGTGAAAGTCTCAACATCTTCAATGCCTTATATCAGCGCAATCCAAAGTCTAGAAATAAACCGATTAAAGGTTATTTACAGCTAGTTAAGCTGGTGATTTTTGTTGTCTGTGGACTGATGATCTTAGGCACATTCTTGAAAAAAGATGTGTTTACCCTATTGGCCGGTTTTGGTGCCATGGCTGCGGTCCTCATGTTGGTGTTCCAAAATACCATTTTGTCCTTGGTGGCTTCGGTTCAGATTTCATCTTATGACATGGTCCGTATTGGCGATTGGATCGAGATGCCGTCTTTGAATGCCGATGGTGATGTAATTGATATGTCGCTACACACCGTGACGGTTCAGAACTTCGATAAAACCTTCACCACCATTCCAACCAACAAGCTGGTGACCGATACCTTCAGAAACTGGCGTGGTATGGCTCAGGCAGGTGTACGTCGCATTAAACGTTCTATCTTTATTGATCAAAGTAGTGTTCATTTCATGAGTAATGATGAACAGAAGAAATTAAAAGATTTTTTACTTTTAGATCAGTATTTAGATACCAAACAAGAAGAACTGGAAGAGTTTAATTTACAACTCTCGAATCAATCGATTTATAACCAGCGTCGCTTAACCAACTTGGGAACTTTTCGTGCCTATGTCGAGTTCTATCTAAAGCAGCATCATGGTATTTCTCAACATCAAACCATTATGGTGCGCCAGCTTCAACCGACCAGCGAAGGTCTACCATTGGAAATTTATTGCTTCGCGAACACAACTGTCTGGAAAGACTATGAAGCCATCCAAGCCGATATTTTTGATCATCTGATTGCGATTTTACCTGAATTTGGTTTGAGAATTTATCAAGCCCCTTCTGGTTCAGACATGAAAATACTGGCTCAGCACACGGCGCAGGCTACGCATGACTATCATGTAGAACGCTCCACCTCACATAGTTAAATTAAAAAATCCCCTCGCTTTGAGGGGATTTTTATATCTAAGTATTGTCACAAATATTTCTATCTTCGTTAAGCGATGACACCATTCATTCACTAACCGCTGCATGCTCACAATAATCAAAATACTCTAATTTAAAGCTTTGTACGGCTTGTTGCTTTTGAATGTCATTTGGAAGTATCGGTAGATCGTAAGCATCCTCTACGATGGCTTCATATAAGTCCCGTGCTCCATCATCGTATTCAAGAGCAATTTGTTTTTGAGCAAGCAGTGGCACTTCATCCTGTCGTTCTTGCATTACATTGCCTGCGACAATTGCAATGGCTTCGCATAGGCTGATATTGTCCTGCATAGAGGCACATAACGTTCCAGAATACAAAAAGCAGCAACACATTATAATTTTTTTCATAATGCACCTGTTTTATATGCTTTAGGTCTATTTTAAGCGCCAAAATGCGAAGCTGTTGTAATTTCTTGTTGGACTCAACTTGAAAATGAGCCCTTTTTTAATCATCACCACTTTAGTACAAACAAGACTTAGCGTTTACTTAAGACCAGCTTCAGTGCAAATAACAAGAAAATTGCGCCTGTAATTTGGTCTAAACGTTTGACAATTCTAGGCTGTTTTAAAAACTTAGAGATAGGCTGCATCATAAAAATAAGGACTGTAGACCACAGGAATCCTAATACAACGTGAATGGCAACCAGCCCCATAATCCACAAGAATGGGTTTACAGCACTTGGAATGAACTGCGGCAAGAAGGTCACATAAAACAAACCAACTTTAGGATTCAAGATATTGCAGAAAAACCCCTTTAAAAACCAATTAGTTGTGCTTTGGACTTCAATTTTATTTTCTAAACTGCTGCGCGGTTTAATTAACAATTGTAAACCGAGCCATGCCAAATAAGCGGCTCCCACCCACTTTAATAAATTGAAGGCAAGTTCGGATGTCGCAAGAAGCGCGCCTAAGCCACAAGCAACAATTACCCCCCAAATAATGCAGCCAAAGTTAATCCCCAAAGCTGTTTGAAAAGCCTTTTGACGATTCTCAACCGTTGCCGTGCGGATAATCAGCGTGGTATCAAGACCAGGTGTAATGGTCAAAATAATGATCGCGATGGTATAAGGTATAAGTATTTCGAGCATGGCTGACTCATTTTCTTGAAGAAAACATATGTCGAATAGATTAATACGTTTCAATCCCTACAAGAAAGTTCACATACAAAAAAATTGATAAAAACTGACTTGAATATGATTTTAGGGACAATCGTGCTGATCATTAAGCGCTTAGTACTACAAAGTTGCTTAAATCTTTTAAGGCATGAGTTTTAGGACTATGTTAGATGTCCCCAAATGTTTAAGGTCTACCGAAGTAGACCTTAATAGATGATTCTTGAAAATCTAATAGGAATAGTGCTTGGAAATATTAATGTGAATTTTTTACTTCCCATACTGAAGTCACATCAGCGCCATCTATGACAAAATCAACGACTAAACCGTCAATTGGTAAGTTGCTCGGATCATTCCACTGCTCCACCGCAAAATAATACCACTCACCACATTCATCTCGAATCATACCCAATTGAGTTTGGGAATCGTACCGTTCTACACATCCACGCATATTGTCACCTTTATTATTCATTCAATTATTTAAGTTAACAATTACAGGTTCTTAACAACTTAAACTCGCCTGTATCGATAAAAATATTATCATTTTTTTTAGAAAAAACATGATTTTTTTATAACTGAGATCACATTTTTTATTATTTTAAACAACTATTCCTGTTCAAGGCATGACTGTCAAAGAGCAGCATGCCTTTTTCACCCTATTGGTAGTCAATGTTGATCACTTATCCCACTTGGAAATAGTGCTTATCTGTCACCAAGGTAATTTTAAGCTTTTTATAATATCTGCTCAGTGGCTCATCTTTGCCTTTAATAATTTGATCAGCAAATTTGTCATCTTGCATCAACATGGCATAAGTTTTATAACCAAAAATGAGACAGCTTGGTATTTTTCCACTTTGGATAAATTCATCAATCAGTTTGTTTATTTTCTTAACAGATAAATCGTTCATATGCTTTTAAAGTCTCAGATTTGGCTTACTTTTTTTATAATTTAGAAATGTGACAAGTGTATGAAGTTTTCTAGAAACTAGGATTATGTTGTAAAAAAGGATTAAGCCTAACGGTGTTTGATCAAAAACCCTTAACGAACTTAAGCAGGTGGTTTAAATCCAAAGTATGAAAAACTTTTTGAGAATCAGTAGATGAGAGTTTCACATGTTAAACTCATCATCTGAGAAAATTGTGCATGATTTTCATCTTTGCGAACGATGCTGACCAAGATACAGTTTCATGCTTTTTTATTTAAATATTTCATATATCTTATTGTAATTCTAATACTTTAAAATATAGCAACTTTACCAAGAGGTGAATATCAAATGCTCAGATGGTTTGAAAAGCGTGTAGATCCTTATCCCAGCAAAGGTTTGAATGATCCACTGCCAACAACTTTCTTTGCATTTGTTTGGCGTGCATCTAAAGGCGTTCGACCATATTTACTTATTTTAGTGCTGTGTACTGCTGGTGCAGCCAGTTTTGAAGCATTGCTCTACGCCAAAATTGGAGATTTGGTCAACTGGCTTAGTAAAAGCCACCCTGATACTTTTTTGGCTGAACATCGCCAAAATTTAATCTTGCTGAGCATGATCTTACTGGCAAATATCTTTTTTGCTAACTTCCAGTCCATCATTAAACATCAAATTTTGTTTAGTAGCTTCCCTATGCGATTACGCTGGAAGTTTCACAATCTTTTGCTCCAGCAAAGCCTAGATTTTTTCCATAATGATTTCGCGGGACGACTGTCTGCCAAAGTGATGCAAACCGCGCTTGCCGTGCGTGAGTTCTGGATGATTCTGGGTGACATGTTGGCTTATGTGCTGATTTATTTTTTTACGGTCAGTATTGTACTCGGCTCAATTTCGCCATTTCTAATCATTCCTTTATTGGTGTGGCTTGCCCTATTTTTACTTGCGGCATGGTTTTTCATTCCACGACTCAGCAAAATTTCAAATGAACAGGCAGATGCTCGTGCGGTAATGACGGGGCGTGTGACCGATGCCTATACCAATATTCAAACCGTAAAGCTGTTTGCCCATGCTGGTCGCGAAAGTCAGTACGCCAAATCATCCATGCAAGAATTTATGCGTACGGTGTATAAGCAAATGCGTTTGGGTTCAGGCTATGAAATGAGCATTAACTCACTCAGTATTGTGCTTTATGCTGGCGTGCTGGGTACGGCATTATGGCTTTGGATTGAAGGTCGTGCAGAACTGGGCATTATTGCGGCAACCACCGCCATGATTCTAAAACTCAACAGTATTGCTGAGTTTATGATGTGGCAAACGTCTGCTTTGTTTGAAAATGTCGGCACCATTCAGGATGGCATGAAAACTTTAGGGCGCCCTATCAGCATTCAAGACAAGCCCAATGCCACCACTCTGGATGTTAAACATGGCGAAATTAAGTTTGAAGATGTCTGCTTTGCTTACAATGAAAAAAATGTCATCGATCACTTTAACTTGACTATTCGCCCAGGTGAAAAAATTGGAATTGTGGGACGTTCAGGTGCAGGTAAATCGACCCTGATTCAGCTGTTATTGCACTTTTACAGCATTAACCAAGGTCGTATTTTAATTGATGGGCAAGATATACAAGATGTCACCCAAGACAGTTTGCGTAAAAGCATTGCCCTTGTTACCCAAGATACATCACTGCTGCATCGTACCGTTGCGGAAAATATTAAGTACGGACGTCCCGATGCCAGCGATGCAGAAATGTTTGAAGCCGTGCGTAAAGCCAAAGCTGAAGACTTTATTCCGCAACTCTCAGACCTACGTGGTCGTAAAGGCTACGAAGCCTATGTCGGTGAACGTGGCGTTAAGCTTTCAGGTGGACAACGACAACGTATCGCGATTGCTCGTGTCTTCTTAAAAGATGCACCTATTCTTATTTTAGATGAAGCGACCAGCGCCTTAGACTCTGAGGTTGAAGCGGCAATTCAATCAAGTCTAGATGATTTAATGCAAGATAAAACTGTCATTGCGATTGCACATCGACTTTCGACCATTGCGCAAATGGATCGTTTAATTGTGCTCGATCAAGGACGAATTGCGGAACAAGGCACACACGATGAACTGGTCGCCTTAAATGGCATTTACGCCCAGTTATGGCAACGCCAAACAGGCGGTTTTTTAATTGAACAACAGCAAATAAACAAAAAGGATAGTGCTTAATGTTGTATTTGGAAGATCTACAGGTCGGAGACCGTTTTGTAAGTCGTGCTTATGAAATGACTTTAGATGAAATCAAACAATTCGCACAGCAATTTGACCCCCAGCCTTTTCATACCGATGAAGTCAAAGCGGCTCAACACCCGATTTTTCAAGGAATGGCTGCTAGTGGATGGCATACTTCAGCCGTAACCATGCGCTTGTGGACAGAATGTTTTCCTGTTGCATATGGTTTAATTGGCTCAGAAGCCCAAGTCCGTTGGCCTAGACCGACCCGTGTCGGCGATCAAATTCATGTAGAAGTTGAAATTACCGAGATTAAACTCTCTAAATCCAAACCTGATCGAGCGATTGTGACTTATACCACTGAAACCATAAATCAACATGGTGAAGTGGTGCTGCTTGGGAATACCAAAATTCTAGTGTTTAGTAAAAGTTATCAACCCGAAATATAATCTTTCAGGATTCTAAAACCATGCGTGGTTTTAGAATCACCTTTTTCGGTTTGTCGAACAATTTATCAGGGGCATACTGCTATTTCATGCCAATATAAAAAACTGACTTGATATAACAACATTAAACGTGCAATGGATCGCGCATGAATACTATTTCGTCTAGACAAGACCAAGGAATTCCAGGGGTCTATGGTCTGTTACTTTTAGATGTCGTGTCTCGCTGGGGATATACAGCTGATACCTTATTTGCTCCATTTCAGCTAGATAGTGAAAAATTAGCTGAACCCGATTTTAGAATTTCAACACCCGTAGCCAATGCTTTAATTCAACATGCCAAAAGCTTAACGGGTGAATCGACGCTGGGTTATCATTTGGGTACGCAAATGCGTATCTCCATTCATGGCTTTATCGGTTATGCCATTATGACGGCGCATGACATAAGCGATGCTTTGGTACTGGCAAACCGTTTTGTGCAATTGCGACTACCTTTCCTACAAATCTACTTTTCTACCTTTGCAGAAAAAGCCACTTTACAGCTCCGAAGTGATGTCACCATAGAACCCTTACGTTCAGAAATTTGTATTGCTTTGACCATTGGTATTATTTCCATGGCCAAAGCCATTACGGGTGTAACGGATTTAGGCGGTGAAATTGACTTTGATTTCCCACAACCTGAAGGCTTTGAACGCTATATTACCAAGTTCCCGAATCATCAATTTCGCTTTGACCAACCGCATTTGTTAATGAGTTTTGATAAGAAATATCTGGCGCTGAAAATGGTCAATGCCGACCCGATTGCCAGCCAAATTGCGATTAACCAATGTGAGGCTGAACTTTCAGCTTTAGGTGAGCGCAGACGGCTTTCTATGGCAGTTCGAGACATTTTGACCCACTCGGAACAGCATTATTTAAGCATCGAACATGTTGCCTATCGTCTGCATATGTCAGATCGAACCCTAAAACGCCAGCTTGCGACCGAAGGCACTTCATTTTCAACTATTGTCGATGAAGTCCGTTATCGGCATGCAACCTCATTACTCTCTCGAACCGATTACACGCTTGAACAAATTGCAGATGAATTAGGCTATAGTGATGTAGCGAATTTCAGTCGTGCTTTTAAACGCTGGAGTGGACGCAGTCCAAGTAATTGGCGTAAAGATCCATACCTATAAGCCTTTTGTTTTGCTGTAAAAACCTGTATAAAGCATGACAAAAATAAATGAATACTTTGAGGAGTCATCATGAATCATCCTTCGGATTTGAAGTATGCGAGCACGCATGAATGGGTGAAAATTGAAGGTGATCTTGTTGTAACTGGGATTTCAGACCATGCGCAGGATGCCTTAGGCGATTTAGTTTATGTCGAAATGCCAGAAGTAGGTCAGCAAATTACGGCTGGCGAACAGGCTGGTGTGGTTGAATCAGTGAAAACTGCTTCTGATATTCATGCTCCTGTTTCAGGTGTAGTGGTTGAAGTAAACACTGCACTTGAAGATGACCCTGACTTTGTTAATGACGAGCCATACGGCAAAGGCTGGATCTATAAAATCAAGCCAAATAATCTTGATGATGTGAATGCATTATTATCAAGTGCGGACTATGAAGCGGGTCTATAAGCCCTTTATACGTTTCTGCTCTTAAAAAAAATCAGCCTTAAGGCTGATTTTTTTCATGCTTTAAATTTATATAATGATCAAAATGTGAGAATAAAGGTTTTAAAACTGCATTTTTGCTAATGTAATTTTTACAAAATATCAGTTTACTTTATTTATCCACTGTAATTGTTTATGATATGAGCACATCTTCATGACCTTGATACCCACAGGGAATACATAAAAAGTGATAACAGCATTGTCATGATTCCCTTTTTCGTTCTAGGTTAACTATGTCGCAATCAACTTCTGTTCAACTATGGAATAAGTCTTTTATTCTATGTTTGGCCAATAATTTATTTTTATTCGTCTTTTATTTTGCCCAAACCACCATCTTACCCATCTATATTTTAAAAGACTTACACGGCAGTCTGGCTCAAGCAGGGCTTGCCATGACCTTATTCATGGCATCATCTATTGCAGTGCGCCCATTTAGTGGGCTCATCATAGAAAAATTTGGTCGAAAGAAAACGCTTTTTGTTTCCGAGTTTTTATTTTGTCTATTTTCAGTTGCCTATATCTTTGCAGATAACTTAGAAGTCTTGCTCTGGTTACGGTTTTTGCACGGTATCTGGTTCAGTATTTTAACCACCGTGACCGTTCCTATTGCCAATGAATTTATTCCAGATTCACGTCGTGGTGAAGGCATGGGCTATTTTGTGATGTCAGTCAATTTAGGCATTGTCTTGGGGCCCTTAATTGGACTGTCTTTAATTCAGCCACTCTCTTATGCGCTGGTCGCGACAATTCTAGCGGCTATTGTCTGCCTTGGTTTTGTGTTTTGTTTCTTAATTCCTATTCGCACGGCAGTTACACCGAAAGATACTCAAGCAAAGAAACGCTTAACCGTACATGATTTTATCGAGAAAAAAGCCTTGCCTGTTTCAGTCATGGCAATGCTGGTGTCTTTTGCTTATGCCAGCATTATGTCCTTTATCTCGACTTATGCATCCTCAAAAAACTTATTGGCGTATGCCAGTCTGTTCTTTATCGTATTTGCTATTTCGATGATGAGCCTACGCCCCTTCACAGGCAAAATTTATGACCGCAAAGGTCCTAGCTATGTGATTTATCCCGCCTTGGCTTTATTTTCACTGGGTTTAGTTATTCTTAGCCAAATTGATAGTTTAATCGGATTTATGTTTGCAGCAGTTCTGATTGGGATGGGATTTGGGTCAGTACAACCATGTTTACAAACACTTGCTATTCAACGCGCTGAACCACAGCGTATTGGTCATGCAACCTCCACCTTTTTCACCTTTTACGATTTAGGAATTGCTTTAGGCTCAATCCTCTTAGGTATTTTAATTACCGGACAAGGCTATAGCGTGTCTTATATCTTATGTGCCGTGATTGTATTGCTGAGCCTTGTCTTTTATAAATTTTGTGTAAGCACATCACCAAAAATACGATAAAAATAAAGCCCCTTTTCAGGGGCTTAGAACGAGCAATTTCACAATTACATTTTAGTGTTGCTGTGCTTTCAACTGCACAGCCGCTTCCAATAAGAGTTGCTCAGTTTTTTCCCAACCAATACAACCATCAGTTACAGATTGCCCGTAGATCATGTCACAAGAAATCTTTTGATTTCCTTCAACCAAATGACTTTCCAGCATGACACCACGTACTTGCGTTTCTGCACGTTCTTTCACGATTTGGCGTAGCACTGCTGGCTGTAATGCAGGATTCTTGCTGCTATTCCCATGGCTACAATCAATCACAAGCGCAGGCAAATCCCCTTTTACTTTTGCTTTGATTTTGCTGATTTCTTCAGCCTGATAGTTAGGGCCTGTATTTGAACCGCGTAAAATCAAATGTGCCAATGGATTGCCATGTGATTGCAATACGCAAGGTAGACCTGATTGGCTCATGCCCAAGAATTGATGCACATTTGACGCAGATTGAATCGCATCCAGTGCAATTTGGATTGAACCATCTGTCCCATTTTTAAAACCAATGCTGTACGGCATTTGGCTTGCAATTTCACGATGAATTTGTGATTCGCTGGTACGTGCACCAATTGCACCCCAAGCCAGTAAATCATCAAAGTAAGCCGTTGCCATCGGACTTAAAATCTCGCTCGCAATCGGCAAACCCATTTCAATAATATGTAGATACAGTTGGCGTGACTGTTCTAAGCCCGCTTGTAAATCTGATGATCCATCTAGATCAGGATCATACATAAAACCTTTCCAGCCTACTGTTGTACGTGGCTTTTCAATATAAGCACGCATTACCAGAAAAATATGATCAGAAACTTGCGCTTGTAAGTGTTGTAATTTTTGCGCGTATTCCAAAGCAGCAACAGGATCATGAATAGAGCAAGGTCCAGTAATGACCAAAAGACGTTGATCTGTACCAGCCAGAATGTTTTGAATAGTTTGACGATGTTCGGCAATCTGAGCCGCAAGTGACGCAGAAAGAGGAAGTTGTGCTTTGAGTTGCTGAGGCAAACTCAATAGTGTTTCTTGTGAAGTCGGTTGATGTTGTAGTGCAGTATTTAGAGCGTTCATCGGTTTTTTCCTTTGGACTGTTGAATCAGTCCGATCTTTTATTTGTGCGTTTTGGGTCTATGGGACGATAAGGATTGAGTCATAAACTGACTAAAGTAAAACCAATAACCGTTGCTAAAATATGAAGTGTTAAATGCGTACATGAGAATCTCCTAAAAAAATTATAAAAAACAAAGCATAAAAAAACCTGACCGGGGTTGCCGATCAGGTATTAACTGGTGGGCAACCTTTATTTTGCCCAAACGCGTTCAGGCAATTATCTAAACTGCCAGAAATAAAAATAAGCGTTTGTCATTAAAGGTTGCTTTAACATCTTTGTTTCATCAAAAAAGTATCTGAAAATAAAAATACGCTTTATTCCTACGTTTGACAACCTTTATTTTACGAAAAATAGTTATGCCTAAAGTAACTTTTACTTATCAATCAACAGCGTGATCTACAGCTTAAACCCAGCGCTGCGCAAACTTTTTCCAGCCTTGTTTCAATTCGGCTTTCCAGTCATTGGGTAAAGAACATTTGGCAAGTCGAACCCATACGCTGGCAAATTGTCGCGTAAAACTGGCTTCGTTGTAATGGATGCCATACTCTGCACATAACGCTTTAATTTTGGGTGCGACTTCTGCATAACGGTTGGCAGGCATGTCTGGAAACAAATGGTGTTCGATTTGATGGCTTAAATTTCCACTGAGAATATGCAACCACTGTGTGCCTGTGAAATTGCTCGAGCCTCTAATTTGGCGTAAATACCAATCTGCACGGGTTTCATTTTCGGTATTGTCTAGCTCAAAGGTCTCAGCATCTTCAGTAAAATGTCCATTAAAAATCACAGCTGAAGCCCATAAGCTCCGGATAATATTGGCGACTGCATTTCCTGCAAAAACTGGAATGGCATTCGGTCCTGCAATTAAGGGAAAGAACACATAATCTTTGATTACTTGTCGTTTTACTTTCTTACGTAATTTGACTGCATCCTGCCAAACTTGACCCCATGTTTTGGTTTTATAGGCCAACACGTCTTCCAGATGTAAATTCTGTACGCCCACATACCACTCAAAGAAAACCATTAACTGGATGGCAAGTGGAATATTGAATAAAAATCGGGGTTCCCACAGCTGACTTTCACTGACACGAATCAAACCATAGCCCACATCATGGTCCTTACCAACAATATTGGTATAAGTATGGTGTACATAATTGTGGGTATATTTCCAGTCATCGCCTGTGGCAATGGTGTCCCAGTCATAGTTTGCACCGTTTAGGCTCGGGTCGTTCAGCCAATCAAATTGACCATGCATGACGTTATGTCCCAACTCCATGTTTTCGACAATTTTGGAGACGCCTAATAAACCTGTTCCCAATAGCCACACAGGCGGCAACCAACCTGCAAACATCAACATGCCGCGAGAGGTAATTTCACTATAACGGACAAAATTTCGGATTTTGTAGATATACGCAGCGTCTTGTTCGCCCAAACTTTGCATTGTTTCGTGGCGAATGGCTTCGACCTTAGCACCAAAGGATTGAATTTCTTCATCACTTAAATAGCGCGATTTACTGTTACTTTGAAAATTTACGGGTTTATTCATTTTATTTGTCCCTAGATTCAACACTTATAAATTAATGACTACTGGGCTAATTGCCTGCGAAATGCAGAGTTTGATTTGAGTATTGCTCTGCTCATCCACTTCCCCTGTAAGCACATTGCGTACCGCCCCCTGAACTTTGGTGCACGAGCACGTATTGCAAATGCCCATGCGACAACCATGGGCAGGTTTAAGCCCAGCTTTTTCTGCACTTTCGAGCAAATTGGTATCAGCTAGAAACTCTTGCTGGGCACGTAAAAATGTTACGGGCTGTGCCTCAAGGGTTTCATCAATCTGAATTTGAAAGAATTCTGTCTTGAGCAAATGCGAAATACTGTGAACTGCATAAAGCTGTTGCACACTTTTCATCATATTCTGTGCACCACAGGCATAACATTCGCGCTGAAAATAGTCTGGTACGAATTGCTGGAGTAATGGCTCGCTCAAGTGCTGTGAATTTTGCAAGGTATTAAATGGATAATATTTAAACTGCGGATATTGCACAGTTAAGGCTTCGAGTTCTGCATGGTAAGCATTGTCACGATTAAAATACAGCAAATCGACTGGAGCACTTGTCGATGTCAAAGCCTGTTTTAGCAAAGCGTAAATCGCTGTAATCCCACTGCCAGAAGCGAGGAAAAGCGTTGCTGTTCCAGTGTGTTGTTTCAACACAAACTCACCTTGAGCTTGTGAAATTTCGAGGACTGTGCCCAAAGCAAGCTGAGTCACTGTATTGGATACTAATCCTTGTTGTTTAACCGCAATTAGCAAATCTCCATTGTCTAGAATTTCGACCAAGGAATAGCTACGCTGCTGCCGAACACCTGCGATCACAACCGTGAGTAGTAGGCTTTGCCCTGCCTGAGCTTGCTCATGTTTAAAATTTTGATTTGGTCTCAGCTGTAATTGAAAAAAATCATCACTTATTGCTTTGCGCGCAATAAGCTGAGCTTTGACCTTTTTCCAAGCCCAAATGGGATGAAGTTTTTCCGCGACAAAATCTACGAAATCTTCACGTACCCATTCAGGTTGATATTGCACATGATTTCCCATAATTGTACTCATCTGAATCAGTCTATATTTTTATACAACTGTCTTTTATTGCTAATTCAACAATAGGTTTAACTGATTGCCTGCTCTATGTCAGATGAGGACAAAACATGTCATTTGGCATTTATTATCATTTTCTGTCTAACAAAATGTTAGTTTTTGCCAATCGAATTCATGTCCTTTATTTACGAGATATGAAAAACAAATAGTCGCTGGTGTTTGAAAATTTACGTGAGAACTTTTTGGAAACCTAAAATTGAAAGGATTGATAGACCTACATCTCCAATCAAATGCTTTACTCATTTTCCTAATATCATGCCTAAATTTGATGATATTACGGGGAAAATACATTTAAGATGACTTCTATTTCAAATAAAGGTAATCAACATACAGGTGTATGAATCATTTAAATCGATACTTCATTTCTTAGTATTAAGGGCACTATAACTTCAATTTTAATCGTTGAAAGTAACCGTGTTGATTTAAGCGTTACAAGAACTAAATTTACTGCCATATGCAATCTTACTGATCTCTATCAGTTGCACTACAGTTGCCTCTTTTTAAACCTTAATTCAACCATAACAGCATGATAATATGTGCTTATATTGGTAATAATGAATTAGAACAACATGCAAAAAAATAACCGATACTTCTCCTTATTATTATGTGTAGGCATGGGTTCACTCACGGCTTGTAGCCTCCCACCCAATCAGGCCAAGAAAGAGTCAGCTTCAGGCTACCATACGGAACATTGGGTGCAACGCCAAAATGTTGATGCTCAACTACAACAGGGTCTAACTGCCTATTTGGCACTGGATGATGCCTTTATGAGCATTGCTTCGCGTATTCATTTAATTCGTGAAGCCAAATATACGCTCGATTTGCAATATTATATTTGGGAGGATGATTCCCTTGGTCATATGATGCTGTCGGAACTGTTAAAAGCAGCCGATCGTGGCGTGAAAGTACGACTGATGATTGATGACCAGAATGGTACCAAATTAGATCCAATATTAGAAAAGCTGGTCGCACATCCAAATTTCGAGATCAAACTTTATAATCCCTACAAATATCGGAATTTCAGAGTGATGGATTATGCTTTGCGATTGAAGCAAATTAATCACCGTATGCATAACAAGCTGATTATTGCTGATGGTGCCATTGCGGTTACAGGTGGACGTAATATCAGCCGTGAATATTTTGATGCGGGTGATGAATTCCAGTTTACCGATATGGACATCTTGTTCTTTGGCAATGCGGTAAAATCAGCTAATCAGATTTTCATTAATTTTTGGAACAATGATCTAAGTTATTCAGTACAACAGTTGATTGGCGTTGGTACGACTGCGGAGCTGGATGAATTGCGTAAAGGTCATGCCATGAATGATCTGGAAAAAGATCAATTCAAAACCCGACTTGATTTTGCACAAAAGCAAATTATGCAACAACTGCGTGAACGTAATGTTGAATGGGTAAAAGCACGATTTATGGGTGATTACCCTGAAAAAACCTTGGACAATATAGACCATGATAAGCTGCTCTATTCACAATTAAAACAGGCCATGGGTACACCAGAACAACATTTAGAATTGGTTTCCGCTTATTTTGTTCCCACCAAAGATGGAACGGCTTTTCTGAAAGATTTATCTCATCAAAATATAAAAATACGCGTCTTAACCAATGCTTACTTAGCCAATGATGTCGCATTGGTGCATGCCTTTTATCAAAAATATCGTAAAGACCTTTTAAGAAATGGCGTTCAGCTTTATGAGTTTAAGCCTGACATCGAGCGTAAACAGCGAACTTGGTATGAAGTATTAACTGGAAATGTCATTCCTGCCAAAGGTAAAAGTTCGTCACGCTTACATGCCAAATTTTTTGACGTTGATGGGAAAGTCTTTATTGGTTCGTTTAACTTTGACCCGCGTTCTGTCAACTTAAATACAGAAGTAGGTTTAATGGTGGAATCTGATCCTTTACAAAATCGGGTCACGCATGCGCTAGATCGCTACTTGCCAGAGATTGCCTACGAGTTAAAACTCAATACTGAAGGTGAAATCATTTGGATTCAACATCATGAAAATGGGAAAACGACAACCTATGATGTAGACCCGCACACGACCAAATTCCAGCGCTTTGCCTTTAAAAGTTTGTCATATTTGCCAATTGAATGGATGATGTAATGCTTTTGTCATTACATCTATTTTATCTTTAAGCTATTGTTATTTATTGGATTGCGCGAGATTGTATGTCCTAAGCACTATGCTGAATCACGATTAAAGCTAAGCATGACTTCAGCTAGAATATCGAATACTTTCGGATTCATACACTGTGTGACATTAAACCGCATCAAATGTTTGGCATGGGCAGATTGGCTAAAAGCATGCCCGGGTGCCAAGATTAAACCGTGCTGTAAACACCGCCGTGACAATTCAGCCGCATCCATCTGTTCAGGCAAACGACACCAAAGGAAAATGCCAGCTTTGGGAATCAGAACTGGCTCAATATTGAGTTGTCTTAACCGTTGAATACAGGTGCTCATACTACTATTGAGCTTCTTCTTTAATGACTCAATATGCTTGATGTATTGGCTGTCCATTAATGCCGAATAGATGATTTCCGCATTTAAATGCCCACTACTAAAATTCGTCGCAATTTTCAGATCAATATATTTTTCGATATCTTGAGGGTTAGAAACAATATAGCCACAGCGGAGCGATGCCGTTAACGTTTTGGAAAAACTCCCAATTTGAATGACCTGATCAAATCCCATCAGCGTAGAATAGCGTGGTGATGGCAGATACTCAAATTCTGAAAAAATATCATCTTCAACAATCAGCAAGTTTGCCTGTTCTGCCAACTTTGCAACTTGATATGCTCTTTGAATGGATAGCGTTGCCCCAGTAGGATTATGAATACCAGAATTGGTTAAATAGAGTTTGGGTTGATATTGTAATGCTCGTTCAAACTCCTCTACATCTGGACCTTGGGCTGTAAATGGAATCGCGATGGCCTGCAAATGATGGGCTTGAATTAAGGCTTGGAAATTGAAATAGCATGGATCATCCACCAGAATCACATCGCCAGCTTGTAAATGTACCCGAAAAATCAAATCAATCGCTTGAGTTCCTGAATCCGTAATTAAAATTTGCGAAGGATCAACCTGTATTTCATATTGTGCATTTCGACGTGCAATCCACTGCCTTAAGCCCACATGACCATGTGGGATCGGATATTCAACTAACATTTTGACTGAGGATTTTGCAGCTTGCTTAAGTGCTTTACGCAAACTACTTTCAGGCATCCACTCTGGAGGTAACCAGCCACAACCTGGTTTCAGCATTTCATCATTAGCATCTAAAGATTGCCGTGAAATCCATAGTGGATTAATTTCTCGATCATATTGAAAATGAGTAGCCGTTACTTTTTGTGCTAGTGCCTGCCCCTTCACATAGAACCCCGAACCTGCCCGTGCTTCAAGCACTCCCTCTGTAACCAAGCGTGCATAAGCTTCTACCACAGTAGAAATTGAAAATTGCATCTCCTGTGCTAAACGCCGTACCGAAGGTAAGCGTGACCCAGCAACAAAACGTTGATTCGCAATATGTGATTTGATCTGTGTTATCACGATCTCAATTTTGCTTTGCGTATCCATAGGCTGGTTATCAATACTTATTTCAAGACAGTCGCTATTGTATACCAATACAGTTTCTTTATATTGTACTGGATTGTATCTATCTCAAACCGCTAGTTTGCTTTGTAATGGATGTATAAATATTAGAGCGTTTAAGGCATGAAACAACATAATCTTGGATGGTTACATGGGCTATTAGGTGTCATTATTTTTGCGGGTTCTATGCCTGCTACCCGACTTGCCGTTTCAGGATTCAGTCCTGAATTCCTGACTGGCACACGCGCTGTAATAGCCTCAGTATTTGCCATTCTCTGTTTGTATGTCTTTAAACAGCCCATTCCGAATATCAAACAAATCAGATCCTTAGTCCTGATTGCTTTAGGTGTAGTCTTTGGTTTTCCTTTTTTTACTGCACTTGCCCTAGAAAACATAACCGCGGCTCGTGCCCTTGTTTTTGTCGCTTTGCTACCACTTGCAACAGCGATCTTTGCTGTATTGCGTGCAGGCGAAAAACCTTCTATTCAGTTCTGGTTATCTGCAATTTTAGGAAGTAGCTTTGTCGCGCTATTTATGTGGTTTCAAGACCAGCAAGCCTTCCATTTCCGTAGTGATTTATACATGTTAATTGCGGTATTGGCTTGTGGTTTAGGATATGCCGAAGGTGGACAATTGTCTATACAACTGGGAGGCTGGCAAGTGATTTGTTGGGCACTGATTATTGCCTTGCCTTTAATGCTACCTTTATTCGGAATCTATTTTCCGCAAGATTGGGATGCTATTCCAGTGACAGCATATGCGGGATTATTCTATGTTTCTCTGTTTAGCATGCTGATTGGTTTTGTATTCTGGTACAAAGGCTTGGCGATGGGTGGCGTTGCACGCGTTGGACAAATCCAACTGTTGCAACCTTTCCTTGGGCTAATACTTTGCGCTGTGTTCCTAGGTGAAGCAATCGACTTCGCCATGATTGTGGTGTGTTTTGCGGTGATTATTTGCGTATTTTATGCAAAAAAATATGCCTGAATAGCAAAAGCCATATCATCATATTAATCAAGCAAACCAATCTTCGCAAAAAGCTGTTGATACGCTTCAGCTTTTTTCTCTAAGGCTAGTGGATATGCACGTGAAGAAGATGGCATTCTAAATAAGCTAAGCTCCCGTGCAGCATAAACGGCTTCAGAGCTTTTGCCTATGATTGGTTTTTCAGTGCCTTCAGGCATTGAAAGCATTAGTGTATCCGTGGCTTTGTCACCTGTAGTCACAATGCTTTGACATTGTGGAATTTGAGCCAACAGAGCGGTTAAATCTGTCGGTGTTTCGATGTGTAAAAATTTATCAGAGGCATTTTCTTTTAAACGGACAACTTGATACGCCGTATCAAAAATCGCAATGCCTTTTTCAAAGAGAAAATCACGAATTTTTTGCTCATGGAAATTCTTATTTTTCAGATCAAGGAAATGGTCTTTATCTTGAAAAAATATCAGTCCAAAGATGCGCCACATGTCGTTTTGAAAATTTGGGTAATAGAAATCCATTTTCCAGCGTGTCTTTGGTGGTGGAAAACTACCCAACATTAACAACTTTGCTTCTGCAGGTAAAAATGGTTCAAGCGGATGGGTTTCTATTACAGACATGGTAAGAATCAAAAAAGTAAATATTCAGATTATGAAGTTTAGAACTTCATTACGAAAAGCATTAACTTTCCTTATTGTGCAATATTTTACCTTAATTTTATAAGTACTTTTCGTATTTTGACTTGCTACCAATTTTGGAATTGATCTAGATAAAGCCAACCCCATGTGTGAAGTTGGCTCATCTTGCATTAATTGGCTGATTTAAACCTTATGCAATCGCATTTTGCATATTTTTATAATAATTTTTGAGTTTCCGCTTGAGTATTTTTCCACTGGCATTTTTAGGTAATTCAGTCCTGAAAAAGACTTTTTTCGGGGCTTTATAGCTTGATAACCGAGCACGACAGTGCTGCAAGATTTTATTCTCATCTAATTCAGCATGTTCATGTTTAATTATCACTGCAACCACCTCTTCAATCCAATGGTCATGAGGTAGACCAATCACAGCAACTTCTTTAATTCCCTCTAACGTATAAATTACCTCTTCTACTTCACGTGTAGAAACATTTTCACCGCCAGTTTTAACCATATCTTTTATACGATCAACAACATATAAATAACCATGTTCATTGAAATATCCTAAATCACCACTATGAAACCAGCCATTGCTAAAGCTTTCATTGGTTTTTTCAATATTTTGATCATAACCTAATGTTAAGTGACAACTGCGATGGACAATTTCACCGATATGCCCTAACGGTAATATAGTTCCGTTCTCATCCATAATTTCGGTTTGTACATGGAGTGCGGGCTTTCCAACAGATTCAATAAAATGTTCATGATCGTCAGGACTTAATACACTCGCTACAGGTGCCATTTCGGTTTGACCGTAGAATTGCCAAAAGCGAATATGAGGAAGTAATTGTCTTAATTGTTCAATGACCGTGCGAGGCATAGTAGAAGCACCATAGTAAGCTTTAGCCAGTGAACCTAAGTCAACTTGTGAAATGACGTCACTGTTTAATAAAGCAATCCAAGCAGTCGGTGGGCAAAATAGCTTTGTGATCTTTTCTTGGGCAATGGTTCTTAATACTAATTCAGGATCGAAACGTCTGAAAATGTAACTTGTCGCCCCTAAAAATAAATCGACATTGAGAAAGGCATCGAGCTGAGCACAGTGATACAGTGGAAATGCATGAATTTCTTTGTCATTTGCGCTCATTTCACCTTCAATAATACAGGTCGTATATTGCAGAATAAGGCTTTCACTATTTAATAATACACCTTTGGGCAACGATTCTGTCCCACTGGTATACATCATTCGAATCGGGTCATATGTGTTCAGCTCAATTTCTGGCACATCAACCGAAATACTTTTCAAAAAATATTCAAAGTTTTGCCATACGCTAGTTACATGTATTTCATTAAGATTTAAAACAATTTTCTGTGGCTGAGGAAAAGTCAGCTTCCTTGTTGCTTCATAGATGACATGGCACAATTCATCTTCAGCTACAATCATTTTAGGTTGAGAGTGCTCCAGTAAATAAGTGACTTCATTGGCATTCAGCATGAAATTAATGGGTACACCGATGACACCTAAACGTGCAGCAGCATGTAAAATTGCAGGAAATTGCCAACAATTATGCGACATCAAAACCAGCTTATCGCCTTTACTCAATCCTGCTGCATATAAATGAGCCGTGATTTTACTGACTAGCCGATCTAGATCTTTAAAGCTAATTTTTGTCTCACCGTCAATTAATGCGATTTTATCTCCATGGCGTTTTGCACTTCTTCCGATAATATCTGCAATATGCAGTTGTCGTGCACGCTGAATATCCTTAATCATTCCTTTTTTTCCTCTTTTTATATTTCCTGATCTTTTATTTTGTATTTAAAATACAATGGTATAGAAGTTTTTTATCTTATTATTGAAAACTCTATATTTCACATCCTACCAGTTCTAATGCTGTGCTCCATTGTCAAATTTGATCATTCTTCGCAAATATTTTTTAATTTTATAGCTTACAAAACTTGTTGAAGCGTTTTATTAACTTACTCAATTCTCCTTTTTTTATAATGTGAGTTAAAAAAATCTATAGATTAAATTTATGCACGTTTTTTATCTAAAAATGCATGAATTCGTTCTTGGACACTCACTTCTGAACTTAAATTCGCAATAGCTTCTGCTTCATGTTCAAGATGTGAAGTCCAACTATTTTGATGGCTTGCCCATAATAGTTGTTTAGTCTGCCCCAATGCCGGCAAAGCACTGGTCATCAGTTGATTTACCAAATCTTGTACACGAGTTTCTAATTGATCAGAACTGACAACTTCTGTAATTAGTCCATATTCCAACGCGCTTATGGCAGACAGGGTCTGATTCAACAACAGGATTTCCTGAGCTTTTCTCATTCCAACCAATTTGGGTAATTGCCAAGTTAAACCTGCATCTGGACTTAAGCCAATTGCACTATAAGCGGGGGTAAATTTTGCTTTTTCATCGACAATTACCAAATCACCAATGAGAGATAATCCCATCCCTGCACCAGCAGTAATACCATTGACCATAACCACCAATGGTTTACTCATACGCATTAAACTTGACATTGCCAAATGTAAAGTGCTGGCCAATTCATTAATCAATATTGAAGTATTTTTATCAGCTTGTGCAAAATCAGCAACATCACCACCCACACAGAAAAAGCGCCCAGTACCCGTTAATATCACACAGCGAATTTCTGGATCATGGTGACATCGCATGGCTGCTTGTAATAACTGGTTTGCTAAAGCTAAATTAATCGCATTGCCCTGTTCAGGGCGATTTAGACGCAAATAAGCAACTCCTTGCTTTGTCTCAAAATCAAGCTCTCTATTCATTTTATTATCCTAATATTGTTGGAATTTTAAGATTTTGGATACCTTTTCTTCATTGGATGAATAAGCTATCAATTATTATAATTTTAGTTGTAGACCATAAAGCCTATATTTCCTTATGGTCTGATGAGGTTTAACCCAATTTATTTACAATACGTAAAGGCAATACTTTCATGGCCAAGCCCATTGGCAACCACGGCCACTTTGGCACATAAGCTTTGACTGGAGCTTTCTCAATCGCTTCTGCAAGTAAGTGCGAACCTGTTTTTTCATCGACTTCAAATGGCAGTTTTTTCGCGCCCTCGTTCAATTCAGTCCGAATATAACCAGGGAAAATGGTCGAAACTTTAATTGGCGTATCAATTAGTTCGGCACGAATCCCTTCTGCCAAGTGAGCAACAGCAGCTTTACTGGCGGCATAAGTTGAAAGATGTTTTGGTAATCCGCGCATGGCACTCATGGAAGAAATCACCACCAAATGCCCTGAGTTTTGTGCTCGGAAAATTTCTACGGCCGCTTCGCATTGTGCTAAGGCTGAAATAAAATTGGTTTCGGCAGTTGCACGGTTAATTTCAAAATTACCTTTACCAATACGACGACCTTGTCCGACACCTGCATTCACAATGATACGATCCAGTTTGCCAAAGTCATGTTGGAATGCCTTAAACACTTCAAACACTTGATCGTAATTGGTGACATCTAAAGTTTTCGCAATGACTTGAATCCCGTATTGACTTTCAAGCTCTTGTTTAAGTGCCTCTAAACGCTCCATACGACGTGCACAAATGGCAAGGTTATAGCCTTTTTGAGCAAATTCACGCGCCATACCCGCGCCCAAACCTGAGCTTGCCCCTGTAATTAAAATGGTTTTTGCCATGGGTCAAATCCTTGTTATATCCATGTTAAAAGTTCTGAGTCATCGGCTTTAATAAAATGATGCTCATTTAAACTGAGTAATTGTGGTTCATTGCCGACTAAACGTAAGGTGGTCATGCTGGTGTTGGTGATTGCCCAGTTCAATGCAAAAGTCCGATTTGGGTTTAGTTCCAGAATTTTTCCTGCCGCGACAGAAATCACGCCACCTGAAGTAAATACCACCGCATAACGAGGTTTGGTCTGTGCAAGTTCATCACATAAATCTTGCAATGCGGTTTCAACACGCGCTTTGAATATTGGCCATGACTCTTCATATTCATGGTGATATTCACCGCCTGTCCAACGTTCAATTGCACCTTCAAAAATTTTTGCCAAATACGCACGCGGATTTACATGTTGCGCGACATCAGATTTTAATAAATGTGGCTCTTTGAATCTGGGTTCGTATTGCGCAAACACTTGCTGGTGGTTGAACTCGTTCCACTGCGAATCTGTGACCACTGGACTATGCGGAAAGCATTCTGCTAGAGCCAGTTGCGCCGTTTGCTGATGACGATGCATGGAACCTGCCACCACATAAGGAGATTCTTTTAAAATATGCTTGAAATATTGACCCAGTCGTTGCGCTTGTAATTCACCTTTATCCGAAAGTTTGTCATAACTCTCGGCACCAAAAGACGCTTGCCCATGACGAATCAAATAAATGGTGGTCATTTTTCTAAAATTTCCTTAAATTTTTCCATATATTTATGTGCAATTTCATTGGCTTCCAGCTTTTGAATGCCAATCAGTTTTAAAGCGCGAATATGCAAGGCATGAATAATGACCCAAAAATCCTTAAAGGCAGGATTGTTGGTTTGTTTATGGAAATAGCGATAGTAAATTTGCTGCGCGATCACTGCTAAACGGAAAATTCCGAATACTTCATAAAAGGTCCAGTTCTCAGGCTGTAAGCCTGTTTTTTCTAAGTAATAGTCCACCACTTCTTTTCGGGTAAACATACCTTTCATGTTGGTGGGTTGACGTCGCGTGGCTTTAAAGATTTTACTGTCGGTTTCTTCGACCCAATACGCCAACGCAGAACCCAAATCCATCAGTGGATCACCTAGGGTTGCCATTTCCCAATCCAAAACTCCAATCACTTGTGTTGGATCTTCAGGATCTAAAATGACATTATCAAAACGCCAATCGTTATGAATCAAACAGGTTGCCGAATCTTTTGAGATATTTTCCATAAGCCATTTACGCACAAATTTGAAGGTCGGCACATTGAGTGTATGTGCTTTTTCAAAACGCTGATCCCAGCCTTCCACCTGTCTGCGGCAATAACCCTCACCTTTACCCAGTTTTTCCAGTTCTGTGCCTTGAAATGGGACTTGGTGCAATTCAATCAGCTTATCAATCACATTGACACATAACTGATGCACTTGTGCTTCTGTAAAATGTAATTCTGGTGGAAGTTTCGCACGAGGAATAATCCCTGCAATGCGTTTCATGACATAGAAGTCACAGCCCAAGACTGACTCATCCTGACAAAGACCAATCATCTCAGGTAATACAGGATAAAAAGGTGCTAAATTTTTCTGCACCGTATATTCACGCACCATATCATGTGCAGATTTTGCCTTAGTACCTTTCGGTGGACGACGCAGAATCAGATCCGTGTTATCATATTTGAGTCGATATGTCCAATTTGAAGCCCCACCCGAATATTGTGTGATTTCAACTTGTCCCTCTAACACGACGCCTTGTGACTTGAGCCATTCTTCTACAGCTTGTACATCCAGCTCTTCGCCTTCTCGTACACTGCCACCAACATCAATTACCGACATACTTGTTATCCCTGATTTTTAGAATATGAATGCTTTACTTACTTTTACCACAGCTTTATTTCTTACGCGCGCCATATCCACGTTTTTTCAGTTCAAGTTTAGCAATCATGCCTTTATGCACTTCATCTGGACCATCTGCCAATCGCAAACTACGCGCTTGAGCAAAGAACCCAGTTAATGGCGTATCACGAGAAACACCCGCACCACCATGAATTTGAATTGCCATATCCACCACTTTTTCCAACACACTTGGCGCAACCACTTTAATGGCAGAAATTTCGGTTAATGCTGCCATATTGCCCAAAGTATCCATTTTATAAGCAGCATATAAAGTCAATAAACGTGCCTGATCGATGGCAACGCGAGCTTCTGCAACACGTTCCAAGTTACCGCCCAATTTCAGAATTTCTTTTCCAAAAGCTGTTCGGCTCATCCCACGGTCAATCATCAGTTCCAGTGATTTTTCCGCAGCACCGATACAACGCATACAATGGTGAATACGCCCAGGCCCTAAACGCCCTTGTGCAATCTCGAAGCCTTGACCTGCACCACCAATAAAATTGGACACTGGTACTCGCACATTATTAAAGCTGATTTCGCCGTGACCATGTGGAGCATCATAATCGCCAAAGACGGGTAACATTCTTTCAATGGTTACACCTTCAGCATCGATTGGAACCAGTACCATCGAATGTTGATGATGACGATCTTTGGTTTCATCTGGTGTATGTGCCATAAAGATAATGATTTTGGCGTTAGGATCACCTAAACCTGATGACCACCATTTACGTCCATTCAAGACAATTTCATCACCCTCGACTACAGCAGTTGCCTGCATGTTGGTTGCATCGCTTGATGCCACCGCAGGTTCAGTCATACAAAAGACCGAGCGGATTTTTCCTTCTAATAGTGGAGTTAACCATTGTTGTTTTTGTTGTTCACTCCCGTAACGCCAAAGTACTTCCATGTTGCCACTGTCTGGCGCATTACAGTTAAATACAGTTGGTGCAATTAAGCTACGACCAGTTAACTCAGCAATATGCGCATATTCTTGAACTGAAAGCCCTGCACCCAATACTGGATCGGGCAAGAACATATTCCATAAACCCGCAGCTTGAGCTTTTGCTTTTAATTGTTCTAATTGTGCTGGCCATTGCCATTGAGTCCAATCTCCATTGGGATTTAAGAGATGCACTTCATTCCAAAATTCAGTTTCTATTGGCTCAATTTCATTTTTAATAAATACTTTGGTGCGTTCTATATAGTCTTTGGCGAGTGCTGAGAGTTCAAACATAGGTTCATCCTGTGAATTTTGTATATTTTCGCTTTACAGTACATTAGCTTGAAAATTATTATGAATGAAATGATATTATTTAATCCTTAACTATGAAAAATATTCATAATAAAGCAGAAATGGATTTAGCAACCTTCTATCGAATTGATATCAATCTCTATCCATTGTTTATTGCTATTTTTGAGCTGAAAAGTATTTCTAAAGCTGCGCACATGCTTAGCATCACACAATCTGCTGCGAGTCATGCTTTACAGCGACTTCGCCAGCAATTGCAAGATGATTTGTTTATTCGTGCAGGCAATCAGATGTTGCCTACGCCGTTTGCAGAACAAAGTTATCCCACTATAAAAACAGCACTTCAAGCCATCCAATCTATCTCATTGCAAAAACAAAGTTTTGAACCAAGTATGGTCAAAACCCTTAAAATTGCAGTACATGATGAAATTGAACCGATCATTTTCCCTCGAATTTTTCAACACTTCCAACAGCTTAACTTAGACATTCAATTTACGAGTATCAAATTGGATCGTAAAACGGTTGTTGCTGATTTAGCTGCACAACAAATCGATTTTGTGATGGATCTAGAACAAAATTTTGGAGATAAAGTTCAATTTCAAGCACTGGTGCATGACCGTTTTGTGGCATGTACTCAGCAAAAACAGATGAATGAAATACAGTATTTTTCATCTCCCCACATTGGGGTATCATCGCGCCGTACAGGTCTATTACTGGAAGATATGTATTTGCAACGCCAGCAGTTGAATCGCAATATCTTATTGCGCTGTCAGCATTACTCAACTGCTTTGCAAATATTAGAACAAAATGCTCAAGCGATTTTAACTTTGCCAGAAACAATTCTTTCGCACCTGCAAGTCGGTTCAGCTTTAAATATTTTTCCTGTCCCTGCTGATTTACCTAATATGAAAATGGGGATGTTTTGGCATAAAGATTTAAATGAAAATTTAAGGCATATTTTCTTGCGTGAGCAAATCAAGAAAATTTTTGCTTAGGCTATTCATTAAAGTAGATTCAATCATGCTTAGGCTATTTTGACTAAACAAATTTGTTAACTCGAAATAAAAAAGAGGTTTGCAATGCCAACCTCTTTTTTATTGTCTAAGTCAGAATATCGATCAGATAAAAACTCCGCTCATCTATTGATCACATCACTCATCTTTCAAGTAACTGACAAGCTTTTACTGGCAGAAACACGTATTTCGTCTTGAATTAAGAGCCTCGATACGACTTTTCAGCCTTAGTATCGCCCTTCAATTTATTGAAAAACTTTAAAGCGCTCAGTATTTTCAATATATGTTTTTTCTTTGGCTGCTGCTTCGATCGAACCAAACACCAGTTGAGCGCGCAATTTCCAGTTCTTTGGAATGTCCCATTCAGCATGCACTTGTGCGTCCACAATTGGATTGTAATGCTGTAAAGAAGCCCCTAGCCCTTCTGTATGTAAGGCTGTCCATGTTGCAAATTGAGCCATTGCGGTTGAATGCTCAGCCCAAATTGGGAAGTTCTCCGCATATAAAGCAAAACGGTTTTGTAAGTCTTCAACCACACCCATATCTTCAAAAAATAGAATTGTGCCCAACCCTGCTGCGAAACTGTCCATTTTTGTTGCCGTTTTAGCTGCCGCAGCTTCGTCAGTTGCGTAAGCCTGTAATTCTTGTTTAACGAAGTTCCAAAACTTTTCATGTTCAGAGTTGAACAATATTACAGCGCGCGATGACTGCGAATTAAACGAAGATGGGCTTTCTCGAATCGTTCTTTTGACCAGATCTGTCAAATATTCGGTCGTTTGCTCTACATTTTTACCTAATGCATAAATTGTACGGCGTTGCTCAATTAAGTTTAGAAATTCATTTGCCATGTCATAGCTCCTACTGAAGTGGAATGTTCTGCTGGAAAAATACCAATTATCCAGTCATACAATGCTACTTAGTATTATGCAAAATCAATTCCAACTTAATTATAAAAGTTAATAAGATTCATATCTATATTTTTTATATTTGGTAAAAAATAGCTTTAATAGTCACTTATACACTACTGAGCATAAGCCTAAATTTTATGAAGCAATCAATCATTCAGATCAAAAAAAACCATTTAGTTTCATAGACCAAATGGTTTCTTGTTTTAAATCAGAAGCTTTTCAAACAAAACTTAAGATAAGTTGGCTTGCAGCACATTATTTGGAAGATGTGCTTTCCAGATTTCTCTTAATGTTGGTAAGTAGAACTTTTCGCCCAGTTCAACCAATTCAGCATCAATCAATGCATGAATTTCGTGCATAAATAAATAATCAAGCTCAACTGTTTTAAGTTTTGCATGCTTTTGAACCTCAGCTTTGCGCTTTTGTTGTGCGCGCTTAACCAGCTCATCTGCAAATTTCTTGTCTTTAAATTTCGCCAAGGCTGTTAAACGTAGTTCAATCACACCCCAACCACTTAAAAGCAATTTAAACAGTTCAAAATCTTCAGTGTTTGACTCCCATGTCATTTCCTCTAAATTTTCATTTTCAGGCAATACTGGAAGTAACAGCTCCATCACACTTGGAAAAATCTTTTTAAAATTTAGAATAAATTTAACAGGATGCTCACCTGGGTAATCCTTAAATTGAATACGTTTCTGAACATCTGTCAAATATATGTCTAGCATAGGTCATCATCAGCGGTAAAAATCTAAGGCATATTGTACGCACTTATGCAGCAGATAAAAACCGCTGATCTTGTTTCGTTTTGCAGAAGCTTATTTAACGTTCGGGGAAACCATATTTTCTGGTCGAACCACAGCATCAAATTGTTCTTCTGTCACCAATTGCAGCTCAACTGCCACCTGTTTAAGGGTTTTGCCTTCCTTATAAGCAGTTTTAGCCACTTTCGCAGCATTCTCATAACCAATCACAGGATTCAATGCTGTAACTAACATTAACGAGTTATGCAGGAAGTAATCAATTTTCTCGCGATTCGGCTCAATACCGACTGCACAATGCTCATTAAAGCTATTACATGCATCACCCAATAATTGAATAGACTGCAATAAGTTATACGCAATCACAGGCATAAACACGTTCAACTCAAAATTACCTGAAGCACCCGCAACATTAATGGTCGTGTCATTACCTAATACCTGCGCCACCACCATGGTCATGGCTTCACTTTGGGTTGGATTCACCTTGCCCGGCATAATGCTCGAACCAGGTTCATTTTCAGGAATACGAATTTCACCAAAACCACAACGTGGACCACTCGCCAACCAACGAATATCATTGGCAATTTTATTTAAGCTTGCCGCCAGTGTTTTCAATGCACCTGAAGCAAATACTGCAGCATCACGACCTGCCAATGCCTCAAATTTATTTGGTGCTGTGACAAAAGGCAATCCAGTCAACTGAGATAGTTGCTCGGCAGCTTTTACCGCATAATCAGGATGAGCATTTAAACCCGTACCGACTGCAGTACCACCGAGTGGAAGCTCATAAAGCCCAGACAACGCTTGATGTAAGCGTTTTAAGCCATGATCTAACTGCGAAACATAGCCACTAAACTCTTGCCCCAACGTCAACGGCGTTGCATCTTGCAAATGTGTACGCCCAATTTTCACAATATCATGAAATTCTTGTGCTTTTGCATCTAAGGTATTACGCAATTGCGTAACTGATGGAATCAGTAACTCATTGATTTGTAGACTGGCTGCCACATGAATGGCTGTCGGAAAGGAATCATTGGTCGATTGTGCACGGTTAACGTGGTCATTCGGATGTACAGGTTTTTGTGCCCCTAAAGGATTACCCAATTTCTGATTGGCAATGTTGGCAATCACCTCATTACAGTTCATGTTACTTTGCGTGCCTGAGCCCGTTTGCCACACCACTAATGGGAACTGGCTATCCCACTGCCCTTGAATCACTTCTTCTGCGGCATTGACAATATAGTGAGCTAATTCTTGAGGGATTTGATTCAAATCTGCATTGGTGAGTGCGGCTGCTTTTTTCACTAGCCCCATGGCACGGATCATAGGACGAGGTAAACGTTCTCCACCGATTTTGAAATTTTGCAAACTACGCTGCGTTTGTGCCCCCCACATGGCTTCTGCAGGAACTTCAACTTCACCCATGGTGTCATGTTCAATACGTGTATGCATGTCTACCTCTTTCTTTATCTGTCTATAATCTTGTACTTATTCAAGTATTGAATAATCTTTTTATTCTATTTCATTCTGATGCACGAGTAAACGATAACAATTATCGTTTACTCATTTTATGGTTAGATTATGCTCTTAATGTTTGTTGATAGAATCGCCACTCATCTTCTAACATTTGGGTCAGACTACGTTTGGCTTTCCATCCCAACAACTGTTCTGCTTTTTCAGCATTGGCACCCACCTGATCAAGCTCTTGAGCGATGAAATAATCAGTATCTACCGTCTTGATTTCCGTTCCTGTGACTTTAGAAATCTGCTGTAATAAGCTTTGAATCGAATACGCTTCACCTGCAATATTAAACGCTTCACAGGTGTGTTGTTGAGTATATAACCACTTCAAAGCGGAAATTACGGCATCACAACTGTCGAGCACATGAACAAAACTGCGTTCTACCGTACCATCTGTCGTTTGTGCTTTCTTGTGCAGATCAATATATTCACGCTGTCTTGCGGCAACTTGCATTGCCAGTGGCACAATATTTTTTGGTAATGGCTGAACAAATTCGCCCAAAACCCCATGCTCAAAAGCACCAACTACGTTACCTAACCTTAGAATGGCAATATTCCATTCTTCATCGGTTTTAAAGGTGTCGCGTATAATTTCCTCAATCATTTGTTGAGACTTGATATACGGGTTCGGATAAGCATAGTTAAATGGCATATCTTCGCTCAGTTCTAAGCTGGACTCACCATATACCGCCAAACTCGACAAATGCACAAAATGTCGCACACCCGTTCGTTGCATCGCGCGCAATAAACTCATGATGCAGCTAACATTGTCGTTGTAATACTCAAGTGGCTTTAACACAGACTCTTGCAAAGATTTGAACCCAGCCGCATGTACTACAGCATTCACTGTGTATTGCTCGAAGACCTTATTCAAAGCAGGCGTGTTACGGATATCCAGCTTGGCAAATGGCACATACATCCCAGAGATGTATTCCAAACGTTCTAAGGTCTGTAGATTGGCATTGGACAAATTATCTACAATAATGACTTCTTGCCCCTGAGCCATTAAGCTAAGAGCGACATGAGAGCCTATAAAGCCTAATCCACCAGTTACTAAAATCATTGTATACTACCTTTTTCTTATGAAGTCTGGACGTTCCAAGTTTCGATTGGTACAGCCTTTAAGTGAATTCCATGAGTACATTACTGTTAATTACCTCTGCTCCTACTTCCATTCATGCTTGGCATGCACTCGGGCTTGCACAAGCGTTACATACACAACAGAAAGCTTTTCGGGTTTTCTTTTATCAAGATGGAGTTACGGTAGCCAACGCCCTGCAATGGGTGCCTGATGACCAACGTAATCTCACGACTGAGTGGCAGAAGCTCGATATTCGCCTACCTGTTTGTGTAAGTGCAGCCTTGGCAAGGGGTATCACAGATGAAGAAAATGCAAAAAGACACAAGATTGACCAACATAACTTAGCGAATGGCTTTGAATTGGTCGGTTTGGGTGAACTTGCCGATGCCGTACAATCCACTGAACGTCTAATTCAATTTTAAGTGGTTATTTTTGGCGAATTTGTTGCATTTAAAAGGTAAATTGTGTGAAAACTGTACTCGTGATATTAACCCAAGCCAACCTTACCAGCTTACAAGTGCATGAAAGCCTTGCTGCGACAATGGTTTTAGCGACATTCGGGTGTGAAGTCAAGGTTTTACTTGTGAATGCTGCGCTCAGTTTATTGCAGGCAGAGCAACAGTTTGACGCGGTTAAGCATGCGTTCAAACTGGCTTCGAATATGGTCGATAGCTTTGAATTTTACGACTTAACCCCAGTTTTAGTGGAAAGTGTGAATCAAGACCATCCTTTTGTGGTTCAAGCCCAACAAGAAATCGAATTTATCGAGCTAAATGCCGAGTTTTTACAAGCCTTCGATCACGTTTTATATTGGTAACGGATGAATATTTTTTATGCTGACAGCTACACTTTATTTGATTCAATCAGATTATTCATCCGCAGAGGCTAAACTCACTCAATTACAATCTATGTTACATAGCGGTGATTGTGTGGTGCTTATGGGTGATGCAGTACTTCATGCTCATCATGTGGCCTTAACATCGCTTGAACAACTCTATGTGCTGGATACAGACGCCGCTTTATTAAGTAGTTCGAAGCCAGCACAATTGAACGTGATTTCTTATTCTCAATTTGCCGACATCTGCTTGGCACATACACGCTGTATGACCATTAAATAATAGGTTTGAAAAGACAATGATGAATCTAGAACTCGATCAAGATGGTCACTTGGTCGATTACACTATTTGGACGCCTGAAGTGGCTCAAGAACTTGCCAATAGTCTTGAGCTTGAATTAACCGACTGGCATCTTACTGTATTACAGGCAGTACGCCAGTTTTATCAGCAGTTTGGACATTCACCTGCAACACGCCCACTGATTAAGTTTTTAATGAAAAGCGTGAGTCCTGAAATTAACAATGCCATGCTGCAAGAGAAATTTAATACAGGTCTGGTTGCTCGACACTTAAGCCGACTGGCTGGCGTTCCTAAACCAGCCAATTGCCTATAAGAACGAAGGCTTAAGCCTGTTGTATCTGTGCAGCAGGTTGAGCTTCGGCATGAAATGGATGCTGCCGAAACAAAGGTTTGACCTGGCGCGCATGCAGAGGTTCTCCGCACTCCGAACACACGGTAATTGCAGTAAAAACCTTACCGCATTGCTTATGCATCAACTGCATGGGTTTACCCGTACCATCATCCATCCACTTGTCTGCCCACGTCACCATGCTCATTAACACAGGATAAAGCTCTAAACCCTTCTCGGTTAGGCAATATTCAAAGCGTTGCTGACGCTCGATATACGGTCTTTTTTCTAAAATTTCATGTTCGACCAGACGTTTCAAACGATCGGCCAAAACATGTCGGGTCACACCCAATTGCTGTTGAAAGTCATCAAAACGGCGCATTCCCATAAATGCATTACGCAATACCAGTAAAGTCCAACGGTCCCCGACTATCGATAAAGCGCGTGCGATTGAACATGGCTGCTCGCCTATCTCATCCCATTTCATATGCATCGTCATTCAAGCTATCCTTTCCTCAAATTATCGGATTGCTTTGCTTTTGACAACATCTCCCTACCATCTTCAGTCGGAGAAACCAATCAGGCATAAAAAAAGCCATGTTTTCACATGGCTATTAAGGAGTAACACAGCAACTCGGGAAGAAGTTGACTGATTAAATGGATCTTCACCCGTTTAACGCTGCTATTGTGATGGCTTTCAACTTATCATTTCCCGTCATTTTTATGTCATTTCCAGTCAACTGAAGTCATTCACTTAAACTTCATCACCTTCTTTCCATACATCTTCGTATTCTTCACGATCAATCATAAAACGGTAGCCATGCTCCAACGCCAAGTATGGCAGGACTTCTGGCAAAAGTTTATCCAGTTCTTTAACAGATACGGTTTGGAAGAAATCTTCACTGTCGTCATGCTCACCGGCATAAATAAACCAAGTAACCTCTTCCCCTGCTTCTGGCTTGTTACGGATGCCCACAATCGGTTCTTGATTTAAAGACGCGACCGCAACGGCAATCACATCATTTTCATGTACTGCAATATACTTTGAGCCATATTCTTCACATACCAGTTTTTGTTCAGTGATTAAATCCATATCCATAGTGGATACCAAATGTAATGATTGATGTTCCGCAGTTTAGAACCAAGTGCCATTTGTCTCAAGTCATCCCTACACAAAATATACTGTCGCAGCTTGTATTTTTCTGCTAATCTTGATTATGTAACTTTATCAAGGTGAATTATGAGCGAATCAAACAAAGCCTCTCATGGTGGCAAACGTGCGAATGCAGGACGTAAATCTCAGTACACTGAAAAAACGGTCGTCATGCGCGTTCCCGAGTCAAAAGTCACTGCGATTAAAGAATGGCTGAAACCTGTACCTGAAGATGACCGTCAAAACAATATTCAACTAAACCCAATTCATTTACAAACTGAATTGGCAATTCCATCTCCACTCGAATCTGTCGCGGCTGGGTTTCCTTCTCCCGCCCAAGACTACATAGAAGATTATATCGACCTCAACAAGTATTTAGTTAAAAACCCAGCCAGCACTTTTGTTTTACGCGTCGATTCTTTATCGATGAAAAATGCAGGGATTGATGCAGGCGACCAGCTTTTGATTGACCGTCGTTTATCTGCAGAACATGGCGATATTGTATTGGCACTCATTAACAACGAATTTACGGTTAAACGCTTTATGCAAGATAAGCATGCAGACAATGGTTTTAAGTTCTGGTTAAAAGCAGAGAACCCTGACTACCCTGACATCTATCCGCGTAGTGACGAAAATGTTGCCATTTGGGGTATCGTCACCTGTATTTTGAAAAAGCTGAAATAAGTGATTGCGATGGACAAGCTTTATCATCAAGAACTGTTTGCCTTGATTGACATCAACAACTGTTATGTCAGTTGTGAACGCGTATTTAACCCAAAATTGAATGATAAACCCGTCGTCGTGCTCAGTAATAACGATGGCTGTGTCATTTCACGCAGCAATGAAGCCAAAGCCCTAAATATTTCCATGGCGGTACCGTGGTATGAAATTGAACGGGATGCTGTGAAAGCGGGTGTTCAAGTTCTTTCAAGTAACTATCCACTTTATGCAGATATGTCACGCCGCTTTTTTGAGATTTTAGGTGAACACTTTAATGACCAAGACCTAGAACCCTACTCTATTGATGAATGCTTCATTCGACTCTCCAGTTATCATCAATTGTTCGATTTAGAGCAATATTGTCGAGAACTGGTACAGAAAATTGCACAATGGCTCGGCTTACCCTGCTGTATTGGAATTGGATATTCCAAAACCCAAGCCAAACTGGCGAATCATTTTGCCAAGAAAAGGCAAAGTTTTAATCAAGTCTGTTTTCTACCCACGTTGGACTTATGCAGCTTGGAAGGACTATTGCTTGAGACGCCTGTAGAGGAGGTTTGGGGCATTGGACGAAAAATTAGTAAAAAATTACAGCATTATGCAATTCACAATTGCTTTGACTTAACTTTTGCCAATGAACATTACCTGAGTAAAGAGTTTTCTGTGCTCATTGCACGCACAATCCGTGAGCTAAAAGGTCAATCCTGTATTGCCTTAGATGACCCTAAACTACCTGCAAAAAACATCCTTTCATCGCGCAGTTTTGCCAAGGCACTGACTCAAAAAGAGATCATAAAACAAGCAATGATTTTTCATGTCAATCGTGCACATAAACGCCTGACCGAACAACAGCAACTCTGCGCCTGTATTCATGTTTCACTCTATGAAAAAGTGCCTAATTCACCACATAAAAAAAGTTACTCGCACGCAATAGGTTTAGAGTATGCCAGTGATGATTTATTGATTTTAAACAAGGTAGCTCAACAGCAAATTGATGTTTTATTTGAAGAAAATAAGAAATATGTGAAAGTTGCTGTCATGCTCTCTGCGCTACATCCGAAAAGCCAGCATATCGATGACTTATGGCAACCCCTCCACTTGATTCAACAACGCGAAGAACTGATGAAAACTTTGTACAAAATGAAACATCGTTATGGTTCCGATTGCATCCAGATTGGTTATCATTCCAGCAGCACGGCATGGAAGATGAAACAGCTACATCGTTCGCCACGTTACACCACATGTTGGAATGAAATGTTGACCATTGATGATTCTCTATTCAGCCAGAAACCTTGCAAATGACGCTTTTTGGTCAATTTGAGCTTTAAAAGAAAATAACTGTTATCTCGTAAATTTTGTCATTTTTTAACATTGCCAATTATCAGCAAAGTTCGCAATATATGACCCAAGTTCTGGTACTTGCTTTCTACAACAATTCAAAGAAAAAAACAAAAGACTTGTAGGAAATTATGCCATAATAAGCAAACTTTGCAGACATCTTGCAAAGCATTATTGCAAACTTAAAATTGGAGCACGCTGAATGAGTTCAACCATTTTGGTCATTCATGGACCGAATTTAAATTTACTAGGCAAGCGAGAACCTGAAGTATATGGCTACCTCACCCTAGAGGATATCAATCAGCAGCTCATCTCTCAAGCGCAAAAAGCATCAACATCTCTCGATACATTCCAAAGTAATTGGGAAGGTGCAATTGTCGACCGAATTCATCAAGCGCAACAAGAAGGCGTACAGTTCATTATCATCAACCCTGCAGCTTTAACACATACTTCCGTTGCAGTGCGTGATGCCCTTCTTGGCGTAGCAATACCCTTTATTGAAGTGCATTTGTCGAATGTTCATGCCCGTGAAGCATTTAGACATCACTCTTATCTTTCCGATAAAGCCGTGGGTGTAATTTGCGGTTTGGGTGCAAAAGGCTATGCCGCTGCACTCGATTATGCCCTCGAAAAAATTCAACCATCTAAGTAATCATAATCAGGAATACTGTCTCATGGATATTCGTAAAATCAAGAAACTCATCGATTTGATGATTGAATCTGACTTACAAGCGATCGAAGTTAAAGAAGGTGATCAATCGATTGCATTGACTCGTCGTAGTCCAGTTGTTGCTGCAGGAATTGCGGCAATGCCAGCTCCATCAGCAGAAATTCCATCTGCACCGAAATCTTCTCCACGTGGTGCTGTTGAAACTTCACCAATGGTTGGTGTGTTCTATGCTGCTCCAAGCCCAGGCGAAGCACCATTCATTAAAGTAGGTCAAACTGTAACTGCTGGTGAAACACTCGGTATCATCGAAGCAATGAAAATCATGAACCCGATTGAGGCTACTCAAAGCGGCGTGATTGAAGAAATTCTTGTGAAAAACGGTGAAGTGATCCAATTCGGTCAACCATTATTCCGCTATCGCGCATAACACCACGGGGACTTACAATGTTGCAAAAAGTTCTAATTGCAAACCGAGGTGAAATCGCTTTACGTATCACCCGTGCTTGCAAAACCTTAGGAATCAAAACCGTTGGTATCTATTCAGATGCCGACAAAGACCTAATGCATTTACGTTTTTGTGATGAAGCGGTCTGCATTGGCCCAGGAGCGAGTAGCGAGAGCTATTTAAATATTCCTGCAATTATTACTGCTGCAGAAATTACAGGTGCAGATGCCATTCACCCTGGTTATGGCTTCTTATCTGAAAATGCTGAGTTTGCTGAAATTGTAGAAACCTCTGGTTTCATCTTTATTGGTCCACGCCCTGAACATATTCGCCTCATGGGGAATAAAGTTTCTGCGATTACGGCGATGCGTAAAGCTGGTGTACCAACAGTTCCTGGTTCTGCAAATGCAGTTACACCGCAAAACGCTCTTGCTGAAGCAAAAGAAATTGGCTTTCCATTGATTGTGAAAGCAGCTTCTGGTGGTGGTGGTCGTGGTATGCGTATCGTAGAACGTGTAGACACCCTACTTGAGTCTGTACAAGCAGCTCAACGTGACGCAGAAATGTGGTTTGGTGATGACACGGTTTATATGGAACGCTTCCTACAAAAACCACGTCACGTAGAAATCCAAGTTTTGGGTGATGGTAATGGTCATGCAATTCACTTGTTCGACCGTGACTGTTCTTTACAACGTCGTCACCAAAAAGTATTGGAAGAAGCGCCAGCACCAAACTTGCCTGAGCAAGCACGTGCAGACATCTTAGAAGCATGTGTGAATGCATGTAAGATGATGCAATACCGTGGTGCAGGTACCTTCGAATTCTTGTTTGAAGATGGTGAGTTCTTCTTTATTGAAATGAACACCCGTGTTCAGGTTGAACACCCTGTAACAGAAATGGTCACGGGCATCGACATTATTGAGCAGCAATTACGTATTGCGGCAGGTCTTGGACTTGAAATTGCTCAGGAAGATGTAGAGTGTAAAGGTCACGCGATGGAATGTCGTATCAATGCAGAAGATCCTTCTACATTTATGCCATCTCCAGGCAAAATCGAGCATTTCTACGCGCCAGGTGGTGCAGGTATTCGCTTAGACTCTCATATCTATCAGGGTTATAGCATTCCGCCTTACTACGACTCAATGATTGCAAAACTCATTGCGCATGGTAAAGATCGTGAGACTTGTATTGCTCGTATGCGTCAAGCTTTAGACGAGATGATCCTGACTGGCATCAAAACCAATATTCCTTTGCATAAAGATTTGATCTTACAAGACAAAAACTTCTGCAAACATGCGATGGACATTCACTATCTTGAAAAGCATTTGTTGAAGCAACTTGAAGGTCAAGCGGAAAAAGCGGCATCTTAAGTGATCGCCTCTTATTCCAAGAAAAAGCCAGTCAATTGACTGGCTTTTTTATTCGCTGTTTAGATGATCAGATGAATTCGTTTATCCGATACTTATATAAATTAAGGCAACACTCGACGTAAAGTCGCAAAGCATTTACCCGCTTTTTCGTTATTGCAGAAATTAATGGTGGTTGGGTTTTTCCACTGTACGAAATATTGAGAGATCTCCCCTGACTGGTCTTGTTTATAACCAGAGCAGTCTGTTTCATTGTTATCATATTTCACTTGTAACATTAAAACAGGTAACTGGACAGCCGCATCTTTTGATGCTTGATAGTCATAGACTCCCGTAGACCATTCTTGTCCACTTTTAATGAATACGTCGTTATTGCTTTTAAAATTATAGTACTCAATACATTTTTTATTATTTGGAATTTCCATTCCCCATAAACCTACAATTTCAGGTCGCGTCATAATACGAACTGTATTTTCACTTCGATCTGCCGTTTCTTGAGCATTTTGATTTGCAACAGTACTTTCATTTGCCATGCTCATTGCTGAACATAACATCAACACCACTGTAAGATATGCTTTTTTCATATAGTTAATCAGCCATTGCATCCCTGCAAATAAGTTACCATATTTTTATGCAAAACCATCACTTATAACCATTTCACTACAATCTATTTGCGTAAAAAACTGAACTTTCTTCTTCAAGCTCTAGCACTTTAGCTCGTGCAATCTATAATATGCATTGAAAACGCTTTTTAAATAGAAGCAGTCGTTTAAAATATATCTAACTTCTTAGAATCATAGAAAATCAGCTCGTTTTGATTAAGGACGATCATTTGCAAAAGCAAATCCGACATCTCTTTATTCCTTCATTTAAACAACAATCCTATGCATTTATGCTCTTAGCGATTGTGATTTTCAGTTGTTGTTTAATCGGTATTTTCACACGTCCAATTACCTTTCTAGCACTACTTTGGCCAGCCAATCCAATGCTATTAGGGTTATTTTTAAGATTTCCAAAACTGAATAATATTGGCGGTTGGCTAGGTGCTATCACCGCATATGTAATTGCAGACCTAATTACAGGTAATTCATATGAAGTGACCTTGTATTTAACACTATCAAACCTGATTAGTGTTTCTGTTCCGCTCATTTTAATCTATCTAACCAAGCTCGATTATCGCAACTACAATCAGGGCTTTAGTTTTCTGTACCTGTTTGCCATGTGTGTCGCAGGCTGCATGCTGAGTGCAATTTTTGCAGTACAGAGTATTACCCATGTGCCGAATAGCTTTATGTCCTCTGACCGAATCTGGACAGAATTTGGCATGTGGTGGACGGGTGAAATTGTCAACTTTATTACCTTCTTACCACTCATTTTAACCTTCCCGAAAAAAGATGAACGTCAGAAATGGATTTTCGAACTTTTCACTCAACCGCTAAAAACCAGTGATATTCTGCCCTTTATTGCCATTATTGTATCGGTCGCATTTACACATATTTTTTTCGGACCTGGTGCCTTACTCTATCCACTCGCTGCATTGGTTTGGGCAGCACTGAGTTATCGATTATTCAGTGTGGCATTAATCAATAGTATTGTCTGTATGGTGACTTATCACAGCTTGACCTATTTTTACCTATCTTCTTCATCCAATGCTTTTCTAAGTACCACCATTTCCATTCGTATTGGATTATGTATGCTGGGTATTGCACCTCTGGTATTGTGTGCGATTAGCCAAAACCGCCAGAAGTTGTTTCACCAAGTGCTAGACTATGCAAATCACGATAGTTTGACCAACACCCTTAATAGACGTTATTTTTTAGAACAAAGCCAACTGCTCATTCAACAACCACAGCATAAAACTATTTCAGTCTTGATGATCGATCTCGATCATTTCAAGCAAATGAATGACAAATATGGTCATCATGTCGGTGATTTGGTTTTGCAGCAATTTGCAAGAATCGTCAAACAAAAAATCGGTCCCCATGATTTATTCTCTCGTGTGGGTGGTGAGGAGTTTACCGTACTCACACTCAATGCTTCCTTGACACAAACCTTTGAACTGGCTGAGCGTATTCACCATGCAATTGAAACGGCGACTTTAAATATTGAAGATCACTTACAGATTAAAATTACGATAAGCATCGGAATTGCGCATCAAATTTTACCATTATCGGGTACATTACAACAAATGATTGTTCGTGCAGATCAGGCACTGTATAACGCCAAAGCACAAGGTAGAAATCAAATTATTCTTTCAACATAATGAATGATATATATAATTTAGAAACTGGAGAAAAACAAAAATGAAGTTTTCCGAATATCAACAATATGATGGCTTGGGACTTGCCAAACTTGTTGCAAATAAAGACGTACATCCGCACGAGCTTTTACTGACAGCACTATTAAGAGCTGCAGAGGTAAATCCCAAACTCAATGCAATCACCATCCCTATGCATGACTATGCACAGCAACGCTCACAGCTTTCACTTGAAGGTGCTTTTGCAGGTGTTCCTTTTCTGGTTAAAGATTTATTTCAAGAAATCAAAGGCTATCCCAGTACCTTTGGCAGCCAAGCTTATAAACGCGCAAACTATATCGCTCAAACCAACTCGGAAATCGTCAATCGCTGGGAGAAAGCTGGAATTGTGACCTTTGGTCGCACCAATACTCCCGAATTTGGCATTAAAGGCGTCACCGAACCCGAAGCTTGGGGTACATGTCGCAACCCATGGAATATAAATCATAATAGTGGTGGTTCTTCAGGGGGTTCAGCCTCTGCCGTTGCAGCGGGGATTGTGCCTCTTGCAGGCGCAGGTGATGGTGGTGGTTCAATACGAATTCCAGCCTCGTATTGCGGGCTATTTGGATTAAAACCCAGTCGCGGCAGAACACCTTGGGGACCTCACCTGAGTGAGGCCATGCATGGTGCAGCCATGCAACACGTGTTGACCAAATCTGTACGGGATAGTGCTGCAATGCTCGATGCCACGCAGGGTCCTGAAACTCACTCTCTATTTTCCATCAAAGCGCCAGAACACAGCTACTTGGAAATCATACAACGCCCGCCCAAGCAGCTCAAAATTGCCTATAGCACCAAATCCCCAATTGGAACCAAGGTGTCTGCCGAAGCGGAAGCTGCCATCTTACATACAGCCAAACTATTGGAATCTTTAGGGCATCTTGTGGTTGAAGCTGAACCTGCAATTGATGGAATGAATTTAGCCAAAGACTTTATTACGACATGGTTTAGTCAATTTGCCTATACATTACAAGAGTCACGAAACCTTCTAAATGCAAGTGATGAAGACTTTGAACTGGACTCTCTTGCACTCGCTGCCTTTGGTGAAAAGACTACAGCCTTGCAATATATTCACAACCTGAATAATTGGGGACATTATGCCAGTCAAATGAACCAATTCTTTGAGCAATATGATCTTTACCTCATTCCTTCTACTGCATCTACTGCGCCGAAAAATGGTGAAGTTAAAACACCTGTATGGCAAAAACAATTGCTCAAGGGACTGCTCAAAATAGGACAAGCACATAGACTCGCAGAAGGAAAGCTCATTGAAAAAATTGTCAAAGAGAACTTAAAGTGGGTTCCTTTTACTCAATTGGCCAACATTACAGGATTACCAGCCATGTCCGTTCCGTTATATTGGAACAAGAATCAGCTCCCATTAGGCTCTCAGTTTGTGGCGCCATTTGGACGTGAAGATCGGCTATTACAACTGGCGCATCAATTAGAACAGACTCAACCATGGATGCAAAAGTACAACGAGATTAAGCTCTAGCTTGATTTAAATGGACTTCTGTACTTGATTCGGCAGTGCTGCCACAAAGAGCAACCCCATAAGTACAGCAAGTCCTGCAATCATGAATACAGACTCACCTGAAATGTCAGTCCAATATTTTCCAGCCAGCAGACTACCAGCTGCCACACCTAGCCCCCACATTGTGCTATACAGCGCCTGACCACGGCCCTGCTGAGTCAGCATAAAGTTTTCAAAAATGATGCGCATCGCAATCATATGAAAAAGCCCGAAACTGAATGCATGTATAGTTTGCGCGAGAAATTGTAAGGTGAAACTATGCGGAAATAATCCCACGGCAAACCATCGTAAACTGGTCATAATTAAACAGATACTAACCAGCAAGCGCCAAGAAAATCGTTGTAGAAAAAGATTGGCAAACGCAAACATAATGATTTCTGCGATTACACCAACGGACCAGAGTAATCCAATTGCCGTGGTGGAATAACCTGATTGCTGCAGATAGTTACTATAAAAGCTATAAAAAGGCGCATGTGAAAACAACATAATGAATTCAATAGCAAAAAATGCAGCCACCACAGGTCTTTTTATAATGGGCCACAAAGGATCAAGTTGTTTTTGTGATTTGGGCGCGCTCGTCGGCTCTTTAATCGTAAATGACCAAATGAAAGCCAAAAATGATATACAAAGTAGCATGATCGGGAGCATCGAAATTGGGATAATTTCTAACAATGCACCGATACAAAATACACCGATGATAAAACCAACAGAGCCCCATTTTCGTACTTTGCCATATAATTCAGCTCGTTTCTCTCCGAGCCAAAAAAGTGTAACACCTTCAAATTGAGCAAGGATTGCGTTCTGGAAAAAACTAAAAATGAGCATTAATAAAGCGACGGACTGAAAACTATTCGGTATGACAAAGATCAAAAACCAGATACATGCTTCCATCAAAGTCGCGATACGAACCAATAGCATCCGCTTGCCCGACTTATCTGCAATCCACCCCCAAATAAACGGCGCGAAAAAACGGGTAACAATGGCGATTGAAGATAAAATACCAATTTCTTGATAACTGAAGCCTTGATCTTCAAGATACAGGCTCCAAAACGGCATGAAGGTTCCAACGATACAATAGTAAAATAGGTAGAAACCACCGAGTTTAGTTGTCATTGGAAGGGTTAGCATCAGGTGGTTTTCTCTAGTATTTACAATAGTTTAATGTTTCTCGAAGTTGTAGCCCTTTGTACCTGAAATGCTTGATTAAAAGATAATAGGTATACTTTGAAAAACTCACTATATTTTATCACTTTAGAGGTCAGACACCCATAGATAGTAAGCACAAGTATGCAGGGCTTGCCTAACTTCTATAGCGAACACGCCATCTAATTTGGTAGAGTACTTACGCTTTATGCATCTTCATACTAAGGCTAGTTTTCATTCTAATTAAACGAATGAGGAAAATATGATTGTAGTAAGCGCTTGTTTAGCTGGTTTAAAAGTTCGTTATAACGGTACTGACTGCTTAGATGAAAAAATCAAAAATTTAGTCGATACAGGGAAAGCTATTATTGTTTGCCCTGAAGTTCTTGGTGGTTTACAAACCCCAAGGGAGCCAGCTGAAATTATTGACGGGAACGGTCATGATGTTTTGGATGGAAAAGCTAAAGTTATTGAGCGATCTGGAAAAGATGTGACAGAAGCTTTTATCAAAGGAGCGTATATAACTTTGGAGAAAGTGAAAAACATACAAGCAACAAAAGTAGTGCTTAAAGAGAGCAGCCCTTCTTGTGGTAGTTCTACGATCTCTAATGGTGAGTTTAAAGGTGTCAAAATTAGTGGGGATGGAGTTACCTCAGCCTTACTTAAAAGACATAATATACCAGTGATTTCAGAGGAGGCTTTCTTAACATTATTTCTATAATTTTCTAGCTAAATAGCCATGTATTATCATCGCACCAAATATAAACTTTCTCAGATTCATCAAAACTGACAATATTTAAAAATCAATGCATATAGAGAATATTACGTGATTAGAAATACCCTTATAGCCGCCGTACTTACAGGCTTATCGACCATTTCATTTGCTGATTCTTTGCCTGAATACAAAGACTACCCTGCCAGTGTTTATACGGGGAAAACAGCCAAACTTAAGATGAATAACGATACAGCTAAATCCTTCAAGACGAGGCTTTCTGCTGCATTAAATAGTGACCCTGAATTTGCAGGTGAATATGTAATGGCAGTTTGGGGCTGTGGGACTTCTTGTATTATGCAAACATTTGTCAGCAAACGCACAGGGCAAGTTGTAGAACAAGGCTTTGGTTCTGAATTAGGTCAGAATGTTACTGGTACGCGACCTGACAGCCGCTTACTGATTACCCATGGGATTGAATATGACAATGACTATAACAAAACTGGTGAATATGACTTTTATTATGTATTTGAAAATGGAAAATTTAAACTCATAAAGAAAGTAGAACGTATTGAAGAGTACTAAACTTCACAATACAAACTAGCCTCTTTGATGGTCATTTTACTTGGCTAAGTTGTACCGTACTGTTGGTGGAATTTTATGACTTTATAAAAATTTACTCATTTTAGTTTTGGGGCTAACTACTTTCCAAGTGTATGCCAAGATATGTGCAGACTGTAGGACTCAAACGCAAGCTCAAAATTGGTAAAAACAATGTAAAAAATCAGGACAAATAGGCTGGAAAAGCCTAGACCGTGACGGTCAAGCCATGTGGCTGCCTGTCAAGTAGTGATGCTAAGAAATGCCTTAAGAGGAAAATGTGATAGAAAATGAAATCAAATCTTTCTGTTGATATTGCTGTGATAATAACTCTACTCACAGCTTTTTTTTATGCTTGCGGACAGAACTATCTAGCAGCATATATGGCTGTATTCTACGTAGATCCAGTGGTTTTGAACTTCCTACAGCAGAAAAAATCAATTGGGGATTTCTAAATTGTGCTAATTGGCTGACATTTATATCGCTTGGAGGTTTATTACTAAGCTTCGTATTATATATCTTTGCAATACTCAATATTAGATATCCAAGTAATCTAAAAAATCCTTTTAAGTCCAATAAACAACAACGACCTCAAATTCACAACCAAAGTCTTACAGATGAACAACGTGCAAATCGTATACGTTTATTTTTTTGGCCATTCTTCATTTGTGTTCTAACCTTATCTGCATTTTTCACCTTTGCTGCAATTGATATTAAAACAAGCAAATCTGCTAAAAAAACCTTAGCAAAAACCTTAGCAAATCCCTCACACTTGCCTACAATAAAAGCGCATGGTCAAGAGTTTTATCTTATCAAATGTGGTACTTCGCTCTGTGCTGTAATTGATGAAAAGAAAAATGTGACTCTCATTGAACCGAAGAATATTGTTTTGATTGGTAGCAACTTTAAAGATAAATAAAGTGCCACAAGGCACTCTATTTATCAAAAACTCTAATCCAATTTCTTTACGACTTCGCCAATGTCGACTTGCGATCTACCATTCAAGACCTCAAATCAACATCAGCAATTCATAGAGGTTTTTGCTTCATAATCAAAAGCTAAGATTTCTCTCATTACCTAGATTTGAAAATTGCGCTTCCATATCGTTAAATGCGTCAGTGAAGCCATTCAATGAGATCTTATTCTCAACAAGTTGTTTTTTATTATTCTGGAATCGGGTAAACGCGTAATTACCACGCTTAAATTGTTTAATAAGTTCATCCCCATTTCTGAATAATCCTTCTCGTTCTTGCAAGATTTCATTGTTATCTACATAAACATAAGCAGGATTATCTTTTAAGTTCTTTTCGCCAATATTCACAATGTATTGATGATTAACATGCAAAATTGAAATAGGACCTTTGCTCATCACACAGGCTTTCATGTCTTCAAATACTTTGTATTGACATTTAATTTTCCAGCTAGCACGCCCAAGTAACTTGTTTTCTATTAGATCGATATCGGCATTATTGTTTGCTTTGGCATTCACTTTTAAAATTAAATTAGAGATCCTATCGTCAGCAGCATAAGTATTGTTTGCAATGATAGAATTTAAAAGCAGAAAGGAGAAAAATAATTTTTTACGCATAATGAAATCCCCAATATTAAAAAAATCCCATAATAATCAACATTTTTCTTATTTCTATTGCTTAATGTTTCATTTTCATTAAATAAAGCATATTTTTTAAAATTTATTTCACATATCACCTACCAGTTCTCACTTTTAAACAAATTACTGTCAGATGCTACTTGAATGCCCTTTCTGCCAAGCTTTTAACTAGAGCTTTATCAATGTCAAGAAAAACAAGGAGTTTTGTCCCTTGAACTTATAGATATCACCCAAATCACTATAAAAAATTAAAACTCAAATCACCATAGATGACTATCAACTCTACTTTCAAGAATGAAAAAAGAGAGCGAATTGCTCTCTTCTGGGATTAATCAATATGTGAAATTCTATTCATTTCTGCTATCAGTTCAGGGCGTGTGAGTTTATGAATATCCAAAGCAAACAAGGCATCTAAACGTTTATTAATATGATCAACAGTAATTTGAAATGCTTTCAATTTTTCATCTTCAGGTAGATCTAGATGGGATGGATCTGCAAGCCCCCAATGCGCCTTGATTGCACCACCTAAATAAAGTGGACAGGCTTCATGTGCTGCTTGGTCGCATACCGTAATCACAACATCAGGGTGATATTGCTCACAATCATCAATACTTTTACTCGACAACCCTTCTGTAGACAATCCTAGATTTTCTAAAGTTTTGATCGTTAATGGATGAACCTTTCCTGTTGGTTTACTTCCTGCACTGTAAGCCTTCCAGCCCTCTGGGGCACGGCTATTAAATAACACTTCAGAGAGGATGCTACGGCAACTATTACCCGTACATAAAAATAAGAATTTCATAAAATTACTCACAATGAAGTGAAACAGGCGAATCAATATTTAGCCTATTCATTATTTCGTCATTTTGACTAGAGATAATGGAAACTCTCTGTTTTGCCCAATCGTAGAGCTGGATTTAAACGGTAATAAACCCATTATCCTTGGCATTGATCGAGCAGAATTCATAGGCTTCTGAGTAATGCTAAATGCCTAGAAACCTTAGGCTGACTCATTGAAAGCTGTTCAGTCAATTCGCATATGCAATCATCTTGCTTTGCCATAACAAGCTTCACAATTTCTTAGCGAGTCGGATCTGACAGGCATTTAAAAAAATCAGTTTGATTCATTTCCATTCTCGGAAAAACACTGCATTGTTCTATACAAATTTCCGCTTATTCTTATATATGCAACTACTTTGATTTTTACAGGCTAAATTAGATTACAGCTCGATCAGGTTTTAAATCTACAATTATTTCTTTAATCTTAGGCAATATCATCATTCTACTTAGCATCTTTTATAACAAGAAAAAGTGAGTTCAGAATTCCCCAATATTCGCTATCCAATCCCAGTTACATCACATCCTTTTCTTAAAGGACAAGGCTCACCATCCAACAGATTCTCAAGCATGTTTTGCATATGTTGCAATTGCCCTATTTTCTCTTGGATCAAATATAACTTTTCCTGCAAAATTGTGTGAAATTGCGTGACAGGAATTTCATTTTCTCCTACAAGATCAATAATTTGCTTTATTTCGGCAAGGGTAAAGCCGAGATTTTTTGCGGTCTGGATGAGTTTTAATTGTTGAAGTATCTGTTCGGGATAATCTTTATAGCCATTATTGCGTACCAAGGGCTGGATCAAGTTCATCTTTTCATAAAAACGAATAGTATCCCGACTTAAATTAATCTGTTTTGATAGTTCTCCTATTAGCATGGCTGGCTCCCTTTTATCTTTTTAAAACGCTTGACCATAGAGTGTAGTCCATAGTTTAGCGTAAGCAATATCTATTCATCGAGTTTAATAATATGCCTACATCGTCTCAAACTGCCCTAGTAATTGGTGCAACTGGATTTATCGGCAAATTTCTTATTGCTCAACTACTCAAAGATCATACAAGAGTCTTTGCTATCTGCCGTAATATTGATGAACAAGCAGCTCAACTACGTCATTGGCTGTCACAGCAAAACATCGACCATCAACAACTGAGTTTTATTCAGGGAGATATTACCCAACCAGAATTAGGGTTATCGCCTGAAGACTGGAAAACATTAAATCAAGTGAATTACCTCTACAATACAAGTGCCTTATTCAAATGGCATCTGTCCATGCAGCAGGCTCAAGCGGTTAATGTCGATGGATTGACGAATCTATTGCAGAGTGTAAGCAAGCATTATCATTTAGAACGCGCAATACACTTGTCTGGCTATATGTTGACGCTAGATCAACATCTAAAAAAAGCAGGCATATATCGAGAAAATATCGAAAAAACGCACTGGTCAAAAATCTATGACACTTTAGGCGCTTATGAAGCCTCAAAGATTCAAGGTCATTTTAACTGGATTAAACAGGCAGACTTATTAGATATACCATGGACAGTCATCCACCCTGCGACGGTGATTGGAGATGAAATAAACGGAGAAATTCCTGCTTCTCAACCAATTGCTGCCCTCATTCAACAGCTGCAACAAAGAAAAATGAATGCCCTTCCTGGTACATCAAAGCATTCACTCCCTTTAGTATCGGTCACTATGCTGGTTAATGCTATGGTACATGCAAGTAAAGATCCTCAAAGAATTGGGCAGGAGATTTTAGTCGCAAATCCCAAGCAGATCTCACTTCAAACTTTAGTAAACATTATTGCAAAGACACTACAGATGAACCCTCCACGCCATTTTATTTCCATATCTCTCTTAAAATGCATTTTAAAGTGGCAATGGCTGGCAAATAAATTAGATATGTCAGCAGAAATGTTAAATTTTATCCGAACTGAAAAGCTCGATTTAAGAACATTTAATCGACTCAATCAACAATGGAAAATTCCTCCAACTGAGTTAGAAACAACTATACAAAAGACTGTGGAATGGGTAACTCAATGAGTCATATTCAAATCCTCTAAAATTAAATCCCTTCTATTCTTTTTTATGCCAACTTCTATAAATCTAGGCTACCGTGCATTCTAAAAATAGAGTGCACGAAAAAATAAATATCTATTGATGTCATGATGTGCGTTTGCTCTGCGAAAGAAGATGCCTATCTTGCAAAAAAAGCCCCATACTGGACGCCATTTGTGAACAAATTCACCCCGTTATTTCTTTAGCTCGTCGATTGAGTAATTCAATGATCTCCACACTTTTTATACACCCAGCAATCCAACTGTAAAGCTACAGTTACTCAAACTATCTTTGGATTTCTTCATCTCGTTTTAGTCTTCGATCAATATTTCCCCCTTTTCTTGTATGCCGATGTAGTTGAAGAGTCAGCATTCCATCGCTAACCCAGATATTTCAGACACAAAAAAGAAGTCACTTAGCATGATCTCTCCTAAATCTCATCCAACATGAATTCATGGGTAAATTTAACAATAATGGAGGTCCATAAGCCAGATTGGATAGCTTTGTTCAGATTGAGCTGACTTCCAACTCATGCGGTTATCATGGCATACGAATCATCTATACAAGTTCCGCTACTAAGCCCTACCAATGTCGCTATAATTTCTGCGCAATAAATTGTACAAGTACTCTTACGCTAAGACTGCTAGGTACGAGATATAAATTTGGGCTGTTGTTTCTTTGCAAGAACTTTGTAAGCTTTAAATCCGTAAATAACGCCCAATAAAAAACCTCTCATTATGATTTTTCTCACTGATTGCAAAGTGCTACTAACTTATTGATAGTCTGTAATTCTTAAACTTAATATACTTAACATTCAATATCTTAAATTGCAGCATGTTAAATGAAAAAGTTCATGGCGAAATGGATTTTAATGTCCTTTCTTCTTGTAGCATCAATATCAAGTTATGCGTTCCCACCGCCACCAATTGATATACCAATACGTAATCTTCCTCAGCAAACAGAAGTCTGGTGCTGGGCTGCCGTTGCACAGCAAATCATTCACTACAAAAATGGACCAACGAATACTCCTGAGCAATGTGCGATGGTTGCGCTTTCTAAAAATGCACCAATCCCATATTGCTGCTCACGTTTTTATAATTGCGCAGTAACAGGATCGCTTAGGGAGATTCAACAGCTGCTAAGATATTTTGGTGGAAGTTATATTAGCTACTCAACACCAGCAGACCCAATGACTGTCTACAGAACCTTGGCTCAAAATAAGCCCATTATTATGCAAATCTCGACAACACCATCTGGCTATCCTTCTGGAATGAATCATGTCATTGTGATTCGCGGTATGTTTTTCCAGTCTACACCATCTGGCATAGTCCCAATGCTGATTGTTAATGATCCTTTGAGCCTATACACACTGCCTGTACCCTTTGCACAACTCGCGCAGATTTGGCAAGCAGCAATAGTAGTGCACAATTAACATTTCGCATCAGACCAATCTCTAGAATAGATTAGTCTGATAATCCAACTTACTTATATATTGTCCAATCCAAAATTTAGGAGATTCTGATTCATTAGGCTTATCCTGTAAGTAAACTTTTAAATTTTAGATATTCTTCTTAGATAGAAAAAAAAATCACGTACATAGTTTCCAGTTTTTACATTTATCATGAAAATTTTGATTACACTAATAGTCCAAGTAAAGCTGATATACGAATACTCCTCTTTTATCATAATTTTACTCGACCCCAATTTAGTAACTTCAATGACAAAGACTCTGTATGTAAATGAGCTTTAAGATAAAAGCATATAAGAGCAACATTTAATTTTAACCACCACATCTAGATTACTGACCTAAAAACTTTTTCTGAGATCAGATACGCATCAATATTAGATAACCAGAAAAACT